>NZ_JBWXNG010000010.1:0-252154 GCF_056627435.1 Pseudomonas sp. 2
AGTCCGACGAAGGAGGACCCAAACCAGGAGCAGGACACCTTGGTTACTTGGGTGTCTTTTCCAAGTAACTCGACGAAGTCGAAACAGGTCTGACGTTAGGAAGAACGCTCTTGATCTTGATCTTGAACTTCACGTCGAAAATGCAACCGCGCCGTATCAGACACACCGCATACACAGGTTTTACGACGACTTCGTCGCCGATCGCGGGACAAGCCACGCTCCTACAGGTTTCGATGATCCCCCCAACGATATATATCGATTTGTTACCGGCTTTCTCCCCGGTATCACCCCAGCCACCCAGGTGAGTCCTATCACCCCGAAAACCCTGCATTCCATCGCACCAGCCCCCTCACAAGCCACGCTGGACTTGCCGGATTAGAAGGCTTTGCCAATAATGGGCGCGTTATTTGCTTCGTTGATAGGTTTGCTCTAGTCGCCCCTTGCACAATCTGTTGGGGCTGTCAATCAGGCTGAACGGCTTTCTCGGTGCTTCTGTAACTACTTGTCGCATTGAAGAAATATCGACTTACAGCCTGCCGCTAAAATGCCGATCACTCGCCGAAGGCTTGCCGGGCCGATCAACCGGGCAGCACCTCGCGTCGCAATTTCAGATTGTCCTTCTGCTCATCGGGCCTTGCTGCCCATGGCCACTTGTCGCGTTTTACCGATGGAGTTTCAAGAATGAAAAAGCTCATGCTGCTGGGCGCACTGGCGCTGTCCGTACTGGTTCAGCCTGCGTTCGCCGATGAAAAGCCCCTGAAGATCGGTATCGAAGCGGCGTACCCTCCATTCGCCTCCAAGGCGCCGGACGGCAGCATCGTCGGCTTCGACTACGACATCGGCAACGCCCTGTGCGAAGAGATGAAGGTCAAGTGCGTGTGGGTCGAGCAGGAATTCGACGGCCTGATCCCGGCGCTGAAAGTGCGCAAGATCGACGCCATCCTGTCCTCGATGTCCATCACCGAAGACCGCAAGAAGTCCGTCGACTTCACCAACAAGTACTACAACACCCCGGCCCGCCTGGTCATGAAGCAGGGTACCGTCGTCAGCGACGCCCTGACCGAACTCAAGGGCAAGAACATCGGCGTGCAGCGTGGTTCGATCCACGAGCGTTTCGCCAAGGAAGTCCTGGCTCCGCTGGGCGCTGAAATCAAGCCGTACAGCTCGCAGAACGAAATCTACCTGGACATCGGCGCCGGTCGTCTGGACGGCACCGTGGCCGACGCCACCCTGCTGCAGGACGGTTTCCTGAACACCGACCAGGGCAAGGGCTACGCTTTCGTGGGTCCTGCGTTCACCGACGTCAACTACTTCGGCGACGGCGTAGGCATCGCGGTGCGCAAAGGCGACAAGGCCGATCTGGACAAGATCAACGCCGCCATCGCCGCGATCCGTGCCAACGGCAAATACAAGGCCATCCAGGACAAGTACTTCAACTTCGACATCTACGGCAAGTAAGTCGACGTCAGTACGCAGTGGCGCAAGCAGCGGGGCATTGGCTCTTCTGATTGCGCCATTTTTCTATCCCGCGCTCGAGGGCCAAACAACATGTTGAAAGGCTACGGACCCGTCATTCTCGACGGTGTATGGCTGACCTTGCAGCTCGCGCTGTGCTCCATGGCACTGGCCATCG
Organism: Pseudomonas sp. 2; assembly: GCF_056627435.1. NCBI lineage: Bacteria > Pseudomonadati > Pseudomonadota > Gammaproteobacteria > Pseudomonadales > Pseudomonadaceae > Pseudomonas > Pseudomonas sp. 2. Next base: position 1,634 of record NZ_JBWXNG010000010.1, read on the forward strand.
TGCTCGGCCTGATCGGCGTGTCGTTGCGTCTGTCGCCGGTGCGCTGGCTGGCCTGGCTGGGCGACCTGTATTCCACCGTCATTCGTGGCATCCCCGATCTGGTGCTGATCCTGCTGATTTTCTACGGCGGCCAGGACCTGCTGAACCGCGTCGCGCCCTTGCTGGGGCATGACGATTACATCGACCTGAACCCGCTGATGGCCGGCATCGGCACGCTGGGCTTCATTTTCGGTGCGTATCTCTCGGAAACCTTTCGCGGCGCCTTCATGGCCATTCCCAAGGGGCAGGCCGAAGCCGGCATGGCCTATGGCATGAGCAGCTCGCGGGTGTTCTTCCGCATCCTGGTGCCGCAGATGATCCGTCTGGCGATTCCGGGTTTCACCAATAACTGGCTGGTGCTGACCAAGGCCACCGCGCTGATTTCCGTGGTCGGTCTGCAAGACATGATGTTCAAGGCCAAGCAGGCGGCCGATGCCACCCGCGAACCCTTCACTTTCTTCCTCGCAGTCGCGGCCATGTACCTGGTGATCACCAGTGTTTCGCTGCTGGCACTGCGGCAAATCGAAAAACGCTACTCGGCGGGCGTAAGGGTGGCCGACCTATGATCTTCGATTACAACGTGGTCTGGGAAAACCTGCCGCTGTACTTCGGCGGCCTGCTGATTACCCTGAAATTGCTGGCCCTGTCGCTGTTCTTCGGCCTGTTGGCGGCTTTGCCGCTGGCCTTGATGCGGGTCTCGAAAGTGGCCTGGGTCAACCTGCTGGCCTGGAGCTACACCTACGTGATTCGCGGCACGCCGATGCTGGTGCAGCTGTTCTTGATCTACTACGGCCTGGCCCAGTTCGAGGCGGTGCGCGAGAGCTTCCTGTGGCCGTGGCTGTCCAGCGCGACCTTCTGCGCATGCCTGGCCTTTGCGATCAACACCAGTGCCTACACCGCTGAAATCATCGCCGGCAGCCTCAAGTCCACGCCGCCGGGCGAGATCGAGGCGGCCCGGGCCATGGGTATGTCCAAGGCCAAGATGTACCGCCGTATTTTGCTGCCGTCGGCCCTGCGCCGGGCGCTGCCGCAGTACAGCAACGAAGTGATCATGATGCTGCAGACCACGAGTCTGGCTTCCATCGTGACCCTGATCGACATCACGGGCGCGGCGCGGACGGTCAACGCGCAGTTCTATCTGCCGTTCGAGGCCTACATCACCGCCGGCGTGTTCTACCTGTGCCTGACCTTCATTCTGGTGAAACTGTTCAAGCTGGCCGAGCGCCGCTGGCTCGGTTACCTCGCACCGAGGAAGCACTGATATGCAACGCATCGATCATCCGCTGCCCTGGAGCACCCTGGGCACTGAACGCACGCTGAGCGTGTTCCGCTTCGGCCAAGGCGAGCGCAAGGTCTATATCCAGGCCAGCCTGCACGCCGACGAACTGCCCGGCATGCGCACCGCGTGGGAATTGAAGAAGCGCCTGACCGAGCTGGAAGCGCAGGGCCTGCTCAATGGCGTCGTCGAGCTGGTTCCGGTGGCCAACCCGATTGGTCTCGGCCAGTTGCTGCAAGGCAATCACCAGGGCCGTTTCGAATATGGCAGCGGCAAGAACTTCAACCGCGATTTCACTGAGCTGAGCGAGCCGGTGGCTGAAAGGCTGGCTGGCAAATTGGGTGATGATCCACGCGCCAACACCCTGCTGATCCGTCAGGCGATGAACGATGTGCTGGCACAGCTGCCGCCGCCCGCCAGCGAACTGGCCGGCATGCAGCGCGTGTTGCTCAGCCATGCCTGCACTGCCGATATCGTGCTCGACCTGCATTGCGACACCGATGCCTCGCTGCACATGTACGCGCTGCCGCAGCACTGGCCGCAGTGGCGTTCGCTGTCGGCTTATCTGGGCGTCAGCGTGGGTTTGCTGGCCGAAGATTCGGGCGGCAGCTCGTTCGACGAAGCTTGCTCGCTGCCTTGGCTGCGTCTGGCCAAGCAATTCCCCGAGGCGCAGATTCCGTTGGCGTGCATGTCCACCACGGTCGAGCTGGGCGGCCAGTCCAACACCGGCAAGGCCGAAGCCGAAAAGTACGCCGAGGGCATTCTGGCGTTCCTCGCCGAGCACGGCCTGATCGCTGGCGAGTGGCCCAAGCCCGCTCACGAGCCCTGCGAAGGCATGCCATTTGAAGGCACCGAAATGATCTATGCGCCGCACACCGGCGTGCTGACCTTTCTGCGCGCGGCAGGTGACTGGGTCGAGGCGGGCGATCCGCTGTTCGAGGTCATCGACCCGCTCAACGACCGCGCGACCACCGTCTGTGCCGGCACTGCCGGTGTGCTGTTCGCCATCGAAAAGCTGCGTTACGCCCAGCCGGGTTACTGGATGGCCAAGGTGGCGGGCCGTACCCCGCTGCGCAGCGGCCGCCTGCTCAGTGACTGATTACCTGTGAGAACCCCAACCATGAACAAACTGGAAGTCCAGGACCTGCACAAGTGCTACGGCAGCCACGAAGTGCTCAAAGGCGTTTCGTTGACCGCCAAGGCAGGCGATGTGATCAGCATCATCGGCTCCAGCGGCTCGGGCAAAAGTACTTTCCTGCGCTGCATCAACCTGCTGGAACAGCCCAAATCCGGGCGCATTCTGCTCAACAACGAAGAGCTCAAGCTGGTTGCGAACAAGGACGGCGGCCTGAAGGCGGCTGATCCCAAGCAACTGCAGCGCATGCGCTCGCGGCTGTCGATGGTGTTCCAGCATTTCAACCTGTGGTCGCACATGACCGCGCTGGAAAACATCATCGAAGCGCCGGTTCACGTGTTGGGCGTGCCGAAGAAAGAGGCGCTGGAAAAAGCCGAGCACTACCTGAACAAGGTGGGCGTGGCCCATCGCAAGGACGCCTATCCGGGGCACATGTCCGGTGGTGAGCAGCAGCGCGTGGCGATTGCCCGGGCGCTGGCGATGGAGCCTGAAGTGATGTTGTTCGACGAGCCGACCTCGGCGCTCGACCCTGAACTGGTGGGCGACGTGCTCAAGGTGATGCAGGCGCTGGCCCAGGAAGGTCGCACCATGGTCGTGGTGACCCACGAAATGGGCTTCGCCCGCGAAGTGTCGAACCAGCTGATTTTCCTGCACAAGGGCTTGGTCGAAGAAAGCGGCGACCCTCGTGAAGTGCTGGTCAATCCGAAGTCGGAGCGCCTGCAGCAGTTCCTGTCCGGAAGCTTGAAGTAACCATTGCGCCGTTTTCCACGGTGCGTTTTGTTACAGAACAGTTCATGCTGCGCGTCATTCGGCTCGCCTGCATCAACTGAACGCAACAGATTTCATACGCTTTGCGTGTGACCCATAACAAACTGCGACAGGTTTCGGACTGCACGACATGACTGCCCATCGAATCGGATTTCTTATCTGGCCCAGCACCAAAGCCTTGACCCTGGCGCTGGCCGAAGAAGCCCTGCGTGTCGCGCAGCGCGTGCATCCGGAAGTGGTCTATGAAATGTCGTTCCTGCAGGCCGAGCCGCCAGCTGAAGGCGCCGCCTGGCAATTGCCGGGCGAGCCGTGGGCAGGGCGCCTTGAAGGTTGTCAGAAAGTTTTCCTGATCGCCGATGAGCCACCGGCGCCGATGTCCTCGGCGCTGGGCGGCGCGCTCAAGCAACTGGTGCGCGCCGGTTGCGTGATCGGCGGTCTGTCGGCGGGGGTTTATCCGCTGGCGCAGTTGGGGCTGCTCGACGGTTATCGCGCGGCGGTGCACTGGCGCTGGCAGGATGATTTCGCCGAGCGTTTTCCCAAGGTCATTGCCACCAGCCACCTGTTCGACTGGGATCGCGATCGCCTGACCGCATGCGGTGGCATGTCGGTGCTCGACCTTCTGCTGGCCGTGCTGGCCCGCGATCACGGGGCCGAGCTGGCCGGTGCGGTGTCCGAGGAGCTGGTGGTCGAACGCATCCGTGAAGGTGGCGAGCGCCAGCGCATTCCGTTGCAGAATCGCCTGGGTTCCAGCCATCCAAAGCTGACCCAGGCCGTGTTGCTGATGGAAGCCAATATCGAAGAGCCGCTGACCACCGATGAAATCGCCCAGCACGTGTGCGTTTCCCGGCGCCAGTTGGAGCGGATCTTCAAGCAGTACCTCAATCGGGTGCCGAGCCAGTATTACCTGGAACTGCGCCTGAACAAGGCGCGGCAGATGCTGATGCAGACCAGCAAGTCGATCATCCAGATCGGGCTGTCCTGCGGTTTCTCCTCGGGGCCGCATTTCTCCAGCGCCTACCGCAACTTCTTCGGCGCCACCCCGCGCGAAGACCGCAACCAGCGCCGCAGCAGCAGCCCGTTCGAGTTGTCGTCGGTGCCCGCCGAGCGCGGTTGATCCGTTGTCACTGTGGGAGTGAGCTTGCTCACGAATCCGGTATTTGGCGCGCTACTATATGTCGTCTGTTGTGCCCCTTCGTGAGCAAGCTCACTCCCACGGTCGGGACCCGCCACCGGCAATTCGACTTCAAATCCACATTCCCCTGCTACAACCCCTCGCCAACGTTTAAACTGCGCCTTTGCGAAGCATTTTGTCGCATTGCCGAAAGCCTCTGAAAAAGCCGGGTTTGCGCTATAAGAAGTTGTCGCTTGGCAGCAAGGCTGCGCAGAAATCAGTCCTTACAATCCTTCCATCGCTCGCCAGTCCCAGGCAGGCGTTCCTCTTCAGGAGACTCCGATGTCCGTTGAGCAAGTACCGGTGCAACGTGCCGATTTCGACCAGGTGATGGTCCCCAACTACGCGCCCGCAGCGTTCATTCCGGTACGCGGCCAGGGTTCCCGCGTATGGGATCAGGCGGGGCGCGAGCTGATCGACTTCTCCGGCGGCATCGCGGTCAACGTGCTGGGCCACGCCCATCCGGCGCTGGTCGGCGCATTGACCGAACAGGCCAACAAGCTGTGGCATGTCTCCAACGTCTTCACCAACGAGCCTGCGCTGCGTCTGGCCAAGAAGCTGGTCGACGCCACTTTCGCCGAGCGCGTGTTCTTCTGTAACTCCGGCGCCGAAGCCAACGAAGCGGCCTTCAAACTGGCCCGTCGCGTGGCTCACGATCTGTACGGCAGCGAGAAGTACGAGATCGTCGCCGCACTGAACAGCTTCCACGGCCGCACCCTGTTCACCGTGAGTGTGGGCGGGCAGCCGAAGTACTCCGACGGTTTCGGCCCGAAGATCACCGGCATCACCCACGTGCCGTACAACGATCTCGCAGCCTTGAAGGCCGCGGTCAGCGACAAGACCTGCGCTGTGGTACTGGAGCCGATCCAGGGTGAAGGCGGCGTGCTGCCAGCCGAACTCGAATACCTGCAAGGCGCGCGCAAACTGTGCGACGAGCACAACGCGCTTCTGGTGTTCGACGAAGTGCAGAGCGGCATGGGCCGTTCGGGCCATCTGTTCGCCTACATGCACTACGGCGTGACCCCGGACATCCTGTCGAGCGCCAAGAGCATCGGCGGCGGCTTCCCGATGGCCGCCATGCTGACCACCGAAAAACTGGCCAAGCACCTGGCCGTCGGCGTGCACGGCACCACCTACGGCGGCAACCCGCTGGCGTGTTCGGTGGGTGAAGCGGTCATCGACGTGATCAACACCCCTGAAGTACTGGGTGGCGTGACGGCCAAGCATGAGCTGTTCAAGGCGCGTCTGGAGAAAATCGGCCAGCAATACGGCGTGTTCAGCGAAGTGCGCGGCATGGGCCTGCTGATCGGCGCGGTGCTGACCGATGCCTGGAAAGGCAAGGCGAAAGACTTCTTCAACGCGGCTGAAAAGGAAAACCTGATGATCCTGCAGGCCGGTCCGGACGTGGTGCGTTTTGCGCCGAGCCTGGTGATCGAGGATGCGGACATCGAGGAAGGCCTGAACCGCTTCGAGCGTGCGGTGGCGGCGTTGACCAAGGCGTAATGATTGCCCTGTAGGAGCGCGCTTGCCCGCGAACAATATTTCATACGACCTCCATATGTCGTCTGAAATGGCCAATCGCGGGCAAGCGCGCTCCTACACGGAGCTGCGCCGATCTTTATTTTTATGCGCCGGACAACCGGCCCCGATTTTTTTCAAGGAGTGACACCATGCTGGTGATGCGCCCTGCGCAAATGGCTGATCTGAGCGAGGTTCAACGCCTGGCTGCGGACAGTCCGATTGGTGTCACGTCCCTGCCGGATGACGCTGGCCGTCTGGGTGACAAGATCGCCGCGTCCGAAGCGTCGTTCGCCGCTGAGGTCAGTTTCAACGGCGAGGAAACCTATTTCTTCGTGCTCGAAGACACCGAATCCGGGCGTCTGGTGGGCTGTTCCGGGATCGTCGCTTCGGCCGGCTATTCCGAACCCTTCTACAGCTTTCGTAACGAAACCTTCGTTCACGCCTCCCGTGAGCTGAAGATCCACAACAAGATCCACGTGCTTTCCCAGTGCCATGACCTGACCGGCAACAGCCTGCTGACCAGTTTCTACGTGTTGCCCGAACTGGTCGGCACGCTGTGGTCGGAGCTCAACTCCCGCGCACGCCTGCTGTTCGTCGCGGCCCACCCGGAGCGTTTCGCCGATTCGATCGTGACCGAGATTGTCGGCTACAGCGATGAAAACGGCGATTCGCCGTTCTGGGACGCCATCGGCCGCAACTTCTTCGACCTCAACTACGCCGAGGCCGAGCGCCTCTGCGGCCTGAAGAGCCGGACCTTCCTGGCCGAGCTGATGCCGCATTACCCGATCTACGTGCCGCTGCTGCCCGATGAGGCGCAGGAGGCCATGGGCCAGGTGCACCCTAGGGCGCAGATCACCTTCGACATCCTGATGCGCGAAGGCTTCGAGACCGACCACTACATCGACATCTTCGATGGTGGCCCGACCCTGCATGCGCGCACCTCGGGCATCCGCTCGATCGCCCAGAGCCGCGTGGTGCCGGTGAAAGTCGACACCGTCGACAGCGGTGACGCGGTCAAGGGCGGGCGCCCGTATCTGGTCGCCAACAGCCAGTTGCAGGACTACCGCGCGGTGATGCTGGAACTGGACTGGGTGCCCGGCAAGCCGGTGACCCTGAGCCTGGCCGCCGCCGAAGCGCTGGGCGTCGGTGAAGGCGCCAGCGTGCGCATCGTCGCGGTTTGAGTTGAGTTCGGGCAGCCAGTGAGCGGCTGCCGTGTCGCAGATTAGCGAGTTCGCCGGTGTCCGTACGACGCCGGCTTGAGGAGAAAGCATGATCGTTCGTCCCGTACGCAGCAGTGACTTACCGGCACTGATTGATCTGGCGCGCAGCACAGGCGCAGGCCTGACCACGCTGCCGGCCAACGAGGCGCGTCTGGCGCACCGCGTGGGCTGGGCGGAAAAGACCTTCCGTGGCGAAGCCGAACGCGGCGACACCGATTACCTGTTCGTGCTCGAAGACGACGATGGCCGCGTGGTGGGAATTTCCGCCATCGCCGGTGCCGTCGGCCTGCGTGAGCCCTGGTACAACTACCGGGTGGGTCTGACCGTCAGCGCCTCGCAGGAACTGAACATCTACCGCGAAATCCCGACCCTGTTTCTGGCCAACGACCTGACCGGCAACTCGGAGCTGTGCTCGCTGTTCCTCCACGCCGATTTCCGTAACGGCCTCAATGGCCGCCTGCTGTCCAAGGCGCGGATGCTGTTCATTGCCGAATTCCCCGAGCTGTTCGGCAACAAGATCATCGCCGAGATGCGCGGCATGTCCGACGAGCAGGGCCGTTCGCCGTTCTGGGAGAGCCTGGGGCGGCACTTCTTCAAGATGGAATTCAGCCAGGCCGACTACCTGACCGGCGTTGGAAACCGGGCATTCATTGCCGAATTGATGCCCAAGTTCCCGCTGTACAGCTGCTTCCTGTCGCAGGCCGCCCGGGATGTGATCGGCCGCGTGCACACCAGCACGGAACCGGCGCTGACGATGCTCAAGGCCGAAGGTTTCAGCTATCAGGGTTACGTCGACATTTTCGACGCCGGCCCTGCCATCGAATGCGAAACCGGCAAGATCCGCGCGGTGCGTGACAGCCAGGCGCTGGTGCTGGCCGTTGGCACGCCGGGTGACGACGCCACGCCGTTCCTGATCCACAACCGCAAGCGCGAAGATTGCCGCATCACTGCAGCGCCGGCGCGTTTTGCCGCAGGCACGCTGGTGGTCGATCCGAAGACCGCCAAGCGCCTGCGCCTGACGGCGGGCGATCAGGTCCGCGCGGTGCCGCTTTCTCCGGCACGGGAGGGTGTGTGATGAATAGCTTGTACATCGCGGGTGCCTGGCAGGCCGGGCAGGGCGAGCCATTCGAATCGCTGAACCCGGTCAGCCAACAGGTGATCTGGGCGGGGCAAGCGGCGACAGCCGCGCAGGTGGACGCCGCGATCCATGCAGCACGTCAGGCGTTTCCGGCCTGGGCCACACGCACGCTGGACGAGCGCATCACGGTGCTTGAAGCCTTCGCGGCGACATTGAAACGCCGCGCCGACGAAATCGCCCATTGCATCGGTGAGGAAACCGGCAAGCCGCTGTGGGAATCAGCCACAGAAGTGACCAGCATGGTCAACAAGGTCGCGATTTCCATCCAGAGCTACCGCGAGCGGACTGGCGAGAAGAGCGGCCCGCTGGGCGATGCCACGGCGGTCCTGCGGCACAAGCCCCATGGCGTGGTGGCGGTGTTCGGCCCGTACAACTTCCCTGGGCATCTGCCCAACGGGCATATCGTCCCGGCGCTGCTGGCCGGTAACGCCGTGGTGTTCAAGCCCAGCGAACTGACGCCGAAAGTCGCGGAGCTGACCGTGCAATGCTGGATCGAGGCCGGGCTGCCCGCGGGCGTGCTGAACCTGGTGCAGGGCGCGCGGGACACCGGTATCGCGCTGGCCGCGAACAGCGGTATCGATGGCTTGTTTTTCACCGGCTCCAGCCGTACTGGCAATGCCCTGCATCAGCAGTTCGCCGGGCGCCCGGACAAGATCCTGGCCCTGGAAATGGGCGGCAATAACCCGCTGGTGGTCGATCAGGTCGCTGATGTGGATGCGGCGGTGTACACCGTGATTCAGTCGGCGTTCATTTCCGCCGGCCAGCGCTGCACCTGCGCTCGTCGCCTGCTGGTACCGCAGGGCCCGTGGGGCGATGCCTTCATGGCGCGTCTGGTCGAAGTGGCCTCGACCATCCAGGTGGGGGCTTTCGATCAGCAACCGGCGCCGTTCATGGGGTCGGTGATTTCGCTGCAGGCGGCGCAAACCCTGCTCGATGCTCAGGAACAACTGCTGGCCAATGGCGCCGTGGCGCTGCTGGAAATGACCCAGCCACAGGCCCAGGCAGCCTTGCTGACGCCGGGCATTCTCGACGTGAGCGATGTGCTGGATCGTGCCGATGAAGAGCTGTTCGGGCCATTGCTGCAGGTGATCCGCTACAACGATTTCGACGGCGCGATCGCCGAAGCCAACGCCACTCAATACGGCCTGGCGGCAGGCTTGCTGTCGGATTCCCAAGAGCGCTATCAGCAGTTCTGGCTGCAGAGCCGCGCCGGTATCGTCAACTGGAACAAGCAACTGACCGGCGCGGCCAGTACTGCGCCGTTCGGCGGAGTGGGCGGTTCGGGCAATCATCGCGCCAGCGCGTATTACGCAGCGGATTATTGCGCGTATCCGGTGGCGTCGCTGGAGACCGGCACGCTGGTATTGCCCGCGAGCCTGACGCCCGGCATCACGTTGAACTGATTCTCGTAGCAGCACGGCTTGCCGGCGGGGCGGTGTATCAGCAACACATGTGCCGCCTGACACACCGCTCCCGCCGGCAAGCCGTGCTGCTACGGGTTCTGTGTTCAGGCGGTCACGAAGCAGCCTTACCCGAACATTGATGTCTATAAAAACAGATCCACGGAGCCTCACCGATGAAATCCTGTGAAGTCAACTTTGACGGTCTAGTGGGGCCAACCCATAACTACGGCGGGCTGTCCTACGGCAACGTCGCGTCCCAGAGCAATTGCCAGCAGGCCTCGAACCCGCGCGAAGCTGCGTTGCAGGGGTTGGCGAAGATGAAGGCGCTGATGGAGATGGGCTTCACCCAGGGCGTGCTGGCGCCGCAGGAGCGTCCGGACGTCGCCGGGCTGCGCAAGCTGGGTTTCGGTGGCACTGACGCGCAGGTCATCGAGCGCGCCGCCAAGGAGTCGATGCCGTTGCTGGTGGCCAGTTGCTCGGCGTCGAGCATGTGGGTGGCCAACGCGGCCACCGTCAGTCCCAGCGCCGACACCCTTGATGGCCGGGTGCATTTCACCGCCGCCAACCTCAACTGCAAGTACCACCGCAGCATCGAGCACCCGACCACCAGCCGCGTGCTGGGAGCGATGTTCGCCGATCAGCAGCACTTCGCCCATCACGCCGCCTTGCCTGCCGTCGCCCAGTTCGGCGATGAGGGCGCGGCCAACCACACGCGCTTTTGCCGCAGCTACGGGGATGCCGGGGTCGAGTTTTTCGTGTTCGGTCGCGCGGCGTTCGACACGCGCTTCCCGGCGCCGCAGAAATACCCGGCGCGCCAGACCCTCGAAGCCTCGCAAGCCGTGGCCCGTTTGCACGGCCTGAGTGACGACGGCGTGGTTTACGCCCAGCAGAACCCGGCGGTGATCGATCAGGGCGTGTTCCACAACGACGTGATCGCGGTCGGCAACGGCGAGGTGCTGTTCTATCACGAGGACGCCTTCCTCAATACCGAGTACATGCTCAGCGAGCTGCACGACAAGCTCGGCCGTCGCGGCGGGCGCTTCCAGGCGATCTGCGTGCCGCGCAACGAAGTCGGGGTTGAGGATGCCGTGCGTTCCTACCTGTTCAACAGCCAGTTGCTGTCCCGCGCCGACGGTTCGATGTTGCTGATCGTCCCCGAAGAGTGCCGCAGCAACGAGCGCGTGTGGAATTACCTGCAGCGCCTGATCGCCGACGACAGCCCGATCCGCGAGGTCAAGGTCTTCGATCTCAAGCAGAGCATGCAGAACGGCGGTGGCCCGGCGTGCCTGCGTTTGCGCGTGGCGCTCAACGAAACGGAACTGGCGGCGGTCAACCCAGGCGTTATCATGACCGCGCCGTTGTACGACACCCTGACGCAGTGGGTGGACAAGCACTATCGCGACCGCCTGAGCGAAAACGATCTGGCCGATCCGTGCCTGCTGACCGAATGTCGTACGGCACTGGATGAACTGACGCAGCACCTCAAGCTGGGCTCGGTCTATCCTTTCCAAATCAATTGATGCACCAGAGAGAATTTTTACATGACCGACGCCCTGCGTTTGATCCTTGAAGACACCGACGGCACCCAGCTGGAAACCTCCTGCACCCGTTTTGCCGTTATCTGGCAGGGCAAAGAAGTGTGGATTCAGCAGGATGGCCGCGGTCAGCTGCTGATCGGCGTGGACGTCGAAGAAGGCGACACCGAATACGCCAACCTGCTGCTGCGCCCGATGGCGACCAACCTGGTCAGCCTGCAGCTGGAAATGGAAGCGGCCGACGAAGGTGACGACGAAGAGGAAGGTCACGTTCACGGTCCTGATTGCAATCACTAAGCGGAAGTAGGCCTTATGCTCGCCCTCGGCAAACTGCTTGAACTGACTCTCGCGGGTCGCGAACCCGCAGAAAAGACTCAACTGACCGTCGAAGGCGTGCGCATGCGCTGGCTGGCCGAAGGGGCGCTGGAAGTCAAACCGCCCCAGGGGCGTGACAATGGCACCGACCTGCTGCTGTCGGCAGGCGTGCACGGCAATGAAACCGCGCCGATCGAGCTGCTCGACGAGCTGATTCATGCCATCGCCCGGGGTGAACTCAAGCCTCGGGCGCGTATTCTGTTTCTGTTCGGCAACCCCGAAGCGATGCGTCGTGGCGAGCGCTATGTCGAGCACGACATCAACCGGCTGTTCAATGGCCGTCACGAGCAGGGCAGCGGCGCCGAAGCCATGCGCGCCTGCGAGCTGGAGCGGTTGGCGGCGAGCTTTTTCAGCGTGCCCGACCGCTACCGCCTGCACTACGACCTGCACACCGCCATTCGCGGCTCGAAAATCGAGCAGTTTGCCCTGTATCCCTGGAAAGAAGGCCGACAGCATTCACGCCGCGAGCTGGTGCGCCTGCATCGCGCCGGGATGGAGGCGGTGTTGCTGCAGAACAAGCCGTCCATTGTGTTCAGCGCCTACACCTACGACAAGCTGGATGCCGAGGCCTTCACCCTGGAGCTGGGCAAGGCACGGCCATTCGGGCAGAACCAGGACGTGGACCTTGCGCCGCTGAAAGCCACGCTCGAACATCTGATTCGTGGCACTGAGCCTTTAGTTGGCGATCAGATCGACGGTTTGAAGCTGTTCAGCGTCGCCCGGGAAATCATCAAGCACAGCGACGCCTTCCGCCTGAACCTGGCGGCGGATGTCGAGAACTTCACCAAACTGGAGAAAGGCTTCGTGCTGGCCGAGGACCTGGCCGATTCACGCTGGGTGGTGGAAGAGGAGGGCGCGCGCATCATCTTTCCCAACCCGAAGGTCAAGAACGGCTTGCGAGCGGGGATTCTGATCGTGCCGACGACGGATGAGCAGTTGGCCTGAAATTGAAAGCCTGCCAAATGCTGTGATCAATTGTGGGAGCCGGCTTGCTGGCGAATGCGGACAGTCAGACACTACAACTTTGAATGACACACCGTATTCGCCAGCAAGCCGGCTCCCACAGGTTTGAAGCCCGCAGGCTCGCGTTTATGATCAACCCACCGCTTTCTGCGACTCACCCAGACGACGCACCGCACGCAGCTTGGTCAGGGTATCGGCGCAGGTCTTGGCCGCTTCCTGGCCCTTGTGCACGAAGTGATTGAAGAAATAGTTGTGGTGCTCTTCGCCGCCGTGGAAGTGGTGCGGGGTCAGGACCACCGAGAACACCGGTACTTCGGTTTCCAGTTGAACCTGCATCAGCGCGCTGATCACCGATTGCGCGACGAATTCGTGACGATAGATCCCGCCATCGACCACCAGGCCAGCGGCGACGACGCCAGCGTATTGGCCGGTCTTGGCCAGCAGTTTGGCGTGCAGCGGGATTTCAAAGGCGCCGCCCACTTCGAAGAAGTCGATATCGCTTTCGGCGTAGCCGTGGTTGGCCATCTCGGCGACGAAGCCCTTGCGCGCCTGATCGACGATATCTTTGTGCCAGCAAGCTTGAATGAAAGCGACGCGTTCGTGAGCGTGAATTGCGGTGGGTTGCATCTGTTCTGACTCCTGTTTAAGTAAAAAACAGGGCGTTTTGGATCGAAGGGGATGCCAGGGTACGGCCTTGGATGTCTGCGCAACACATGCGTGACAAGCCATTGGGTCGATCCTGTTGTACCAATCCCGTTCTCTCTTCATCCGGACTATGACCGTCGGCTCTGGGATCGCACCAGATCTGCTGACCTCACCCAAGCTCGACACCAGAAGTGGCTGCGCTCGGTCATGCTGCGTTAAAAAACAGCTCGCAATGCTCATTGAGGCCCCTCAACTCCGCTTGCTCGCTGTTTTTTGCCTTGCCTGACCTTCGCTCGCCGACTTCTGGAGCCGACTTGTAAAGGATGAGCGCTCGCGGGCTAGACGCATCGCGCGCCATTACCGCCGGTGGGGAATCGCACCCCGCCCTGAGAACGTTGCCGACGCCATGGTGCGCCGGCGTGCAGTTTGTAACACAGATTTTCAGAATGTGCATGAAGCCTTTTGGATGGTTTTCATCGGTTTTTCTTATAAGCAGGCCTTGGCATTGCTGCGTCCAGCCTTGATTATCAGATGCTCAGGCCTCAGAACTGAGGTTCGACAGACATTTCAGGGAGCTTCATCGTGACGGTAATCGATCTGCGCAGCGACACAGTGACCCAGCCCACCGCCGGTATGCGCGACGCCATGGCCAGCGCGCCGCTGGGCGATGACGTCTACGGCGAAGACCCGACCGTCAACCGCCTGGAGTCGTACCTGGCGCAGAGGCTGGGCTTTGCTGCCGCGCTGTTCGTGCCGTCCGGCACCATGAGCAACCTGCTTGGCCTGATGGCGCACTGCGATCGCGGCGATGAATACATCGTCGGCCAGCAGGCGCACACCTACAAATACGAAGGCGGCGGCGCGGCAGTGCTGGGCTCGATCCAGCCGCAGCCGCTGGACAATCAGGCCGATGGTTCCCTGGACCTGGATCAGGTCGCCGGTGCGATCAAGGCCGACGATTTCCATTTCGCCCGCACCCGCCTGCTGGCGCTGGAAAACACCATGCAAGGCAAGGTGCTGCCGCTGGAGTATCTGGCGGCGGCCCGGCAACTGACCCGCGAGAAGGGCCTGGGCCTGCACCTGGATGGCGCGCGGCTGTACAACGCCGCCGTCAAGCTGGGCGTCGACGCGCGCGAGATCGCCGGGTATTTCGATTCGGTGTCGGTGTGCCTGTCCAAAGGCCTAGGTGCGCCGATCGGCTCGGTGCTGTGCGGCTCGGTTGAGGTGATCGCCAAGGCGCGCCGCCTGCGCAAGATGGTCGGCGGCGGCATGCGTCAGGCGGGTCTGTTGGCCGCGGCGGGCTTGTACGCGCTGGAGCATCAGGTCCAGCGCCTGGCCGAGGACCACGCCAACGCGGCGTTCCTGGGCAAGGCCCTGGCGGAACTGGGCTTCACCGTCGAGCCGGTACAGACCAATATGGTGTACGTACAGGTCGGCGAGCGGGCCGAGAAACTCAAGGCGTTCTGTGCCGAGCGCGGGATTGTCCTGAGCGCCGCGCCGCGTTTGCGCATGGTCACGCACCTGGACGCGTCGGCCGCGCAAATGGAGCAAGTGGTTGCAGCATTTGCCGAATTCGGCGCGCACTGATCGACCGATAATCCAATTGGTTGCTTCTATCGTACAAAGACGCTGTACCGTGGAAGCAACGCCTATATAATGCGGCCCTTTGCCGTCGTTTCGTCGAATGACGTAATGCACCTGGCTCCGGCCGCAGTTCCCGTGGAAGAACCTATGAAAAGCGCAGAAATCCGTGAAGCCTTCCTGAGCTTCTTCGAAGAGCAGGGCCACACCCGTGTAGCCTCCAGCTCCTTGATTCCGGGCAACGACCCGACCCTGCTGTTCACCAACGCAGGCATGAACCAGTTCAAGGACTGCTTCCTGGGCCAGGAAAAGCGGGCCTACACCCGTGCCGTCAGCAGCCAGAAGTGCGTGCGCGCCGGTGGCAAGCACAACGACCTGGAAAACGTCGGTTACACCGCGCGTCACCACACCTTCTTCGAAATGCTGGGCAACTTCAGCTTCGGCGACTACTTCAAGCGTGACGCGATCACCTTCGCCTGGACCTTCCTGACCGGCGTGCTGAAGCTGCCGAAGGACAAGCTCTGGGTCACGGTCTACGCCACCGACGACGAAGCCTATGACATCTGGACCAAGGAAGTCGGCGTGCCGGCCGAGCGCATGGTCCGCATCGGCGACAACAAGGGCGCGCCGTACGCCTCCGACAACTTCTGGACCATGGGCGACACCGGCCCGTGCGGTCCTTGCACCGAGATCTTCTACGACCACGGCGCCGACATCTGGGGTGGCCCGCCTGGCTCGCCGGAAGAAGACGGCGACCGTTACATCGAGATCTGGAACAACGTCTTCATGCAGTTCAACCGCACCGCCGATGGCGTGCTGCACCCGCTGCCAGCGCCGTCGGTGGACACCGGCATGGGCCTGGAGCGGATCAGCGCCGTGCTGCAGCACGTGCACTCGAACTACGAGATCGACCTGTTCCAGAGCCTGCTGGCCGCGGCTGCCAAGGCCATCGGTTGCAGCAACGACGCCCAGCCTTCGCTGAAAGTCGTGGCCGACCACATCCGTTCCTGCGGCTTCCTGATTGCCGACGGCGTGCTGCCGTCCAACGAAGGCCGTGGCTACGTGCTGCGCCGCATCATCCGCCGCGCCTGCCGTCACGGTAACAAGCTGGGCGCCAAGGGCAGTTTCTTCTATCAGATCGTCGCCGCACTGGTGGCCGAGATGGGCGAGGCGTTCCCTGAGCTCAAATCCCAGCAGGCGCACATCGAGCGCGTGCTCAAGGCCGAAGAAGAGCAATTCGCCAAGACCCTGGAGCAGGGCCTGAAGATCCTCGAGCAGGATCTGGCCGAACTCAAGGGCACCGTGGTGCCGGGCGAAGTCGTGTTCAAGCTGTACGACACCTACGGCTTCCCGATGGACCTGACCGGCGACATCGCCCGCGAGCGCAACCTGACGCTGGACGAAGTCGGTTTCGAGCGCGAGATGAACGCCCAGCGCGAGCGCGCGCGTTCGGCCAGTGCGTTCGGCATGGACTACAACAGCCTGGTCAAGGTTGACGTGGCCACCGAGTTCACCGGCTACCACGCCACCAGCGGCGACGCGAAAATCGTGGCTATCTATAAGGAAGGCCAGTCGGTCGAGCAACTGAACGAAGGCGAAGAGGGTGTCGTGATCCTCGATCAGACCCCGTTCTACGCCGAATCCGGCGGCCAGATCGGTGATTGCGGTTTCCTGCAATCCAACGCCGGCCGCTTCGAAGTACGCGACACCACCAAGACCGGCGGCGCTTTCCTGCATCACGGCGTGCAAACGCTGGGCAGCCTGTCGGTCGGCGCCCAGATGCAGACTCAGGTCGCTGCTGAGGTGCGTCAGGCCACGTCGCTGAACCACTCGGCCACGCACTTGCTGCATGAAGCCCTGCGCCGCGTGCTGGGCGACCACGTGCAGCAGAAAGGCTCGTTGGTCGACAGTCAGCGCTTGCGCTTTGACTTCAGTCACTTCGAAGCGATCAAGCCTGAGCAGATCAAGGCGCTGGAAGACATCGTCAACGCCGAAATTCGCAAGAACACCGCCGTCGAAACCGAAGAAACCGACATCGACACCGCCAAGAAGAAGGGCGCCATGGCGCTGTTTGGCGAGAAGTACGGCGACACCGTTCGCGTATTGAGCATGGGCGGTGATTTCTCCGTCGAGCTGTGCGGCGGCATCCACGCCAACCGCACCGGCGACATCGCGCTGTTCAAGATCGTCAGCGAAGGCGGTGTGGCGGCTGGCGTGCGTCGTATCGAAGCGGTCACCGGCGCCGTGGCGCTGGCGTACCTCAATGGTGCCGAAGAACAACTGAAGGAAGCCGCGAGCCTGGTCAAAGGCAATCGCGACAACCTGCTGGACAAGCTCAGCGCTGTCCTGGAACGCAACCGCCTGTTGGAAAAACAGCTGGAACAACTGCAGGCCAAGGCGGCCAGCGCTGCGGGCGACGATCTGTCGGCCGCTGCGGTGGACGTCAAGGGTGCCAAGGTCCTCGCTGCCCGTCTCGACGGTCAGGATGGCAAGGCGCTGCTGGCACTGGTCGACCAGCTGAAGAACAAACTCGGCCGCGCAGTGATCCTGCTCGGCGGTGTGCATGAGGACAAGGTCGTACTGGTGGCTGGCGTCACCAAGGACCTGACTGGCCAACTCAAAGCCGGTGATTTGATGAAGCAAGCGGCTGCCGCTGTTGGCGGTAAGGGCGGTGGCCGTCCTGATATGGCGCAAGGTGGCGGTACCGACGCTGCCGGGCTGGACGCAGCGCTGGCGCTGGCCGTTCCGTTCGCCGATCAGGGTCTGTAACAAACCCTTGGTCGACCCACTGCGACCTGCCCCGGCGGTCGCAGCGCTTGGTGGTTTGAATGTTTAACGGGCGCCCTTCACGGGCTGAGGCGGCTTTGAGATGGCTTTAATCGTACAGAAATTTGGCGGCACCTCCGTGGGCTCGGTAGAGCGCATCGAGCAGGTGGCCGACAAGATCAAGAAATTCCGCGAGGCGGGTGATGATCTGGTGGTCGTGCTGTCGGCCATGAGCGGCGAGACCAATCGCCTGATCGACCTGGCCAAGCAGATCAGCGATCAACCGGTCCCGCGTGAGCTGGACGTGATCGTCTCCACCGGCGAGCAGGTGACCATCGCCTTGCTGGCCATGGCGCTGATCAAGCGTGGCGTGCCTGCGGTGTCCTACACCGGTAATCAGGTGCGCATCCTGACCGACAACGCGCACAACAAGGCGCGTATCCTGCAGATCGACGATCAGAAAATTCGCGCTGACCTGAAGGAAGGTCGTGTGGTTGTCGTCGCCGGTTTCCAGGGTGTCGACGAGCACGGCAACATCACGACCCTGGGTCGTGGCGGTTCCGACACCACTGGCGTGGCGCTGGCCGCGGCCCTCAAGGCTGACGAATGCCAGATCTACACCGACGTCGACGGCGTCTACACCACTGACCCGCGCGTGGTGCCACAAGCGCAGCGCCTGGAGAAGATCACCTTCGAAGAGATGCTGGAAATGGCCAGCCTCGGTTCCAAGGTGTTGCAGATCCGCTCGGTGGAATTCGCCGGCAAGTACAACGTCCCGCTGCGCGTGCTGCACAGCTTCAAGGAGGGGCCTGGCACCCTCATTACCATTGATGAAGAGGAATCCATGGAACAGCCGATCATTTCGGGCATCGCCTTCAACCGTGACGAGGCCAAGCTGACCATTCGTGGCGTCCCTGACACCCCGGGCGTTGCTTTCAAGATTCTCGGCCCGATCAGCGCCGCGAACATCGAGGTCGACATGATCGTGCAAAATGTTGCGCACGATAACACCACCGACTTCACCTTCACCGTGCATCGCAACGAGTACGATCAGGCCCTGAGCGTGCTGCAGAACACTGCCAGCGAAATCGGTGCCCGTGAAGTGATTGGCGACACCAAGATCGCCAAGGTCTCCATCGTCGGCGTTGGCATGCGTTCCCACGCAGGTGTTGCCAGCCGCATGTTCGAGGCACTGGCCAAGGAAAGCATCAACATCCAGATGATCTCCACCTCCGAAATCAAGGTTTCGGTCGTGATCGAAGAGAAGTATCTGGAACTGGCCGTGCGCGCCCTGCACACCGCCTTCGAACTCGACGCGCCTCGCCAGGGCGAGTAAGCGTTGATGCAAAGGCGCGGTGTATACCGCGCCTTTCGCGTTTCTGGCGGTGCGATAAAACTGTTTTTTTCGCGCCGCTGGTCAATACTCAAGGCGGACCGGGCTGCCGATGCAAGCGGTCGGTCGATGCCTTTAGGTTGTGCAGACTGTAGTCCCTGAATGTAGATTGAGGAGATAGGCATGCTGATTTTGACCCGTCGGTGCGCGGAGAGCCTGATTATTGGTGACGGTGAGATCACCGTAACCGTGCTCGGCGTTAAAGGTAATCAGGTACGAATTGGCGTCAATGCGCCCAAGGAAGTGGCTGTTCACCGTGAAGAGATCTACCTGCGCATCAAGAAAGAGAAGGACGAGGAACCAAGCCATTAATTTTATTTGAATTTTTGGTTTGCAAACGGGGAAAAGGGTGGTTATTATACGCCCCGTGTTGCGGAGAGCTGGCCGAGTGGCCGAAGGCGCTCCCCTGCTAAGGGAGTACACCTCACAAGGGTGTCGGGGGTTCGAATCCCCCGTTCTCCGCCATTATTTGCGTAGTACGTTGTAATCTGGCTTGATCTGTAAGTTGTTGAAATTACTAGAAAAAAGCGCTTTACAAACAGATTTGACGGCCTATAATGCGCGGCAACAAATGCACTCGTAGCTCAGCTGGATAGAGTACTCGGCTACGAACCGAGCGGTCACAGGTTCGAATCCTGTCGAGTGCACCATTTAAGCGTTGTTTGTAGTGATACAGGCAGCTGCTTGAGAAAGAGCCTGGCTTCAACAGGTCTTCGGAAGAACCACTCACTTCTAGAAGTAAAACGCAACAAGCCAGTGGTGATCTGGTTCAACAAGCGCCACCTGCACTCGTAGCTCAGCTGGATAGAGTACTCGGCTACGAACCGAGCGGTCACAGGTTCGAATCCTGTCGAGTGCACCATAAAACGAAAGGCCCGCATGCAAATGCGGGCCTTTTGTCTTTCCAGCGTTTGCGTTTTTGCGTCTTGCCCTTCCCGCAGTCTTGCTCGTCCATCGCCTTGCGGCGCTGTTCGGGGCTCGACACATTGCTCCAGTCGTCATGTCTGCGTAGTCGGTTGCAATCTGGGTTTGTATGTAAGTTGTTGAAATTTATATGAAAAATCGATTTACAAACAGATTTGACGGCCTATAATGCGCGGCAACACATGCACTCGTAGCTCAGCTGGATAGAGTACTCGGCTACGAACCGAGCGGTCACAGGTTCGAATCCTGTCGAGTGCACCATATAACGAAAGGCCCGCATGCAATTGCGGGCCTTTTGTCTTTCTAGCGTTTGCGTTTCTGCGTCTTGCCCTTCACGCAGCCTTGCTCGTCGAACGACACCTGCCGGCTGTGGCCTTTCTGTTCCTTGTACAGGTACTGCACCTCGCCGTTGCGGCTGATGACCTTGTCGGGTTTGCCGAGCAGGTTCTCCACGTCCCGTTTGGTCATGCCGGTGGGCGTCTGGTAATCGATCATCGCCTTGCGCCGCTGTTCAGCGCTCAACACATTGCCGCAGCCGTCATCCCACTGGCCGATCACGACCCAGTTGTCAGTCTGCTTGAGCGGGGGCTTTTCCGGCATCGGGCGGGGTGAGGGCGCAACGCTGCCGGGCGGTGCGTTGTGCGCCTCCTGCAGTTGCAGGTGCTGGCTGGCCAGGCAGCCATGGGCGGTGAAGGTGACGTTGCCGGCTTCGTCGGTGCAGCGGTGCACGGTGCTGGCCCCTGCGAAAGCCGGAATGCAGAGCAGGGCAGCAATCAGCGGTTTTTTTGTGTCCAACGGCATGAGCGTGTCTTCCTTGGCGGGGTATGCGCAGGCTAGCCAGAGGATTATTTCGCCGCGAGCGTGTTTTCTTCACAGGATGTGACGTCGTAGTCATACCGACTCGGACAATGGTTAACATTGTGTTGCAACCACTTGTTCCGCGTTGAATTTTTAACATGCAGCCTCGGCAAGCGGTGTATCATTGCGCCCGTCAGCCCCGCCGGGGCTTGTGGAATACCTCCATGGACTTACCCAGTAGCAACTTGAATACAAGCAACACCAATCAAGAATCGACTGATTGATCTTCCGGCGTGGTCCACTGCTGGGAGTGGAGTTCGCCTATGACCGAAATCGAAGTAAAGAAAACGCAGGAAAGCCTGCAGGATCGCCTTGCGCAAGTGGTCGATCTGCTGCAGCGCCAGCGTGTCGTCGAAGATCTGACGCACCGCCAGGACGGTCAGCATCAGGAACGCGTAGACAACCTGGTTCACCGGCAAAACCTGGTCGAGCTGCAACGCAAGCTCGATGACCTGCACTCTGCCGACGTCGCCTACATTCTCGAAGCCCTGCCTGTTGAGGACCGCCTGACGGTCTGGCAACTGGTCAAGGCCGAACGCGATGGCGACATCCTCCTCGAAGTATCCGACTCGGTGCGCGAAACCCTGATCGCCGACATGGACGATCATGAGCTTCTGGCCGCCGCCAAAGAAATGGACGCGGACGAACTCGCCGACCTCGCCCCCGAGCTGCCTCGCGACGTCGTGCATGAACTGATGGAAGCGCTGGACACCCAGCAGCGCGAGCGCGTGCGTTCGGCCCTGTCCTACGATGAGGAACAGGTCGGCGCGCTGATGGACTTCGAGATGGTCACCATCCGCGAGGACGTCAGCCTGGAAGTGGTACTGCGCTACCTGCGTCGTCTCAAGGAACTGCCAAGCCACACCGACAAACTGTTCGTGGTCGATTACGACGGCGTGCTCAAGGGCGTGCTGCCGATCAAGCGCCTGCTGGTCAACGACCCCGAGAAGAAGGTCTCGGAAGTCATGGCCGACGACCCGGTGAGCTTCCATCCTGATGGCGACGCCTATGAGGCCGCCCAGGCGTTCGAGCGCTACGACCTGATTTCCTCGCCGGTGGTGGACAAGAACGGCAAGCTGATCGGCCGTCTGACCATCGACGAGATGGTCGACCTGATTCGTGAAGAGAGCGAGACCGAAGTGCTGAACATGGCCGGTCTGCGCGAAGAAGAAGACATCTTCGCCTCCGTGTGGCGCTCGCTGCGTAACCGCTGGTCGTGGCTGGCGATCAACCTGATCACTGCCTTCCTTGCCTCGCGGGTGATCGGGCTGTTCGAGGGTTCGATCGAAAAGCTGGTAGCACTGGCGGCGCTGATGCCGATCGTGGCTGGTATTGGCGGCAACTCGGGCAACCAGACCATCACCATGATCGTCCGGGCCATGGCGCTGGACCAGGTCAGCACCGGCAACGGCAATACCTCGCGGCTGATGCGCAAGGAGCTGGGTGTGGCGCTGGTCAACGGCCTGATCTGGGGCGGGGTGATCGGTGTGGTGGCTTACATGCTGTATCACAGCTGGTCGCTGGGTGTGGTGATGACGGCGGCAATGACGCTGAATCTGTTGCTGGCGGCGTTCATGGGCGTGTTGATTCCCATGACTCTGGCCCGGTTCGGGCGCGACCCGGCGATGGGGTCTAGTGTGATGATCACGGCGATGACTGACAGTGGTGGGTTCTTTATCTTTCTGGGGTTGGCGACGTTGTTTCTGCTTTAGGGTGGGTGGGGTAAGATCAAGATCAAGAGCGTTCTTCCTAACGTCAGACCTGTTTCGACTTCGTCGAGTTACTTGAAGGGACCAAGTAACCAAGTCCTTCTGCTCCTGGTTTGGCCCTGACTTCGTCAGGGTCCCTTCACTCCGGTCCCGCTCCGTGGGCCCGGCGCGAATGGGCCATCCATGGCCCCGCGCCTCGCGCGGCATCCTGCCGCTTGGCCCACTCCACGAGACCTCCATTCAGCCTGCACCCAAGTCGCGATTTGTGGTGTCTGGGCTATCGCGCACGAAGATCAAAAGCCAGATCAAAAGCGACCGGCCTACGCGTTAGACCGGCTAACGCCGTTCCCGTAGCAGTCCGGCTTGCCGGCGGTCTGGCGCGAAGCGGCAGTAAAATCAGGCGACCTGACGGTGTCAGGTACACCGCGTGCGCAGGATTTGCTGCCGCTGCGCGCCAGACCGCCGGCAAGCCGTGCTGCTACGGGGGATGCGGTTTGCATGCGATCGAATAACCCCATCATTCCCGTAGCAGCCGGGCTTGCCCGCGGGTCGACCTCAAGATCGCCCCGCCGGCAAGCCGTGCTGCTACGGAGGGCATCGCCCTCAAGCTTTTGATCTTGATGCGCGATAGTCCAGACGCCGCCAAACGCGACTTGGGTGCAGGCCGAGCGGAGGTGATGTGGAGTGGGTCAAGCGGCAGGATGCCGCGCGAGGCGCGGGGCCATGGATGGCCCATTCGCGCCGGGCCCACGGAACATCGCCGGAGGGAGGGAAGTCCGACGAAGGAGGACCCAAACCAGGAGCAAGACCCCTTGGTTACTTGGGGGTCTTTTCCAAGTAACTCGGCGAAGCCGAAACAGGTCTGACGTTAGGAAGAGCGCTCTTGATCGTGATTCGACAAAGTCGAAACAGGTCTGGCATTAGCCAGAACAAAAAGATAGCAGCGTCACCCCAGTACCCGGGCCGCACGCACTCTGAAAACCAACCAATGACCCACAAAAAAGCCAGCAAACCGCTGGCTTTTGAGTGTCTGACCCTGTCGACTTACTCGTCGTCGTTCGCCAGGCTGGTATCGTGGGCAATCAGCGACACCAGAGCGTTCTGCTGACGGTGGGCCAACTGACGGAAGCGTTGCAGCAGCTCGCGCTCATGCAGCGACAGCTCCGGGCTGTCCAGGCGCAGGCTTGGTTCGTCGCCCAGAGCGCCTTCCTGAATCAGGCTCTGCTCGAGACGCGCAATGATTTCCGAGTTCATGCTGCGGTGGTGTTGTTTGGCAACTTCTGCGATGCGCTCGCGCATGCCTTCCGGGAGGCGGACAACGAACTTGTCAGCGGTGCGACTGGAATAATTGGCCTGTTTCATAGGGCTCATATATTTAACCGATTTAGTTCAAAGGGGCAGGCGGTTCTGCATTCAGCCGCGTGATGTCATCGTCTGACTGTCATTTGGGCGAAATGTTCAACCCGCCAACATAAAGGTCCGCCATCATGCCTCAATACGTCGGATCCTTGGCGTCAAATCTGTGACAATATTGAACTAGATAAAGGCGTTTAGCCAGCACCAATTATCAGAAATGCGTTCTGGTTTGCAAAGTTCCCGGATGCCACATTCCAGGCGATAACCGCCGTGGGCGCGGGTTTGCGCCATGATGGCCATCTGTCTTCAGCGTAGAAGCGTCCACGAAAAATTTCGAGCGAAGGCTCAAGAAAGAGACGAAGGGTCTATTGCCAGGAGAGAAGAATCAGGTGTCGCGGGTGTAGGAAAACAGATCAGATAGGCCTGAATAAAGCGTATCAGCAAGCAGGGCGTCGCAGGTCAGCGCAGGACAGGGTCGAACTTGATCCGGCGCCCGACGATCAACGCCACCACGAAAAGGCTGGCGAAGACGCCTGCAGCGGTCTTGGCGACCGTGCCCATGGTGTCCATGGACGGCGGCAGCAGTTGATCGGTGGCAATGGCCATGATGCTCAGGATCAGGAAGGTCAGTGCGGCTTTCGACATGATGGTTCTCGGAATTAGGGACGGCGGCACATCAGGGCGGCGAAATCAGAACACCCAGCGTTCGGAACGGTCGACAGGAATGGCTTCATCAGTGTCATTGGCCAGCATGGCGTCGGAATGCTGCGATTGCATTGCAGCGTAGCGAGGTGCCTGCTTGATCAGATAGTGGGGTTGAGCCTGAACGGCGACTGTCTCGGTTTTGCTGCCAGTGTCCTGAAAGTGAAAGGCCACCAGAGCGACGAGGGCGGCAGCATTCAACAGCGAGAGAGTCATGTTCATGTCGGTTACCTTCGCTTGGAATTGATTTTGAAGGGGATGTGCATGCAGAGGAGTATTGCAGTCTGCATGCCAGCTTTTGTCGGCAATAAAAACCATATAAATCAATGAGTTATAGATGATTGGCGAGGATTCGAGGTTGCAGTTTGCAATGATGTCAATCTGGCGCATTGCAGTTTGCATGATGACCGTAAAGCGCTTATCCACACGGGCGCCGGCCTACAGCTTGAATTGGCAATGACGACATGACAAAACAAAGGCTTACCGTTAACATGCTCGCCGTCTCGTTGACGCCATTCGGCGCGTCAGCACAGCGTCTCAGTAGCTCAATTGGATAGAGCATCCCCCTCCTAAGGGGAAGGTTGGCAGTTCGAACCTGCCCTGGGACACCATCTCAAATTCCCATCGCCCAACCCCACGTGCGCCCCGTTTGGCAAAACATGGCTGTGGCCGACGCATTTTCGTCGTTGCCAGATATGCACCTCACCGCGATTTCTGGCTTAAATGCCCGGCATCGACCGCCGTTTTCGGCCCCTTCCTCAATCGTCATCGGACTGACCCGCCATGAGCACTCCGCTGCAAGGCACTGCGCGCGTACATGAAGCTGCACGGCCCGAACTGGGTATTTTGTTGTGCCTGTTGTCGATGCTGGTGTTCGCCAGCCAAGACGGGATCACCAAGGTGCTGGTCAAGGACTTGCCGGTGATGCAACTGGTGATGGTGCGCTATTGGGTGTTTCTGCTGTTTGCCATCGGTTACTGCACGTTTCGCGGCGGCGGAGTACGGGCGGCCAGCCGCAGCAGTCATCCGTTCTTGCAGATCATTCGCGCGCTGCTCGGGGTGGGCGATATCGTGCTGTTCGGCGTGGGCTTGCGTTATCTGGGGCTGGCCGAGATGCATGCGTTGTACGCGGTGTTTCCGTTGATGACACTGGGCCTGGCCGGGTTTTTCCTCAAGGAGTTCATTGGCCTTCGGCGTTGGATCGCCGCCGGGGTCGGGTTTCTCGGCACGGTGGTGATTCTGCGTCCGGGCAGTGGGGTGTTCGAGCTCGCGGCCCTGATTCCGCTGGTGTCCGCGCTGGGGTTCGCATTGTTCAGTGTGCTGACTCGGCGCATCAGCCAGGACGATTCCTTCGCCACCAACATGCTCTACATGGGTGTGTTCGGCGCGATCGCAGTGACCGTGCTGGGGCTGCCGCTGTGGGTAGCGCCGACGCCGATCGAATGGGTATTAATGGGGATTCTGTCGATGACCGGGGTGGTGGCGCAGTTGCTGTTGCTGCAGGCGCTCAGGTTCGCCACGGCGTCGACGCTGCAACCGTTCAACTATTCGCTGCTGGTGTTCGCCACCCTGATCGGCCTGCTGGTCTTTGGCGAGCTGCCGGATCAATGGACCATTATCGGCGCCTGTCTGGTGATCGTCGGCGGCCTGTATGCGGCCCGGGTGAAGAGCTGATCACGATAAGCGCAAGAGAGAAAATCGATCGAGTTAATATGTTTTTCACATCGAAGTGGCTATAGTGGCCACCGTTGTTGGGGAGTAGCCTGCTCGGGCTCGGTGTCAGTCGGGATTTCGAGCGTTCGTTGTCAACATTCTCGGCTCAAAGCCGTGGCGCGAACACCTTTCGGTTGGCGAGACCAGCGATGCATCCATGCCTGAAGTCGGGCGCGTGGTCGCATCGTTGTCTCTATAGCCCGACTGGAAACTGACCGTGAACCCCATTTCCCTGATTTTCCTCGCCCTGGCCATGTCCACGGACGCCTTCGCGGCGGCCATCGGCAAAGGCTCCAGCCTGCACAAACCCCGTTTCAGCGATGCCCTGCGCACCGGCGTGATCTTTGGCGTGATCGAAGCCATCACCCCCATCGTCGGCTGGGGCATCGGCCAGGCGGCCACTCAGTACGTCGAGAACTGGGACCACTGGATCGCCTTCACGCTGTTGCTGATCCTGGGCCTGCACATGATCTACAACGGCTGCAAGCACGAAGACGAAGAGGACGAAAAACCCGATTCCCATTCCTTCGTCATCCTGGCGATCACCGCTTTCGCCACCAGCATCGATGCGCTGGCGGTGGGCGTGGGGCTGGCGTTCGTCAACGTCAACATCCTGGTGGCGGCCGGCGCCATTGGCCTGGCGACCACGGTCATGGTCTCCATCGGCGTGATGCTGGGGCGAGTCCTGGGTACGGTGGTGGGCAAACGTGCCGAGATCATCGGCGGGATCGTGCTGATGCTGGTGGGCGCGACGATTCTCTACGAGCATCTCAACGCCTGATGAAGGGCAAGCGGCGCCACTGGCGGGCGCCGCTTGCAGCCAGGTTACTCTTTGACGTCCATGAACTCTTCGGCCCACGCCACGTAGTTTTCCGGCAACGTGTAGGTGTGGGTCAGCTCGGTGGCGCTGAGGTTCTCGGTGCTGTGGGTGACCTGGCGCTGGGCACGCAGGCAGTCGTAAGTGGCCTTGATCGAGGCGAAGTACGCCGCATGGCCAGCGACGATGATGCGCACGCCCAGGCGGGCCAGGCGCTCGAAGTCGTTGAGCTTCGGATTGCCGTAGGTCACCAGCATCAGCGGCACGGTCAGTTTGGCCGAGACCTGCTCCAGGTGCTCGAAGTCCTTGATGCCGACGATGCAGATGCCGTCCGCGCCGGCCTTTTCATAGGCCTGGGTGCGCTCGATCAGGTCCTCCACCGACAGCACGTTGGCGTTGGTGCGGGCGATGATCGCCAGTTCCGGATCGCAACGCGCTTCCAGTGCCGCCTTGACCTTGCCGATGCCTTCTTCGATGGAAATCAGGTCCGTGGACTTGCGGCCGAATTGCGCCGGCAGCAGGGTGTCCTCGATGGTCAGCGCCGCAACACCTGCGCGCTCCAGCTCTTCGACCGTGCGCATCACGTTCAGCGCGTTGCCGTAGCCGTGGTCGGCGTCGGCGAGGAAGGGCAGTTGTGCGACGCGGCCGATGCGAGTGGCCTGCTCGACGAACTCGCTCAGGGTGATCAGGGCGAAGTCCGGCGCAGCCAGTACCTGCAACGAGGCCACCGAGCCGCCGAGGATCCCGACTTCGAAGCCCAGGTCAGCGGCAATGCGCGCCGACATCGGGTCGAAAACGGAGGCGGTGTCGTAGCACTTGCTGGAGGCGAGAAGCTCGCGGAAATTACGGCGCAGGGCGGTGTGGGACATTCTGGACATGACGTTTCCTGTTCTGGCGATCTTCACTGATGCCATTTCATATGCTCATAGGTGCGGCGAGACTATCACGCCTGTAAACCGTGGGTTATGTCGTTTGGGAATGGGGTATACGGGATGCACATGGGCCGATGAATATGGGTGCTGAAACGTTCCTTCGTGCACCGTTTTCGCGCATTTTCCTCGTGATTTCCGGCATTTGCCGGAACTGAAAAAGCCAGCGGTTCCCGGGGGCGGGACGCTGGCTTTGACGAGGCTGGATCAGCCGCTCAGGCGAGGGTGATTTCGGCGTTGATATTGCCGCGCGTGGCCTTGGAATACGGGCAGGCTTCGTGGGCGGCTTCCAGCACTTTCTGCGCGGTTTCGCGGTCCAGGCCCGGCAGGCTGACTTTCAGGCGCGCCTGAATCAGATAACCGCCTTCGTTGGTGCCCAGGTCGACTTCGGCATCGACGCTGGTGTCGGCCGGCATGGCCACTTTCATCTTCTGCGTGACCACGCCGATGGCGCCGATGAAACAGGCCGACCAGCCGGCGGCGAACAGTTGTTCGGGGTTAGTCCCGTCGCCCTTGGCGCCCGGCGACGACAGCTTGATGTTCAGCCGGTTGTCGTGGCTGGCGGCAGCGCCGTCGCGTCCGCCGTCGGTGTGGACCTTGGCGGTGTACAGCACTTTGTCGAGGTTCTTGCTCATGATGTGCTCCAGTGATGAGTGCCATTCAATGAGGATGAGTCGGCCCCTGCGCGGGGCCGATTCAAGTGTCGCCTGCTTTTGCGGTTTGTCGAATCGCTCGCAGGCGCCGGCCGCTTCCTCAGTGGCCCGCGCTCTGGCCGCCGTCGACATGGAGGATCTCGCCGGTCACGAAGTTGGCGCTGTCCAGGTACAGCACCGCGCCGACGATGTCTTCGACTTCGCCCATGTGCCCGACCGGGTGCAGCGCGCCCAGTGCGGCGTGGGTTTCCTCGCCGTGCATCGGCGTCTTGATGATGCCGGGGGAGACCGCGTTCACCCGGATGCCGCGCTTGGCGTATTCGATCGCCAGGGACTTGGTCGCCGCATTCATGCCGCCCTTGGTCAGCGAGGCCATGACCGAAGGCACGCCTTCCACCGCGTGGTCCACCAGCGTGGTGGTGATGCTGACCACGTGGCCGCCGTCGCCCTGTTTTTCCATCTGCGCGATGGCCAGCTGCGACATGCGGAAGAAACTGGTCATGTTGGTGCCGACGATCTGCGCGTAGTCCTCAAGGCTGTATTCGGTGAAGGGTTTGGCGACGAAGATCCCGGCGTTGTTGACCAGCGTGTCGATGCGGCCGAAGCGGGCCACGCCTTCGCGGATGATCTTCTCCGCGGTGGCCGGGTCGGCGATGTCACCGGCCACGGTCAGGATGTCCGGATCGGTCGAAGGCTTGATCGAGCGGGAGGTGGCGATGACCCGATAACCCAGTTTGCGGAAACCCGCGACGATGCCTGCGCCCAGGCCCTGGGATGCGCCGGTGACGATAACGACTTTGGAATGGCTCATGATGAATCCTCTTTAAATGTAGGAAAGCGTTCTTAATGAATGGGGTAATGTTTCAGGCCGTTGCAGGCGCTTGCGCCGTTTCCCGCAGGACCTGTTCGTAGTACTCGACGGACTGGGAACCGGTAACCAATTGACGGCCGTTGATCACCAGGGCCGGAACCGAGTTGATCCCGCGGTCCTGATAAAACTGCTCAAGTTCACGCACCTCGCTGGCGAATTGGCCGCTCGCCAGCAGCTCTCGCGCCGCCGTGCTGTCCAGCCCGGTTTCTGCGGCCAGGCGGACCAGTGTTTCCACGTCGTCCGGGTTCTGGCCGTCGCTGAAGTAGGCCTTGAGCAAGGCGTGCTTGAGCGCCACTTGGCGACCTTCACCCGCCGCCCACAACAGCAGGCGGTGGGCATTGAAGGTGTTGTAGAAGTGGCTGCGTTTTTCCAGATCGAACGCAAAACCCATGGCCCTGCCACGCTCGGTGACCATGTCATTGCGCGCAGCCACTTCAGCAGCCGTACGGCCATATTTGCGCATCATGTGCCTGACCGCGTGCTCGCCCTCGGCCGGCATGTCGGGGTTGAGTTCGAAGGGTTTGTAGGTCAGCTCGACCTTCACTTCGCCAGCAAGGTTGGCAATGGCTTGCGCAAGGGCTGTGGCGCCCAGCGCGCACCAGGGGCAGACCACGTCCGAGACGAAGTCGACGCTGACGCTGCGGGTCACGATTTCGACTCCGAGAGGCTCTTGCGGTACTCGGTGGTGGTGATCCCGGCGTAACCCCAGTTATCGGTGTCCACTTCCTCGATCACGATGTGCGTCAGGTGCGGGTCCTTGTTCAGGACGGTTTCCATGGTCTTGGTGATTTGGGCGATGACCTCGGCTTTCTGCTCTTTGGTCACGCCATCGCGGGTGATGCGAACGCTGATGAAAGGCATGAGTGCAACTCCAGTGTGCGACCCGTCGGTGTGACCGGTCAGCAGGTGGAGTGGACTTTAAGAAGTTGCGGGCGGCGGATAAATGAGGGGGCGGGTACTTCATTTGTGATGCGGTGTAATGAATCCCTCGGTAGATTCAAACACCCGGAAACGAAAAAGCCACGGGGTTTGCGCCCCGTGGCTTTCTTGTTGCTGCGAGAACGTCAGGCGTATTACAGCGCCATGTCGTTCGCAGGCTTGCTTTCAACCGGCTTGGCTGGCTCGGTGCGGGTGCCGACGCTCTGGTCGATCACCGGCGGCTTTTCCAGCTGCAGGATTTCAGCGGTGTAGTTCCACTCTTGCTGAACAGCTGCAGGCGAGTCATTCAGCTTGGTGCCGTAGCTCGGGATGATCTGGTGGATCTTGGCTTGCCACTCAGGCGTCGCGACCTTGTCCTTGAAGACCTTTTCCAGCACGTTCAGCATGATCGGTGCAGCGGTCGAAGCGCCTGGCGAGGCACCCAGCAGAGCCGCGATGCTGCCGTCCTGAGACGAGACCACTTCGGTGCCCAGCTTCAGCACGCCGCCTTTCTCGGCATCACGCTTGATGATCTGCACGCGCTGGCCGGCCTGCCACAGACGCCAGTCTTCTTTCTTGGCGTGCGGGAAGTATTCCTGCAGCGCCTTGAAGCGGTCGTCGTCGGACAGCATCAACTGACCGGCGAGGTACTCGACCAGCGGGTACTGCTCGATGCCCACTTTGGTCATTGGCCAGAAGTTGTGGGTGGTCATGCTGCTGAACAGGTCCAGGTAGGAGCCTTCTTTCAGGAACTTGGTGGAGAAGGTGGCGAACGGGCCAAACAGGATCACGCGCTTGCCGTCCAGCACGCGGGTGTCCAGGTGCGGAACCGACATGGGCGGTGCGCCGGTGGAGGCGATGCCGTAGGCCTTGGCCATGTGCTGCATGGCCACGGTCGGGTTCTCGGTGACCAGGAACGAACCGCCGACCGGGAAGCCTGCGTACTCGCGGCCTTCCGGAATGCCGGATTTCTGCAGCAGTTTCAGGGCGCCGCCGCCGGCACCGATGAACAGGAACTTGGCGTCGGTGGCGCTGCTGGTGCCGTCCTTCAGGTTCTTGTACTCGACGTGCCAGCTGCCGTCTTCGTTGCGGGTGATGTCGTTGACTTCGGTGGACAGCTTGAGCTTGAAGTTCTGACGGGTCTGCAGCGAGGACACGTACTGACGGGTGACTTCACCCCAGTTGACGTCGGTGCCGATCGGCGTCCAGGTGGTCGCCAGCTTCTGGTTCGGGTCACGACCTTCCATCATCAGCGGGACCCACTTGGCGATCTGCGCCGGGTCTTCGGAGTACTGCATCGGGCGGAACAGCGGGCTCGCCTGCAGGGCTTCGTAGCGCTTCTTGAGGAACTTGATGTTGTCATCGCCCCACACGAAGCTCATGTGCGGAGTGGTGTTGATGAACGAGTGCGGGTTTTTCAGCACGTCGCTGCGCACTTGCCAGGCGAGGAACTGGCGGGTCACCTGGAAGGCTTCGTTGATTTCGATGGCCTTGGAGATGTTGACCTTGCCGTCTTTGTCTTCCGGGGTGTAGTTCAGTTCGGCCAGGCCCGAGTGGCCGGTACCGGCGTTGTTCCAGCCGTTGGAGCTCTCTTCGGCGACGCCGTCCAGACGCTCGATCATTTCCATCGACCAGCCCGGCTCCAGCTCGTTGAGCCAGACGCCCAGGGTCGAACTCATGATGCCGCCGCCGATCAGCAGCACGTCCACTTTCTTGGTGTCTGCGGCGTGTGCCTGCAGCATGCCCAGCGACACTGCCAGCCCCAGCAGCGCCTTGCTCGTGTTTTTCAGCATTGTGTTATCCCGTTGATCGAACATTATCCGCCTGCCGTTCTTATTGGGGGCGAGGCCGGAGCTGCTGCGCCATTCATGTGTTGGCGTGCACGCAATTCCGGTTTCGCGCCCGACGGGCGAGGAGGTAGGGTTCAAGGTCGATAGACGCCCCTTGAGTTCTGTGTCCCTCCGCGCTGGCTTTTTGTTGGATCATTGGATTCAGCAGCTTGAGTAAACAGCAATCCGCTGCTCGGTCCGGTCATCAGGTCCAGACATGGGGCAGCGGGGGCGGGATTGTACCTGAAATGTGATTTACGACAAAACGTGTGACGAATTAGTCAATTGGCCAATGTGTCACAGGTGGCTGATTGGTGGCGCTGGGCGCTGGTTTGTTCTGATCAAGATCAAGAGCGTTCTTCCTAACGTCAGACCTGTTTCGACTTCGTCGAGTTACTTGGGTGTCTTTTCCAAGTAACTCGACGAAGTCGAAACAGGTCTCGCGTTAGCGAGAACCTATCAGCCGCACCTCGGATTCGGATATGACCCACTACTCAACGTCATTGAGACCGCCCACGCCGTTGACGTTGCACAAGCGCGGTAGGTGGCAATGACCTTGGCCTTCACCCAATCGGGTTCGCTTTTTCCCGCTGGCATCACCTAAGCTTTGCCATTGTGCCGCCGATAACGCGGATAAGCGGCGTCTTGCCGCACCTCAAGTGGCCTGAGACTGTGTGAAATAGCTTGATGGCGAGTTGATGTTGGCTATCATCTGCCCCCGCAAAACCGGGAGCGGCGAAGCCGACCCGTTGTGTAATTGCCCCTGGGCTGATTTTTTCTCCCGTGACAGGAATCTCGATGCTGGCGTGGAACCAAAAAAGCTTTCTGATCGTCGATGATTTCTCCGATTTTCGTAGCTCGGTCAGGTCGATGCTGCGTGAATTGGGCGTCAAGGAAGTGGACACCGCCGATAACGGCGAACAGGCGCTGAAGATGTGCTCGCAGAAGCGCTATGACTTCGTCCTGCACGATTTCAACCTGGGCGACGGCAAGAAGAACGGCCAGCAGGTGCTCGAAGACCTGATGACCGACAAGCTCATCAGCCATGAAAGTGTGTTCGTCATGGTCACCGCCGAAAACAGTCAGGCGATGGTCATGAGCGCGCTGGAATGGGAACCCGACGCCTACCTGACCAAGCCGTTCAACCGCGCAAGCCTGGCCCAGCGGCTGGAGAAGATCGTCCAGCGCAAGAACCTGCTCAAACCCATTCTCCAGGCACTGGATCGCGGCAAGCCCGCAGAAGTGCTGGCTGCATGCGTGAACCTGACCAAACAGGACCCGCGTTTCGCCCCGTTGTGCCTGCGCTACAAGGCCGACGCGTTGCGTGACCTGAACCAGCACGAGCCGCTGGAAGCCTTTCTCAAATCGATTCTCGCCGATCGTCCGCAACCCTGGGCCTACTCGGCGCTGGGCAAGTTGCTGCACAAGCGCGGACGCAACGCCGAGGCGCAGACCGTTTATGAAGACGCGATTCGTGCCTTCAATACCATGCCGGTGCTGTTCGACGGCCTGGCCGATGTGCTGATCGCCCTGGGCGATCGCAAGCGCGCGCAGAAGATGCTCGAAGAGGCCGTGCGGCTTTCGCCTTACGCAGTGCGTCGTCAGCGCCTGTTGGGGCAACTGGCGCTGGAAAACAAGGACTTCGACGGGGCTTCCAGGGCCTATCGCCAGGCGGTTTCCCAAGGGCAGTTCTCCCGCTTCAAGGACCCTGAAACCAACCTCGGCCTGGCTCAGGCGTTGATCAGCCGTGGCGGCGAGCGCGGGCTGGATGCGCGTACGCGGGTGGAAATCAACCAGACCCTGAGCGACGTCGCCAAGGAACACACCAACGACGCCGGCCTGCAGGTGCGCGCGCGCCTGATGAAAGCCACCAGCGTCGCCAGTTCCGACCCGGAAATGGCCGCCAAACTCACCGAGCAGGCCATGGCCCGGCTCGAGGGCATGGAGCAGTTCCTGAGTGCCGACGCGGCGCTGGCCGTGGCCGCGCAGCTCACCCAACTCGGGCAGGAGTCAGCGGGCGCGGGCATTCTGAAAAGCTGCGCGGAGATCTACGGCGATGACCCGGTGGTGATGCAGAACATCGCCAAGCAGACCAGCGATCCGGAAATCCTCAGCGCTGGCAAGGCGGCCATCGACCTCAACATGCAGGGCATCAAGAGCTATCGCGCGGGCAAGCTGGGCGAGGCTCAGGACCTGTTCCGCCAGGGCCTGGCGCTGCAACCCAAGAACATCAGTATCGCCCTGAACATGGCCCAGTCGCTGTTGCACATGGGCGTGCAGAATCTCGATGCGGCGAGCCTGGCCGAGTGCCAGAACAGCCTGAAAATGGTGGGCAAGATGCCCGAAACCGACCCGCGCTACGAGCGCTACCAGAAACTGCGACTCAGGGCGTTCGGCGAATGAAGGATCAGGATCAGGGGCTGGATTTTTCCATGGTGATCGCCTCCACCGTGCACGACATGAAAAACTCCCTGGCCTCGCTGATCCAGGCCCACGCTCAGTGGCTCGGCCAGTTGCCCGAGGCCCAGCGCGGCACCCCTGAGCAGGGCGTGATCGACTACGAATTCGCCCACCTGAACGGCATGCTGGTGCAACTGCTGGGCTTGTACAAACTGGACGTGAACCAGCTGCCGCTGCGCCCTGATTATCACGAGCTGGACGACTTCATCGAGGCGCAGCTGGCGTTTCATCAGGAAGTGCTGGCCAGCCGTGGGATCAACGCGCGCTACAGCGTCGATGACTTCGGCCTGCCGGGGTTCTTCGACCGTGAGCTGATCGGTTCGGTGGTGTCCAACGTGGTGATCAACGCCATCCGCTACGCCCGCAGCGAAGTGTTGATCACGGCGGGGCAGGTGGGTGAGCAGCTGGTTATCAGCGTCAACGACGACGGCCCGGGTTTCCCGGAAACGATGATCGCGCAGCAGAGCGACTACGTGCTGGGCATCAACCAGAGCAGCGGCAGCACCGGCCTTGGCCTGTACTTTGCCGCCAACATCGCCCGCCAGCATCAGCGCCAGGGCGTGCACGGGCATATCGAGATTGCCAACGGCGGCGAGCTGGGCGGCGGGTTGTTCAGTATCTACCTGCCGTGATGATCATTGATCCCCGTAGCAGCACGGCTTGCCGGCGGGTGCGTCCTCAAGATCGCCCCGCCGGCAAGCCGTGCTGCTACGTATGAGGCGCCTGCATTTTCTCAGCGCTTGAGCGACTTGTCCGACACCAGAATCGACACCGGCACCTCGTTGAGCACCAGGGTGTAGTTCAACTGGCCGATGGGCTGTGGCAGGTCGCTGTCGACATATTCCCCTGAAGAATCCGTCAGCTTGGCAATCAGTTGCCCGGCGCGATAAATGCGCAGCGGTTGCTTGCTGCCTTCGCTGATCCGCCAGCGCAGGCGCACGGTGCGGTTGTCCGGGTTCAGTGTGGCGGAAAGCTGCCGCACGCCGAGGTGGCCGAGCAATGGCACGCCGTCGATGACGTAGCGCTCGGCATCGGTGTTGATGCCCAGGTGCGTGAGGATGGTCGGCGCGATGTCGGCCTCGCTGGCGTAG
Source organism: Pseudomonas sp. 2 (assembly GCF_056627435.1). NCBI lineage: Bacteria > Pseudomonadati > Pseudomonadota > Gammaproteobacteria > Pseudomonadales > Pseudomonadaceae > Pseudomonas > Pseudomonas sp. 2. Next base: position 37,393 of record NZ_JBWXNG010000010.1, read on the forward strand.
CCGTAAAGCCCGCCGAACCCTGGGTCGTCAGGGTCGTGGATCGGTTGGGTCAACTGGGCGTTGGCCGGTTTGTTCAGGCCGATGAACGCGGTTTTTTCGCTGCGGCTCTGTTCGCCGTGGTCGTAGCCGTCCGGCAGCCGTCTGCCATGGTCGGTGGTGATCATCACCAGCCAGTCCTCGTCGGCGTTCTCGCGCTTGCGCTTGCTCAGGGCGTCCAGGATCAGCCCGATCTGTCGGTCGGATTTGGCGATAGCGTCCTGATAACTCGGGCCGAAGCCGCTTTCGTGACCGGCGTCGTCGGGCTGGTCCAGGTGCACGAAAATGAAGTCGAAATTGCCGGTGCGCAGCTCCTGGATGGTGCGCTCGGTGACGCATTGATCGTCGCCGCCGCACTTGACCCCCAATTCGATGAAACCGGCCGAGAGATCGTCGGCGAAGTTGTCGTTGATGGGGTTCCAGCTGACGATGCTGGCGGTGTGGCGGGTCGGCGACGACAGGCTGATCAGCTTGAACAGGCTGTCGGTCTTGTTGCGCAGGCCGCTGTCGTTGCTGGCGATGCGATGGCGGTTGGCCCAGGCGCCGGTCAGCACTGTGGCCCAGCCGGGGCCGCTGAACGTGCTCTGTTGGGTCGAGGTGTCCTTGATGCCGCCGGTGTAGCTCATGGCCGGTTGTAACGAGGCGATCACCGGCGCCTTGCCGGCGTCGATCACTTGCCTGAGTTGCTCGTACTGCACCCCGTCGATACCGATTAACAGGGCCTTGTGCCGATGAAAATCGACCGCATCGCCCAGCAGCATGTTCTTGAGCAGCAGCGCAGCCAGAAGACCCAGGAGCAAGCCGATGCCGCAGAGTCTGGCGATGGAGTACATGTTAAACCTCATGTTGAGGTCGCAAGTAAGGCATGGGCGAGCGACGAGTCCTTGTCGATGGTGAAACGGGCTCTATTGGTTATAGCCAATTTCTGGAGGGAAGGAGGGCGAGTGTCCATTCATTTGAGTGTGTGTACCCATGTGCGCACATAATCCCCGTAGCAGCACGGCTTGCCAGCGGGTGCGTCCTCAAGATCGCTCCCGCTGGCAAGCCGTGCTGCTACGGGGAGGTGGAGTAAATTTCTACAGTTTCAGGCCTTGCCCCAACACCACATTCAGCGCATTGCGCGCGTCATCCAGCTGCACCAGCGTTGCATGATGGGCGCCGAGGGCGTCGCGGTTTTCGATGGCGGTGAGGATCGCCTTGTGCCGGGGCAGGGCGAGTTCGTGCAGGTTGGGGCGCTTGTTCGAATGCTTGAGCGCCTCGCGCAGTGCCAGTGACAGCATGTTGCACAGATGCGCCAGCAGATCGTTATGGGTGGCATCGGCGATGCGGCTGTGGAAATCCAGGTCCGGCTGCAGCACGTCGTCCACGGTGGGCGCGGCGGCCATGCGCTCGTAGGCCTCACCGATCGAGGCGACTTCTTCCGGCGTGGCATGCTGCGCGGCCAGTGCGGCGGCGGCCGGTTCGATGATCGCCCGCACGCTGGTCAACAGGGTGAAGAACTCGTTCTGCGGCGAGCTCTGCATCAGCCAGTGCAGCACGTCGGGGTCGAGGATGTGCCACTCGCGACGGGGTTTGACCACGGTGCCCACCCGCGGCTTCGAATAGACCAGGCCCTTGGCTACCAGTACCCGGGTGGCTTCGCGCAGTACCGGGCGGCTGACCGCGTATTCCTCACACAGCAGCGCTTCGGCGGGGAGCTTGTCGTCGGGCTTGAAGTGCCCGGAAACGATCTGCATGCCGATGTCCTGGACGATGCGCGAATGCATGCTTTTGCGGTCGGAGGGCTTACGGTAATCCATGGGGCGCGAGGCGATCCTGAGCGGTGGGTGCGGCGCATCATAGCAGAGGGCACGGACCGGGATGCTGGTGATCCGGTTGACGACAAATGGCTTGTGGGAGTGAGCTTGCTCACGAAGTGGCTTGAGCGACCGATAGATCGTGGTGATCGAACCATGGCTTTCGTGAGCAAGCTCACTCCCACAGGGGAGCAGTGGTGATTAACGTTCCTTCAATGCGTCAGTGAGAATGCCTCGGCACCTCCGCCCCGCGCATCCCCACCAGGAAGTCGAAGTCGCAACCCTGGTCGGCCTGCATCACATGGTCGATGTACAGCTGGCGATAGCCACCGATCAGGTTATGCTGCGGCGCTTGCCAGTCGGCCAGGCGCGCTTGAAGTTCATCCTGCGGGATATCCAGGTGCAGGCGCCCGGTCTTGCAGTCCAGCTCGATGTAGTCACCTTCGCGCACCACGGCCAGCGGCCCGCCTGCTGCGGCTTCCGGCGCAACGTGCAGGACCACGGTGCCGTAGGCGGTGCCGCTCATGCGTGCATCGGAGATACGCACCATGTCGGTCACGCCCTGGGCCAGCAGCTTGGCCGGCAGGCCCATGTTGCCGACTTCGGCCATGCCCGGATAACCCTTGGGCCCGCAGTTCTTCATCACCAGGATGCTGCTGGCGTCGACGTCCAGTTCCGGGTCGTTGATCCGCGCCTTGTATTCGTCGAAGTTCTCGAACACCACCGCGCGGCCGCGATGCTGCATCAGCGCAGGGGTGGCTGCCGATGGCTTGAGCACTGCCCCCAGCGGCGCCAGGTTGCCGCGCAGCACGCAGATGCCGCCGTCAGCCACCAGCGGGTTGTCGATGGCGCGGATCACTTCGTCGTCGCCGTAGATGGGCGAGCTTTGCACGTTGTCCCAGAGCGTCTTGCCGTTGACTGTCAAGGCGTTCGGGTTGGGGATCAAATTGTTCTCGCCCAGACGACGCAGCACGGCAGGCAGGCCGCCGGCGTAGTAGAACTCTTCCATCAGGAAACGCCCGGACGGCTGCAGGTCGACGATGGTCGGCGTGCCGCGACCGATGCGGGTCCAGTCGTCCAGTTCCAGGTCCACGCCAATGCGCCCGGCGATGGCTTTCAGATGGATCACGGCGTTGGTCGAGCCACCGATGGCGGCGTTGACGCGAATGGCGTTTTCGAAGGCTTCGCGGGTGAGGATTTTCGACAGGCGCAGGTCTTCGTTGACCATCTGCACCGCGCGCATGCCGGACATGTGCGCCAGCACATAGCGACGCGAATCCACCGCCGGAATGGCGGCGTTGTGCGGCAGCGAGGTGCCCAGCGCTTCGGCCATGCAGGCCATGGTCGAAGCCGTGCCCATGGTGTTGCAGGTGCCCGCCGAGCGCGACATGCCGGCTTCGGCGGAGAGGAATTCGTCGAGGCTGATCTGGCCTGCCTTATAAGACTCGTGCATCTGCCAGACGATGGTCCCGGCGCCGATGTCCTTGCCCTTGTGCTTGCCGTTGAGCATCGGCCCGCCGGTGACGACGATGGCCGGCACGTCACAACTGGCCGCGCCCATCAGCAGGGCAGGGGTGGTCTTGTCGCAGCCGGTCAGCAGCACCACGCCATCGATGGGGTTGCCGCGAATCGCTTCCTCCACGTCCATGCTCGCCAGGTTGCGGGTGAGCATGGCGGTGGGGCGCAGGTTCGATTCGCCGTTGGAGAAGACTGGAAATTCAACCGGGAAACCGCCGGCTTCGATGACGCCACGTTTGACGTGTTCGGCGATGGTGCGGAAGTGGGCGTTGCAAGGGGTCAGTTCAGACCAGGTGTTGCAGATGCCGATGATCGGCTTGCCCTGAAACTGATGGTCGGCAATGCCCTGATTTTTCATCCAACTGCGGTACATGAAGCCGTTCTTGTCGGCGGTACCGAACCATTGGGCCGAACGCAGGGTGGGTTTTTTGGTATTGGACGGGGCATCAGACATAAATCAGCACTCTTATTGTAAGACTAAAGGCTTTGCGTGCTGACTAAAATAGGCCTAAAAAGCCCTGAGTGGAAGTGTTGTCACGTTAAATAGTAATACTATATAGTCGTTTCCCATCGAAGGACGACCTCTGCCGGACGCATTCCGGGCCGGCACACACGAACCAAGAGGCGCTCCGCGACGCTTTCCATAACAAAAACAAACGTGGAGACCGCTCACATGAGCCAGGAACTCAGGCTTATCCGTCGTATCACGCTCAAGCTCATCCCCTTTCTGATCCTGCTGTACCTGATCGCCTACGTGGACCGTTCCGCGGTCGGGTTTGCCAAGTTGCACATGGGTGCGGACGTCGGCATCGGCGACGCGGCCTATGGCCTGGGCGCGGGGCTGTTTTTCATCGGTTACTTCCTGCTGGAAATCCCCAGCAACCTGATGCTTGAACGCTTCGGCGCGCGGCGCTGGTTCGCCCGGATCATGATCACCTGGGGTGCGATCACCATGGGCATGGCGTTCGTTCAGGGGCCGACCAGCTTCTATGTCATGCGCTTTCTGCTCGGTGCCGCCGAGGCGGGCTTCTTCCCCGGCGTGCTGTACTACATCACCCAGTGGTTCCCGGTGCGCCATCGCGGCAAGATCCTGGGCCTGTTCATCCTCTCGCAACCCATCGCCATGATGATCACCGGGCCCATTTCCGGCGGCCTGCTGGGCATGGAGGGCATCGGTGGGCTGCACGGCTGGCAGTGGCTGTTCCTGTGCATCGGCGCGCCGGCGATCCTGCTGACCTGGCCAGTGCTGCGCTGGCTGCCGGACGGCCCGAACGATGTGAAGTGGATCGACCCGGTGGAAAAGAACTGGCTGGCCGGCGAGCTGAAAAAGGACCTGGAAGAGTACGGCCAGACCCGCCACGGCAATCCGCTGCATGCGCTCAAGGACAAACGCGTCCTGCTGCTGGCGCTGTTCTACCTGCCGGTGACCCTGAGCATCTACGGCCTGGGCCTGTGGCTGCCGACCTTGATCAAGCAGTTTGGCGGCAGCGACCTGGTGACTGGCTTCGTCTCATCGGTGCCGTACATCTTCGGCATCGTCGGCCTGTTGATCGTGCCGCGCAGCTCCGACCGCCTCAACGACCGCTACGGGCACCTGGCCGTGCTGTACGTGATCGGCGCGCTGGGCCTGTTCTTCAGCGCGTTCCTCAATGCCCCGGTGCTGCAACTGGCCGCGTTGTGCCTGGTGGCGTTCTCGCTGTTTTCCTGCACCGCCGTGTTCTGGACCCTGCCGGGCCGCTTCTTCGCCGGGGCCAGTGCGGCTGCGGGCATCGCGTTGATCAACTCGGTGGGCAACCTGGGCGGCTACATCGGCCCGTTCGTGATCGGCTGGCTGAAAGAAATCACCGGCAGTCTGGCATCGGGCCTGTATTTCCTGTCGGGGGTGATGGTCTTCGGCCTGATCCTCACCGGCGTGGTCTATCGCGTGCTCGAGCGCAGGCACGTGTTGCCGGAATCCGAATTCGCGGCCAGCGCCCGCGGTTCTCGTTCATGACGCAGCTTTTGTAGGAGCGCGCTTGCCCGCGACCGGACTGCCAGCATCGAGTGTGTTGGCTGACAGAACGCAATCGCGGGCAAGCGCGCTCCTACGGGGTTGTGCAAATCATCTGGAAAGGAGACACCCATGCATTTGGTTCAATTCGAATTGGGTAATGGCCAGCGTCGCGTCGGCCTGGTGGACGGCGCACTGGTGCGCGAGATTCAGGGCGCGACCAGCACCCGCGATCTGGCGCTGGCCGCCATCGACAAGAAAATCTCCCTGGCCGAGCAGGTCGACAGCCAGGGTCTGGGCGACAGTCACGATTACTCGCAGCTGCGCGCTGACCTGCGCATCCTGCCGCCGCTGGATCACCCCGATCCGGCTCACCTGCTGGTCAGCGGCACCGGTCTGACCCACCTGGGCAGCGCCTCGGCCCGGGACAAGATGCACCAGCATGGCAACGACGAGTCGGCCATGACCGACACCATGCGCATCTTCAAATGGGGCATCGAGGGCGGCAAACCGGCGGCGGGCGAGGCGGGCGTACAGCCGGAGTGGTTCTACAAGGGCGATGGCAGCATTGTCGTGCGTCCGGGCGAAGCCTTCGCGCAGCCGCCGTTTTCCGAAGACGCCGGCGAAGAGCCCGAGCTGAGCGGCCTTTATGTCATCGGCCACGACGGCAAGCCGTATCGGCTGGGCTTTGCCATCGGCAACGAGTTCTCCGACCACGTCATGGAACGCAAGAATTACCTGTACCTGGCCCACTCGAAACTGCGCGCCTGCTCGTTCGGCCCGGAGCTGCGGGTCGGCGATCTGCCTGCGCACCTGGCGGGCACCAGCCGCATCCTGCGCGACGGTCAGGTGCTCTGGGAGAAGGAGTTTCTGAGCGGCGAGGCGAACATGTGCCACAGCCTGGAAAACCTCGAATACCACCACTTCAAGTACAGCCAGTTCCTGCGTCCGGGCGATGTGCACGTGCACTTCTTCGGCACCGCGACCCTGTCGTTCGCCGACGGCATCAAGACTCAGCCGGGGGATCGTTTCGAGATCAGCCAGAGCGAGTTCGGTGCGCCGCTGGTCAACGGCATTGCGCCGGTGGAGGCGGTGTTTGTGCCGGGCGGGATTACGCAGCTCTGATCGCCACCTTGCCCCTGTGGGAGCGAGCTTGATCGCGAATGCGTCAGATCAGTCGACGTCCAATCAACTGACCCAGCGCATTCGTGAGCAAGCTCACTCCCACAGGTTCATCGTCCTTTCGCACGCATAACAACAATCGAGGTGCGCCCATGACCGCCAACGCCATCCCGCTGGATCAGCTCGACACCGACGCCCTGGAAGACCGCATCTACCGCAAGGTCAGCTGGCGCATCGTGCCGCTGTTCATCTGCTGCTTTCTGTTCGCCTATCTGGACCGGGTCAACATCAGCTTCGCCAAGCTGCAGATGGCCAGCGACCTGGGCTTCAGCGAAACCATCTACGGCCTGGGCGCGAGCCTGTTCTTCGTCGGCTATTTCCTGTTCGAGGTGCCCAGCAACGTGTTGCTGCACCGCATCGGCGCGCGCATCTGGATCGCCCGGATCATGGTGTCCTGGGGCATCGCCTCGGCCTGCATGATGTTCGTGCAGACCGAGTTCTGGTTCTACACCCTGCGTTTTCTGATTGGCGTGATGGAAGCCGGATTCGTCCCCGGCGTGCTGTATTTCTTCACCCAGTGGTACCCGAGTACGCGGCGGGCGCGGGTCAATTCCTACTTCAAAAGCTCCATTTGCCTGTGCGGGATTGTCGGCGGTCCGATTGCCGGGCTGATTCTCGGCCACTTCGACGGGGTCATGGGCCTCGCCGGCTGGCGCTGGCTGTTTCTGCTGGAGGGCATTCCCTCGGTGCTGTTGGGCGGCGTGGTGTTCTGGCTGGTCAAGGACCGCATCGAAGACGCGCCCTGGCTTAGCGCCCAGGAGAAGCAAGTGGTACTGACCCGCATGGCGCAAGAGGTGCAGCCCAAGACCTCGCAAAAGGTCAAAGACATCTGGAAACACCCGACCACCTACGTGATGTCCGCGATTTACCTGTGCCTGGTCATGGCCCTGACCGGATTGCTGTTCTGGATGCCGCAACTGATCAAGACCGCCGGCGTGACTGACACCATGGACATCGGCCTGCTCACGGTCATTCCGTACGTGTGCGCGGTGGTCGGCAACCTGTTGATCGGCGCCAGTTCCGACCGGCGCGGCGAGCGTCGCTGGCACATGGTCGGGTGCGCCACGCTGACGGCAGCGGGCTATCTGGTCTGTGCGCTGTTTCCCGGGCAACTGCTGCCGCTGATGGTCGGCATGAGCGTGATCATGACCGGCATCATCGCCTGGATGCCGATCTTCTGGACGGTGCCACCGCGTTTCCTCAGCGGCATCGCGGCCGCAGCAGGCATTGCCCTGATCAACTCGCTGGGGCAGCTGGGCGGCATCATCGCGCCATTTATGGTCGGCCGCATCAAGGATCTGACCGGCACTGCCACGCCTGCGCTGTTTGCCCTGTTCGCCGTCAGCGTGCTGGCCATCGGGCTGATCGTCTGGGGGATTCCGGCGCGCTATTACGCCCGAGAAGCCACTCAAGGCTGATCGACCGGACAGGTTTTCAAGGCGCCGGCCACTCCACACCGGCGCCTTTTGACCTATCATTCGCGCTTTCACCTATGCGAACGACTGCCATGACCACCACCCCGGAAAACCTGCGCGCCCTCCTGCAAGCGGCGCTGACGTCCCAGAGCATGCTGGAAATCGACGGCCTGCACGCCTTCGAATTCACCCTGGACGAGATGCTGCAGATCGAAAGCATGGACGGCCGCGAGCGCAAGGTCTGGCGCTTCTCACTGGCCCAGGTCGACTCCGCCGAGTTCGACAGCGCCCTGCAGAGCTGGGTCATTAACGATGGCAATGCCGACCACCGGATCGTCGTGCTGGATGCGTTTGCCGGTAGCGACGAAGAAGACGAGTAATCGCAATCCCCTCAGTAGGAGCGAATTCATTCGCGAAGCGGCGGTGCATCCAACGCATATCTTTCGCCTGAACGATTGTTCGCGAATGAATTCGCTCCTACAGATCGCTGTCATACCGCCAACAACTCCAACAACGAGATCACCCCAATGACTCCCAGACTCCTGCCCTGGCTGGTACTCGCCAGCAGCCTCACGGCTCTTTCCGTACAGGCCAAGACCATGACCGATTACGACGTGCTGGTCGGTGCCTACACCGCCGGTAAAAGCGAAGGTATCTACCGCTACGGCTTCAACACCCAGACCGGCCAGCTCGAAGCCACGCCGCGTCAGGTGATCAAGAGCGAAAACCCGTCCTGGCTGACCCTCTCCAAAGACCAGCGCCACCTGTTCGCGGTCAATGAAAACGGCCCGGGCCAGGCCGACGTGGTCGGCAAGGTTTCAAGCTTTGCCATCGACCCCAAGACCCACGCGGTCTCCTTCATCAACCAGATCGACAGCAAGGGCGAGGAGCCGACCCACTCCAACCTGAGCCAGGACGGGCATTTCCTGTTCGTCGCCAACTACGCCGTGCACCCGGACCCGGGCGGTTCGCTGGCGGTGGTGCCGGTGGGCAAGGACGGCAAGCTGTCGCCCGTGGCGCAGACCGCGACCCACGAAGCGAGCAAGGTCAACCCCGAGCGCCAGGCCTCGTCCCACGTTCACTCCGCCGTACCGACGCCTGATGGCAAATACCTGGTTGCCATGGACCTGGGCGCGGACAAGATGTTCGTGTTCAGCTACGACCACAACCAGGCCCAGCCCCTCAAACCTGCGAAAACCCCGGCTGTCGATCTGCCGCCGGGCAGTGGCCCGCGCCATCTGCTGTTCAGCAAGGACGGCAAGCACGCCTGGCTGACCATGGAAATGAGCGCACAAGTGGCGGTGTTCGATTACAAGGACGGCGCGTTCAAGCGCACGCAACTGGTGGAACTGGCCAACCAGGAAGGCCAGCAATACCGCGCCGCCGGCGGCCTGCACACCTCACCGGACGGCAAGTTCCTGTACGTCGCCAACCGTGGCGAGGTCAACGAACTGTTGGTGTTCAGCATCAACGGCAATGGCCAGCTCAAGGAAGTCCAGCGCCGCTCGGTGGAGGGCAAGGAGCCGCGTGAGTTCGCCTTCGACCCTAGCGGGCAGTTCCTTTTGATCGCCAACCAGAAGAGCAACCAGATCGTCACCGTGCGCGTCGACTCGAAAACCGGCCTTCTGGGCGAAACCGTGCAGAAAATCGACTTCGATTCCCCCTCCGACTTCCGCTTCCTCACCGCCAAGTGACACATTGACGCAGGCTGCAGCCCTTGATTTTCATGGGCTGCGGCCATCTATTAATTGAAGTGATATGGGCTAGTGCCAGAAAAGATTTTTTCTGAAAGCCACTCGGGCGTAACTTTCATTCCACGGCCACGACGGTCAAGACTTGAAACGAAACACTACACCGAGGTACGCATCATGAACTTCAATCTCTTCTCCATCATCGCCGCGTCCGCCATCTCCGCCACCGTTGCATTGCCTGCCAGCGCCAGTGTCGAAGTGACCGATAAAAAAGTCAGCGCGACTCAGTCCTATACTCCGAAATACCTGCAACAAAGCGCCAACTTCTACGCTGCACTGGATCACAAGACTCAGTAATGAATAGCACTCAGGACGTGAATCCATTCCCCGTCAACGCTGCCCTCGCTACCGGGGAATGGATTTGCAAGAAACGCTTTGAATTGTTGTAACGGCTCGTAGTTGAAAGAACGCTTTCGCGAGCAACTTCGCCTTTAACAGGTTGATGCGACCCACTGACCACTGCGTGTCAGGCCATGTATCAAATGTAGGCGAGCTTGCTCGCGAAAGCGTTGAATTCCTCCCTTTGGTCCCCGTCTGCTGAACAAGCAATGGGGATTTTTTTATGCCTGGATTTTATTGGATATCACCAATCCACCGCATAACTCACACTCAAGGTCCGCCCCTGGGCATTAGGGTATGGCGCGCGGGCGTTGGCCTGGCTGAACAATGTCTGATACTGGCGATTGCTCAAGTTGTAGATACCGCCTTCCAGGCGCCCGACGGGTAATGGTTTCGAGCCCAGAAGATCGAACAAGGTATAACCATCGATTGGCCGACCGTTATTGTCCTTTGACGCCGCATCGTAACTGGCCAGGTGCATTGCCTGCAGGCGCACGGAATAATCATTGGGCCTGTATTCGGCGAACAGTGTGGTTTTTGCCGGAGAGACGCGGGTGGCCGGCAAATCGATCCATTTGCCATTCTGCCGGGTTTCGCCCTTGGCCCACGCGTAAGTCCCGCCCGCGCTCCAGCGATCGGTGAGGCGATAACTCAGGTCCGTTTCCACGCCCCGAACACGTTCGCGCTGGTTGATCAGGCGCAATACGCGGTCGTTGGCGTCGTAGAACTGCGTCACATCGGAGGTGTTCTCATAGGCGGTGGCCTGCATCTGCCAGCGGTCCCAGTTGCCGCGCCAACCCAGTTCATAACTGTCGACCTTCAACGCCTGGGCGTTGAGCCGGTTGATGTCATAGGTGCTGCTGACATCGCGCAAGTAGCGTTGAATGTCCGGCAGGGAAAAGCCCTGGCTGAAGTTGGCGAAAACTTCCTGAGCGTTGCTCAAGCGGTAGATCGCGCCGAGGTTGTACAGGGTGGCGTCGTATTTCAACGTACCGCCGGGCAGCGTGGCCCTGCGGCCGGTCTGGACGATTTCGCCGTAGGCGATGCTGTCGCTGATCCTGCTTTCAATCCAGGTCTTGCGCAGGCCGCCGCGCACTGTCCAGTCACCGATGTCGTAGGACAGCTGGCCGAAGAGCGCGCGGGTGTCGGTCTGCAGATCCGGCCCCAGCTCGAAGGTGGTGCCGGTCTTGCGATAGGTCAGGCCATCGACACTGTACTGATCGCCGCGCTGGCGTGAGCGCTCATGATCATAGTCCGCGCCCCACACCAGATTACCGGTGGCGTTGCCGATCGCCGGCATTGCGCTGTCGACCGCAGCGCGCAGACCGTACACGTCCTGCACGCTGTTGTTGTCGGAAATGCCTGCCTTGCCGCGTTTCAGATCGGGAAAGAACAGTGCGTCCGAGCGGCGCCAGTAACTTTCCAGTTGCAGGCTCTGGCCCAGCACGTCGGCGTCGCTGTAGGTCAGGTTGACCGCCTGGTTATGGGTGTAGGGCTGATCCTTCAGGCGCAGGCCCTTGATCGCCGTCGCCGCTTCGCGGTTTTTCGGGTCCTTGGTGTAACGCGTGTCTTGCTGATCCTTGTAGTCCTGCAGCGCAAGCCCGATCCTGCGCTCGGCGTCCAACTGATAACCCAGCCGCGCCTGCACGTCATAGGTGTCGGTGTCCATGTTGCTGCCCTGGGAGGTGTCCTGGGCAAGACGCTTCCCTTTGCCGTCGAACTGATCGTTGCGCTGGGTCAGCCCTGCCGACAGATACCCGTCGAGGGCGCCGAACCGCCCGGTGGCACTCTGAAAGGCCTCATAGGCAAAGCCTTCGGCGCGCAGGTTGTTCGCCGCGCTGATCCCGATGCGGCTGGAAAAGGCCGCTTCTTCGCCCTTGTTGCGTTTGGTGATGATGTTGATGATGCCGCCCGACGCACCGGCACCGTAGATGCTGCTGGCCCCGGAAATCACCTCGATGCGTTCGATGCTGTCGGGCGAGATGCTGTTCAACTGGCGGAAATTGTCCCGCGTCGAGTTCTGCGACACGCCATCGATCAACACCAGCAAGCTACGGCCGCGCAGGGTCTGGCCGAAATTGCTCATGCCCCCGGTGGCCGGCGCAAGGCCCGGCACCAGTTGCCCGATGATGTCCGCCACCCTGCGCCCGGCGGCGCTCTGCTGGGTGATCTGCTCGGCCTCGATCACCTGCACCGAGCCTGGAATCGAGGCGATGCTTTGCTGGGTCCGGGTGGCGGAAACCACCATCTCCGAGAGATTCAGCGTGGCTGGCTTGCCCGTGGTTTCGTTATCTTCGGCGAACACGGGAAGGCTGGCAGTTCCGAACAGCGGCACTAGCAAGGCAAGTCTATGTTTGATCATGGTGGGTCTTGTTGTGGGTGGAGGAAATCAGGAGAGGGTCCGAACGGCTCGCTGTTATCGGGTCGAGACAATGTTGACCGGCCGGATTCAAGCGGCGCAATTTACAAGCGAGAGGTGCGTGTATATGTCGTCCCTTGCCGATCGCCATTGCGGGAAATTTCTTATATTCGGCGAGTGGTTGTTGACATGAATTGAGTGCTGGATATTTGTCACGCCTATCGCCCTCATTGAGCGTTTAAATAATCAACCGAACTGATCTTCAGAATCGCTGCACATCGTTTTTCATTAATACCGCCAGCCCTCATATTTCGCTCCAGAAAACAGCAACATCCTGGAGCTTCTGTCATGGCCACTGCCATTCTCAATTCACTTAAACAAGGCGCATATATCGCCATCGCGTTGTATGTCGTTGTCATCGCAGTGGTCACTGTTGTCAGCCTCAATCCACAACTGAATGCACCGTCGCAGGTGTCCGTTCAATCGTCTGCTTTTGCGCTCGATGGCGCGGATGAACAGGCGAAGGGGCGTGCGTCGTGAGAGGGATGAAATTCTGGGTGATCGTGTTCTTTGCCGTTATCAACAACGGCTGCACGTTGCTGGGGCAGGGCGAGGGTTCGGTGGGCGGCGTGGCCCGCAGCCTGGAGTTTCGCAGCGAGATGGCCGAAGCGGTGGAAATGGTCCGGGCGCAATCGGTCAATGCCGGGAATCCGCCGCCTAAGATGGGCGAGGTGTTTTCATCGGTGTTTCAGTTGAGCCGCGTTTGACGTGGAACACTGTAGGAGCCGGCTTGCTGGCGAATGCGGTGTGTCATCCAAACCCGTTGGGACTGATACACCTCATTCGTCAGCAATCCAGTGTTGTCTCCTTTTTTGCGGTGACCCTGATGGGGTCAAGATCAAAGGCGTTCTTCCTAACGTCAGACCTGTTTCGACTTCGTCGAGTTACTTGGAAAAGTCGGGATGCCGCACCACCCAAGTAACCAAGGGCTTTTGCTCCTGGTTTGGCCCGACTTCGTCGGGTTCCTGAATGAAGGTCCCGCTCCGTGGGCCCGGCGCGAATGGGCCATCCATGGCCCCGCGCCTCGCGCGGCATCCTGCCGCTTGGCCCACTCCACGAGACCTCCATTCAGCCTGCACCCAAGTCGCGATTTTTGTCGTCTGGGCTATCGCACACGAAGATCAAAAGCCAGATCAAAAGCATACAAACACCACCGTCTCGTAGCAGCCGGGCTTGCCCGCGGGTCGCCCTCAAGATTGCCCCGCCGGCAAGCCGGACTGCTACGGGGATGTGTGTTTATCCATCGCCTGCTTGAATAGCGCCGAATCGAGAAATCGCTGCAACCACGCCTGCAATCGCGGATACGGCGCCTGCCAGAACCAGTCCGGATCGACCCCGCAGAACTGGCGCACGAACGGCGCCAGCGCGGTGTCGGCCAGGGTGAGGTGGTCGGTGACCAGGTAATTGCGACCTTCGAGCAAACCTTCGAGCCTCGCCAGAAACACTTCCCCTCGCGCGCGATAGGTGTCCTGGGAGAACTCGGGGTAGCGCACGGCGTATTTGTAGCGATCCAGGTCGGTCTTGAACGCACCATCATTGGCATCGATCAATTCGGCGATTTGCCGCTGGCCGTCGACGTCAGAAACCAGAGACCAATCGTCCGGGTCGTTCTGCGCCAGGGCCCAGCGCATGATGTCCAGGCTCTGTTCCAGCACCCGGTCTGCGAGCACCAGCACCGGCACCGTGCCCTTGGGGGAACGTTCGAGCATCTCCGGCGGCTTGGCCTTGAGGCTGACTTCCACCGTTTCCACCTTTACGCCCGAATAGGCCACCGCCATGCGTGCGCGCATGGCGTAGGGGCAGCGGCGGAAGGAGTAGAGCAGGCCGCTCATCCGCTGACCTCCAGGGTGCTCAGGCCGTTGCCCTGGCGTTTGACCTGGATCTGCACGGGGATGCGTTCGTGCATTTCCTGCACGTGGGAAATCACCCCGACCTTGCGCCCCTGGGCCTGCAGGCCGTCCAGCGCGTCCATCGCCAGTTGCAGGGATTCAGGGTCGAGGCTGCCGAAGCCTTCGTCGATGAACAGCGATTCGATGCGCAGCGTGCTCGAGGCCATGGACGCCAGGCCCAGTGCCAGGGCCAGCGAAACGAGGAAGGTTTCGCCGCCGGACAGCGAATGCACCGAGCGCAGCTCGTCGCCCATTTCCGTGTCCATCACCAGCAGCCCCAGCATGCTGCCGCCGCGCTTGAGGCGGTAGCGGCGTACCAGTTGCCGGAGCTGGGCGTTGGCGTGATGCACCAGCAGGTCGAGGTTGTAGGCCTGGGCGATCTTGCGGAACTTGTCACCTTCGGCCGAGCCGATCAGCGCTGCCAGACGCGCCCAGCGCAGGTACTCGCCGTGGGCTGCCTTGATGCGCTCCTGCAGCTCGCTGTTGGCGTTGCGACGGCGTTCGTCTTCACTGATCTGCGCGCGCAGGTCGGCGCACAGTTGGTCATGGGTAGCGGATTGGGTCTGCGCTTCTGTCAGGGCGCCAGCCAGTTGTTCGGCGTCGCTGACATCGCTGTGTTGCGCCTGATGTTGCTGCAACTGAGCCTCGCGCTCCTGCACCAATACCTTGGCCTGTTCCAGTGCTTTTTCGTTCTGTTGCAGACGCTGGCGCAACTGGCTGACGTCCTCGTCGCTGATGCCCAGCAGCGTCTCCAGCGCGGCGTCGTCCAGTTCGTGGTGCTGGCTGCGCCATTCGCCGATCTGCCGATCCAGCTCGGCCTGTTCGGCCTCCACCGTTTGCAGGTGCTGGCGGCCGCCGTCCAGTTCGGTGCTGAGCTTGAGCAGCTCGCTGCGCGCCTGTTGCAGCTGTTCGGCGATGTCGGTCTGAGACTGGCGCGCCTGCTCCACAGCCTGTTCCAGATGCCGTTGCCAGTGGTCGGCGCTGGCGTGCTCGCCGAGGATTTCGCTCAGGCGCTGCTGCACCACGGCCTGTTGCTGCTGGCTGGCGAGCAGGCGCTCTTGCAGCTTCTGCGTTTCCAGCGCGCGAGCTTGTTGGGCGTTGTGCTCCAGCTCGATTTTCTTCGCCCGCTCGGCGTGTTCCTGCTGCTCGTCTTTTTGCTGATCCAGTTGCTGCTGGCGCAGGGCGATGTCGTTGTCCAGCTGCATGAAACTGCTGGTGGCCGACTCGCGCCACTGCGCCAGGCTCTCGGCTGGCAGCAGCGGTTCGAATTCCTGCAGCGCGGTCTCGAAGCTCTGGTTGTCCAGCGCGATGTGGCGCTGCTGATCGTCCAGCAGTTTCATCGCCTGGGCGCTGGCTTCGCGGGCGTCCTGCACCTGCTGCTGCAGGGATTCGGCGTCGCGCTGGGCCTTGAGCAGGCGCGTCTGGCGCTGTTCGGCGGTCTGAATGTCCTGGGCCAACTGATGCAGGCGCTCGCTGAGCCAGTCGCTGCGCAGGTGCTCGGGCTGCTCCAGCAGGCGCGGGTTCAGCGCGTGGGCGGCCAGTTCCGGCTCGAGCTTTTGCAACTGTTCGCTCAGTTGTTCCTGCTGCGGTTTGGCCTGCTTGAGCTGGTTGTTCAGCTCCGCGACTTCGGTGCGCAGCTCGGCGAGTTTTTCGCTGAGCTGGCTGACCTTCAGGCGCGCGGCATTCTCTTCGTTGTCGTCATGGCCGGACAGCGCGTCGAGCAGCACCTCGGACTGGTGATAGGGATGATCTTCGCTGCCGCACACCGGGCATGGCTGGTTGTCAGCCAGTTGCCCGCGCAACTGCTCGACGCTGGCGCTGCGGGCCAGGCGCTGACGTTGCAACAACTCGACCGTGACCTTGAGCGCCTGCTCGGCGGCTTCGTGCTCACCCTTCAACTGCATGCCCTGGGCGATGCTCTGGGCGCGGCGTTCAGTGGCTTGTTGTTGCTGGGTCTGCACTTCGGCCAGACGCTTGGCCAGCTCCTCGTGGCGTTGCCACAGGCGCTCCAGGGCGTCGCTGGCGCTGTGTTCCTTGCGGTTGTCCTGCAGCGCCTGGCCCAGCCGTTCGATTTCCTGGCTGACCGCATCGGCCTTGACCTGAGCGTCGTCGTAGACCGCTTGCAAGGCGCTGCGGCGCTCGCTCAGGGTCTGCTCGGCGCGGGTCGAGGCCTGTTCCAGCGCGGGGAGCTCTTCACGGCCTTTTTGCAGGCGTGAACTGGTCAGCACGATCTGTTGCAGCTGCGGACGATAAGCCGCCCAGGAATGACTCAGCGCCTGCAGCACTGCGCTGCCTTGCAGCTGTTCATCGATGGCCTGCAGTCGGGCTTCGACCAGGCGCTGCTGTTCGATCAACTGCTCCAGCGCGGCCTGACCCGCGTTGCTCGCCTGCTCGGCGGCGAGGGCCTGCTCGCTGATTTGCCGCACTTCTTTATCGAGGTGGCCGAGTTGCAGTTGTTGCTCGAATGCCTCGCGCAGGGCGGGGGCTGCGCTCTGCTGCTGTTCCTGCGCCTGGGCAAGGCCGGATCGGGCGCTGTCGAGTCGGCTTTCGAGGTCGCCCAGCGTGGCCTGGATCTGCGTCTGTTGCTCGGTCTGTTCTTTGATCTTCGCCGCCAGCGGGTTGATCTGGCTTTCGAGCCGGGTACGTTGACCGAACACATGCCGCTGCGGCGCCAGGCGCTCCAACTGCACCAGTTGCTGACGCTCGCTCGCCTGTTGATCCCAGGTCTGCTGCGCGCCAGTCAGTTGCTCATTGGCGGCCTGATGGCTGTCACGCAGGCGCGTCAGCTCACTGAACCACTGCTGCTTGAGTTCCAGCTGGCGCAGTTGACTCTGGGCCAGTTTCAGTTGCTGTTGAGCGTCGCTGAAGCGCTGTTCCAGCTCAGCGCGCTGCTCGGGTTCCAGCGGCGTCAGGTTGCCCGCCTGGGCGTTGAGGGTTTTCAGCGCCTCTTCGGCTTCCTTGCTCTTGCTGTAGGCGCGGCGGCCCAGCTGGCTGTAGATCGCCGTGTCGGTGAGCTTTTCCAGCAGCTCGCTGCGTTCCTTGTCGTCGGCCTTGAGGAACGCGCTGAACTCGCTCTGGGCCAGCATTACGGCGCGGGTGAACTGCTCGAAGTTCAGGCCCAACCGCGCTTCGAGCAGGTTTTTGTATTCGCTCTTGTTCTGGCTGCTGAGGATCTGCTCGCTGTCCAGATCGGTCAGGGTCTGGCGGCTTTGCTGGAGTTTTTTCGTGGCGTTGTCGCGGGCGCGGTTGGTTTCCCAGCGGGCGCGATAACGGCGCTGGTCGATACCGACGAAATCCACTTCGGCATAACCGCTGCCGGTGCCGCGCCGCAGCAGGTTGCGCGGGTCGGCGGTGCTGATGTCGCCGTCGATTTCCGGCACCCGCGACTGGCCGATATCGTTGAGCCGCGGGATGGCGCCAAACAACGCCAGGCACAATGCATCGAGCAGCGTGCTCTTGCCCGCGCCGGTGGGGCCGGTGATGGCGAACAGGCCGGCGCTGGCCAGGGGCTCGGCGGTGAAATCCAGCTCGAAGGGGCCGGCCAGCGAGGCGAGGTTTTTCAGGCGAATGGCAAGAATCTTCATGGCTGTTCGCTCTCCAGTTGCACGTCCTGCAGCAGGCTGGCGAAGTCCTGCAAGGTCTGGTCATCCACCTCGCTGCCGTAGTTGTCCAGCCAGGCGCGGCTGAACAGTTCCTGGGGGCTGAGCTGGTCGAGTTCGATCAGGTCGCGCTCGTCTTCGTCGCCCCGCGCGCCTTTGCCGGCGTATTCAGCAGCGATGCGCACCAGGCGCACGGCCTTGTTCTCCAGCGCCGCTTCGATCTGGTTGCGCAGGTCCGGTTGCGGCTCGTCCAGCTTCACCCGCACTTCCAGCCAGGGCTGGCGGTCGACGTCGGCCAGCAGGTCGATGTCTGGCAAGTCCTTGAGTTGCAGCAGCAATTCGGCCAAGGGGTATGGCCCGATGCGCTGCAGGTTGACCGCGCGGGGAATCAGCAGCGGGGTGACGCTGGCCAGCTTGCCGTTTTCGCAGTCGATTTCGAGGATCTGATGCTGATAGCCGATCTCGGAAAACGACAGCGGGATGGGCGAGCCGCTGTAGCGAATGCGGTTCTGGCCATTGACCTTCTGCGGCTTGTGCAAATGGCCCAGCGCGACGTAGGTGATGCTCTCGCCGAACAGGCTGGCGGGCAGCGCTTCGGCGTTGCCGATGATCAGGCTGCGCTCGGAGTCTTCGGACACCGAACCACCGGCCATGTGGGCGTGGCTGATGGCGATCAGCGCTTGGCCTTTCTTGCGTTTCTTGTTGGCGGCTTCGATGAGCATTTCGTGGACCTGGCCGATGCCGCGCAGATAGTTCTCCCCCAGCGTGGGGCCGGTCACTTCCGCCGGACGCAGGAACGGCAGCGCCAGGCACCAGCCCAGCACCTTGCCCTTGGTGTTGGTCAGCGGCAGCAGCAGGCGCTCGACGTCGAGCACACCATCGTCCAGCCACAGTACCCGGCCCAGCGCGTGGGTGCGCAGGCGCCGCATCAATGGCGCGGGCAGCTCGATGCGCGAGCCGGAGTCATGGTTGCCGGCGATCATCACGATGGTCAGCTGCGGGTTCTGTTCGTGGGCGCTGACGATGAAGTCGTACAGGCGCTCCTGGGCTTTGACCGGCGGGTTGACCGTGTCGAAGATGTCGCCGGCGATCAGCAGCACGTCGGGCTTGCGCTCGATGAGCCGGGCCAGCAGCCATTTGAGGAAACTCTCGTGTTCGAAGTCCCGCTCCTGGCCGTGCAGGTTCTGGCCCAGGTGCCAGTCGGAGGTGTGGAACAGACGCATGGGGGTACCTTGAATACAGTTGCAGGCGTGCCGAGAACCTTGTGGGAGTGAGCTTGCTCACGAAGAATGACGTCCAGCCGCTGAAGACCTGGCGGCTGTACCGGCCCTTTCGTGAGCAAGCTCACTCCCACAGGTGTTTTGGTCATGTGGGCAATCGGCATGTTCATTTCGGATAAAGCGGCGGCAGGCTGTCTGCGCCGTTGGCTTGTAGCGGTTTCTCGATGGCGGGCAGTGCCTTGACGGCGCGCCACAATTCTTCGCCCAGCCACAGCTTGCCGGTTTCGCTGTACAGCGCGCCGTTCAGGCCGTCCAGTGCATCGGACAGCGGCACGAAGCGCGCGGCCATGTCGGCCAGGGTTTCCGGCTGCTGCCGGGCCCAGGCGTCCAGCGCCTGACGGGTGGCTTGGGGGTCGTTGGCGAGGCTGGCGCGCTTGAGGTCGTCCAGCACCGTGCGCGGGCTGGGGCCGGCTTGCGCGGCGCGGGTCACGGCTGGCAAGGCGCGGGCACGCCACCACAGGGCGAAACCCAAGAGCGTGGTGAAGGCCAGCAGCACGGTGCTCAACTGCCACGGCCATACCGGCGGGCCGATCACGCTCGCACCGGAACTGTCACTCACCGGCATGTCCACCGCCAGCGCCGGGTTGGTGCTGACTTGCAGGGTGCGGGCGGGCAGGGCGCTGTGTTCCAGATGGTCTTCCAGGGTGTTCCACCAGACCAGGTCCACCGCCGGAATCTCGATCGCGCCGGGCCGGTTCGGCACCAGCGCCACGCGTTCTTCGCGGGTGCCCACCAGGCCGCGCTCGCTGGCCTGATTGCTCAACTGCGGCTGATCCGGATAACGCCGCAGCGCGCTGACTTCCGAGACCGGCAGCGGCGGCAGCTGCGCGCTGGACAAGCCTTCGGCGGTGACCACCAGGGTGCGGGTCAGCGAATCGCCGATCTGCACGTGGGCCGGGTCCGGGTTCCAGTCTTCGCTCAGGGTGATGCTGCGCGCCGGCAGCCACGGCGTGTTGGCCGGGTAGTGCGCCGGTTGCGGCTTGACCTTCAACGCCAGCGGCAGCGAGGTCACGCGCATCAGTTTGCCCGGCTTGGGGCTGGTGGCCACGGTCGGCTGGCTGGTGGCGGCGGCCTGGGTTTCGGGAATGTCCTGGACCATGGTCGCGCTGAATTCCTGCGCCGGAATGGTCATGTCGCCACTCTGCTGCGGGTACAGGGCGTAACGCATTTCGATCACGCCATGGCGGATGCCGTTGATCTGCTTCTCGTAGGTGCGGGTGTCGCCGAGCTTTTCGATGCGCGTGTCTGGCACCTGCAGCGGCGTCAGGTTGCTGTCATCGAACAGCGAAACCGAGTGGTAGATGCGCACGGTCAGCACCGCCTGGGCCTGCACGTAGACCGTATCCTGATCAAGGCTGGCTTCCATGAACACCGGCGCGAGCTTCTGCTCTTGGGCCTGGGACGCTTCGACCTCGACCACTTGCAGGGCGATCGGCTGGCTGACCAGCTCACCGAGCTTGAGCGAGGGAATCTCGATCGAGCCGCTGTGGCGCGGCATCAGGGTGATCAGCCAGCGGGTGGTGGCGTGGACGTTCCCTTCCAGGGTGGTCAGGCTGTTGAGCTGGCGGGTGTCGCGCACTTCGAAGTCGGCGTCCAGCGGGGCCATGTCCGGCTTGCCGAACAAGGTTGCGTCGTCGGATTCCAGGGTCAGTTCGACGGTCTCGCCGGTGTTGATTCGCGTGCGATCGACGCTGGCCTGCAAGGTCTGCGCAGGCTCGTCGGCGCGCGCCACGAGGGCGAACAGGCACAGCAGCCAGACGATGATCACCCGGTGCACACGACTCATTTGCTCTTTTCCTGATGTTGCTGTTGTTCGTACCAGAATTTGCGCCGCAGCAGCTCGCCGGGTTCGTCCGGAATCTGCCGCAGCCATTGTTCGAGCGCCTGGCGCTGTTCGGCGTTGATCTGGGTGTCCACCGGGCGGCTGGGCGCCTGGGTCGGTTCATCGGCATCCGGGGAGGCGTCCGGCGCCTGGGCATTGCCGGAAAACTGCGGCGGGTTGCTCGAGGCGTTGTCTTCGCTGGCCTGGGCCTGCGCTTGTTGGTCGCTCTGTTGCTGTTGGGCTTCGCCGGTCTGCGCCTGGCTGGCGTCGTCTTCGCTTTCAGTCTTGCCTTCGCTCTGGTCTTCGGCGGCGGCCTGGCGGTTCTGCTCGATGAGCTGCTCGACCAGTGCCTTGTTGGCCACAGCCCGGGGGAACTCGGGTTGCCGTTCCAGCGCTTGTTCGTAGGCGTCGACGGCCGCTTCCAGCTCGCCACTTCGGGCCAGCGCGTTGCCGCGATTGTAATGGTCAGCGGCAGTGTTGCCTTGGGCGAAGCGCTGAGCGGCAGCGGCAAAGTCGCCGGCCTCGAACAGCGCGATGCCTTGCCATTGCACGTTCTCGAAATGCCTGGCGGCTTCGGCCGGGCGATGCCGCTGCAGCAGGTGCTGGCCCTGTTGGTCGGGGCGGCGCCACAGGTCTTCGAAGTCGAACGCGTAGCTGTGTTGCGGGATGGCCATCAGCAGCGGCAGACACAGCACCCAGCCACGGCGCCCGGCGCAGGCGGCCAGCAGCAACAGTGGCAGCAACAGCCAGTAGCCCTGGTCGGCCCAGCTGTCGAGCTGCACGGTCCGGCCCATGCTGCGCAATTCGGTAGGCGTGGCCAGCAACCCCAGTTCGCGCAGGTCGGCATCCACCAATTGCAGCGGGGTGTATTGCCCGCCCAGGCTCTCGGCGAAGTCCTTGAGGCTGGCGCTTTCCAGGCGCGGCACCAGAATCGCGCCTTGAGCGTCCTTGAGGAAACCGCCTTTTTCCTGGGCCACCGGCGCGCCTTCGGCGGTGCCGACGCCCAGCATCAGCAACTGCGGCGGGTGGTCATTCATGGCCTGGCGAATGCCCTGACGCTCGGTTTCATTGAGTGACGAGCCGATCCACAGCAGACGGCCCTGACCCAGATCGGCCTGGCGCAGCAGGTCCCGCGCTTTGAGCACCGCAAGGTCGGCGCGCTGCCCGCTCTCGGGCATGATCGACGGCTTGATGGCATCGAGCAGGTTCTTGCTGGTGGTCAGGTCGTCCGACAGCGGCACCAGGGTGTGGGCGCTGCCGGCATAGACGATGATCGCGGTCTGCGCATCGCTGCGCACCTGTAACAGGTCCAGCAGCTTGCGCCGGGCCTGTTCCAGCCGGGTCGGCGGGCTGTCGGCGGCGAGCATTTCCGGGGTCAGCTCCAGCACCACCACCAGCGGGTCCACCGGTTTCTGGCTGGTCTGCTCCACGCGTTGCCAGCTCGGCCCGATCAGCGCCAGCAGGGCCAGCAGCCAGCCCAGCGACAGGACGATCCACGGCAGCTTGCTTTCGCGGCCGCTGCCGCCGCTGAGCAAGGTCGAGTGGAAGGCGCTGGGCAGAATCATCTGCCAGCGGCCTACACGCTTCTGCCGGTTCCACAACCGCCAGATCAGCCACACCAGCAACGGCAGGATCAGCAGCCACCAGGGGCGCAATACATGAGGCCAGACGCTGCTCATCGACGCCTCCGCAAGCGCTTGAAGCGCTGACGCCATTGCGGGCCCTGATGCAGCACCGGCTGGCGCGCGAGGAAGCGATACAGCGGGTTGTGCGGCCAGCGCTCGTGGATCACCAACAGGATGCTCAACAGCAGCGCCGCGGCCAGCGGCCAGTGGTAGAGCTCGATGGCAGGGCGGGCCTGGGTCGGTTGCTGGGCCACCGGCTCCAGGGTGTCGAGGGTCTTGCCGATGCTTTTCAACTGCTCGCCATCGCGGGCGCGGAAGTACTGGCCGCCGGTGATCTCGGCGATTTCCCGCAGAGCCGGTTCGTCCAGGTCCAGGCTCGGGTTCAGGCCGAGAATGCTGGTGGCGCCTTTGTCCGGGTCGGCGCCGATGCCGATCGGGTAGATCTTCACCCCTTCACCGGCCGCCAGCCGCGCGGCAGTGGCCGGGTCGATCTGCCCTGCGTTGTTGGCGCCGTCGGTGACCAGAATCAGCACCCGGCTCTGGGCCGGGCGCGAACGCAGGCGCTTGAGGGCCAAACCAATGGCGTCGCCAATGGCGGTGTTCTTGCCGGCGATGCCGATGCGCGCTTCGTCCAGCCACACGCGCACGGTCCTGCGGTCGAAGGTCAGCGGCGCCTGCAGATAGGCCTGGCTGCCGAACAGGATCAGGCCGACGCGGTCGCCCTGACGCTGTTCAAGAAAATCGCCCAGCAGCTGTTTGACCAGGGTCAGGCGGCTGACCTCGTCGCTCTGCCAGACCATGTCCGGGTAATCCATTGACCCCGACACGTCCACTGCCACCAACAGATCGCGGCCACTGGCAGCCACCGGCAGCGGCTCGCCCAGCCATTGCGGGCGGGCTGCAGCGATCAGCAGCAACAGCCAGAGGGTGACGAACGGTAACTGTCGACGCCAGCCCGGCAGGTGCGCGCGGGCACGGCGCCCGGCCAGGCCTTCGAGTTCATTGAGAAAGCTGACTTTCAGCGCGGCCTCGCCGCTGTCGGCCACCGGCAGCACGAAACGCAGCAGCCACGGCAGCGGCAGCAGGGCGAACAGCCAGACCTGCGCGAATTCAAACATGCTTGCGAATCCAGGTTTCGACCGACTGGGTCAGGCCGTTGATGGCCTTGTCGTCGAGCTTGCATTCGGGCTTGTAGGCGCCTTCCACCAGAATCATCCAGCGGGTCAGGCCTGCGGCCGGGCAGCGGTTGTCGAGGAACGCCAGCCATTTGCGGCCGTTCAGGGTGTGGCTCTGGCTGTAGGGGTAGTCGTTACGGCACAGGCGTTTGAGCAGGCCGTTGATCTGTTGCAGCCAGGCGCCGGCGGGTGCGCCGTCGTAGGGCTTGGGCAGTTGCGCCAGCTCCAGGAGTGCGGCCTGGCGGCGCGGGTCCAGCGGCGGTTCGCTGTTTTCGGTGCGGGCCTTTTTCGGCAGCAGCACCCGCGCGCGCCACAGGCCGTAACCCAGCGCCGGCAGCAGAACCAGCAGCAGCCACCAGCCGGGTGCGGGCGGCCAGAAACCTACCGGTTCCGGGCGGATCATTGGCTGCAGCTGGTCCAGCAGGCTCATTTGGCTCGCACCGGTTGCTGCTCGTTGAGGTAGTCGCGCAGTTGCTCGACCATCTCGCGCTGGGTGCTCAGGGGGATCATCAACACCCGCAGTTTCTGCGACAGCAATTCCCAACGCGCCTGACGGGCTTCACTCTGCGCGCGGTAGGTCTGGCGCAGGTCGGGGTTGAGGGTGTCCAGTTCCAGCTGCGCGCCACGGTCGGCAAAGCGCAGCAGGCCGGCAGCGGGCAGCGCGTGGTCGAGCGGGTCCGACAGCGGCAACAGCAGCAGGTCGCAATGGCGCGACAGCAGCGCCAATTGCTGCTCGGCGGAGTCCGACAAGGTGCGCTCGTCGCAGAGGATGAACACCAGGCTGCCGGGCCGCAGCACTTCCCGGGCGCGACGCAAGGCCACGCCGAAGGAGTCGCGATCGTCCACCGCTTCGGTGTGCAGCGACTGATTGACTCGCACCAGACGGTTGAGCAACTGCAACAGGCTCTGCTTGCTGCGCCGCGGTTTGATCTCGTAGTGCTGGTTGTCACCGAACACCAGCCCGCCGACCCGGTCGTTGTGGCCCAGCGCGGCCCAGCCGATCAGCGCGGCGGCTTGCGCGGCCAGCACCGACTTGAACATCAGCCCCGAGCCGAAAAACAGCCGGCGGCTCTGCTCGACCATGATGAAAATCGGCCGCTCGCGTTCTTCATGAAACAGCTTGGTGTGTGGCTCCTGGGTGCGCGCGGTGACGCGCCAGTCGATGGTGCGCACGTCGTCGCCGGCCTGATAGACCCGCACCTGATCGAAGTCCACGCCACGCCCGCGCAGCTTGGAGTGGTGCAGGCCGATCAACGGGCTGCGCCGGCCGGGCGACGAAAACAGCTGCACTTCCCGCACGCGATGGCGCATCTCGATCAGCTCGGCGAGGCTGATGCGGATGCCCGGTTGGGAAATCAGATAGGGTTGCATGGGTTCAGGCGACGGCAACGACGTCGAGAATGCGCTGGATCACGCGGTCCTGATCGATGCCTGCCGCTTCCGCTTCGAACGACAGAATGATGCGGTGGCGCAGCACGTCGAAGACCATCGCCTGGATGTCTTCGGGGCTGACGAAGTCGCGGCCCGCGAGCCACGCGTGGGCGCGGGCGCAGCGGTCCAGGGAAATCGAGCCGCGCGGGCTGGCGCCGTAGCCGATCCACTCGGCCAGCTCGGCGTCGAACTTGGCCGGGGTGCGCGTGGCCATGACCAGTTGCACCAGGTATTCCTCCACCGCGTCGGCCATGTACAGGCCGAGGATTTCCTTGCGCGCGGCGAAGATCGCCTGCTGGCTGACCCGCCGATCGGGTTTGGCCTCGCCGTGCAGCGCTTCGCCGCGGGCCTGCTGGAGGATCTTGCGTTCGACCGTGGCGTCGGGAAAGCCGATCTTCACGTGCATCAGGAAGCGGTCCAGCTGC
This sequence comes from Pseudomonas sp. 2, assembly GCF_056627435.1. Lineage (NCBI taxonomy): Bacteria > Pseudomonadati > Pseudomonadota > Gammaproteobacteria > Pseudomonadales > Pseudomonadaceae > Pseudomonas > Pseudomonas sp. 2. The sequence continues at coordinate 63,085 of NZ_JBWXNG010000010.1, forward strand.
GCCTCGGGCAGGGGATAGGTGCCTTCCTGCTCGATGGGGTTCTGGGTCGCCATCACCAGAAACAGTGGCGACAAATCGTAAGTGCTGCGCCCCACGCTGACCTGGCGCTCGGCCATGGCTTCCAGCAGCGCCGATTGCACCTTGGCCGGCGCCCGGTTGATTTCATCCGCCAGCACCAGGTTGTGGAAGATCGGCCCCTGCTGGAACACGAAGCTGCCAGTCTCCGGGCGATAAATCTCGGTGCCGGTGATGTCGGCGGGTAACAGGTCAGGGGTGAACTGGATGCGATGGAACTGCGCCTCGATGCCTTCGGCCAGCTCCTTGATCGCCTTGGTCTTGGCCAGGCCCGGGGCGCCTTCGACCAGCATGTGGCCGTCGGCAAGCAGCGCGATCAACAGGCGCTCGACCAGTTTCTCCTGCCCCAGAATCTGAGTGGAGAGAAAGGTTCGCAGCGCGATCAACGCTTCACGATGTTCCATCGGTGACGGTTCCTGGCAGAGGACGCATGGGCGCCAAAACGGCGCCGAGGCTGGGGGCGTTACTTTAATCCATCCGAGGGGGTGGCGACTAATCGGGGGAGGGGTTTTTTCAGTATCTGCGCCGGTACGTGGGGCGATTTACAGGATTGTCGGACAGGTTTTGCGTTCGAGCGCAGATCCGTAGCAGTCCGGCTTGCCGGCGATGGCGATCATGAGGGCCCTGTCGCCGGCAAGCCGTGCTGCTACGGGGCGTGTGATGCGATACAGGCTCAGCCGATTTCGCTGACGTAACTGCCCACATCCTTGAGCAGGATGCGCAGCGTTTCGTCCAGATCGCCCAGCTCGTTGTCCAGGGTGGTGTGAGTGATTTCGTAAGTGGTCTCGCCACCGAACGGCCCGGCATCTGCCGCGTCGATTTCCACCCGCAACAGCGTTGCGCTCAGGGTCACTTTCAACTGCTCGACGTGAATGGTGTCGTCACGGAAGGTGATGTCCACCTCGTCCTCGTCCGGAAAGCGCGCCAGCAGAAACAGGTCGCCGTTGTCGCCATGGCAGCAGACCAGCGCCATGTCGTCTTCTTCATCATCGCAAGGGTTGTGGATGAAGCTGTCAGTGGTCATGTGCATGGCGGCGGATCCTGTGGTTCGGTTCGGACAAAGCGGGATTTTGCCAGTCTTGGGGGAAAACTTCCTCTCCTACCGAGCGCCGCGCTTCTGTGGGAGCCGGCTTGCTGGCGAATACGGTGTGTCAGCTCCAGTTGCAGCGTCTGACACTCCGCTTTCGCCAGCAAGCCGGCTCCCACAGGGGTAAGGCGGTGCAGGTCTTGACACTATTCCTCTTCGGCATGGCCCATGCCGGTTCTCAACCCGATGTCCGAATATGTCGCAGCCCTGCAAGCGGGCGCGGGGCCGCTGTCGTTAAGCTTCGCAGCAGATGATCGGACGTGCGGTCGAGCCTGCCTGGGCAGACACCGCACCGAATTTCACTCGGGGGGCAATGTGACGACGCACACACGACGAGCGTTAGTACAAAGGCATGTGTGCAGGTATCGCGCCTTGTCACGATTTGCTGACTATTATCGATCAGACGCGAATTGACACACCTGTACCCATGAACGACCCCGAAACACGCATCTCTCCTATATAAAAGCCAAGCAAGCGGAGTACCACAGATGGCGTTCTTCACCGCAGCCAGCAAGTCCGACTTCCAGCATCAACTGCGAGCGGCACTGGCCCAGCACATCAGCGAACAGGCACTGCCACAAGTGGCGCTGTTCGCCGATCAGTTCTTCGGCATCATTTCTCTGGACGAACTCACTCAACGCAGACTCTCCGACCTTGCCGGTTGCACCCTGTCGGCCTGGCGTCTGCTCGAGCGCTTCACCCACGACACGCCGCAGGTGCGCGTGTACAACCCTGATTACGAGCGTCATGGCTGGCAGTCCACCCACACCGCCGTTGAAGTGTTGCACCACGACCTGCCGTTCCTGGTCGACTCGGTCCGTACCGAGCTGAACCGCCGCGGCTACAGCATCCACACGCTGCAGACTACGGTGCTGAGCGTGCGTCGCGACGAGAAGGGCCAACTGCTCGAAGTGCTGCCAAAAGGCACCTTGGGCGAGGGCGTGCTGCAAGAATCGCTGATGTACCTGGAAATCGACCGCTGCGCCAACCCGGCCGAGCTCAACGTGCTGGCACGTGAGCTGGAGCAGGTGCTGGGCGAGGTGCGTGTCGCGGTAGAAGACTTCCTGCCGATGAAAGCCAAGGTCAACGACCTGCTGGCGAGCATCGATGCTTCCGAATTTGCCATCGACCCGGACGAGAAGTCCGAGGTCAAGGTGTTCCTCGAGTGGCTGGTGAACAACCACTTCACCTTCCTGGGTTACGAAGAGTTCACCGTCGAGGGCGACGGCAACGGCGGCCAGCTGACCTACGATCCGGCGTCGTTCCTGGGCCTGACCAAGCTGCTGCGCGCAGGCCTGACCCCTGAAGACCTGCACATCGAAGGCTATGCGGTGAACTACCTGCATGAGCCGACGCTGCTGTCCTTCGCCAAGGCCGCGCACCCAAGCCGCGTGCACCGCCCGGCGTACCCGGACTACGTGTCGATCCGCCAGATCGACGCCAATGGCCGCGTCATCAAGGAATGCCGCTTCATGGGCCTGTACACCTCGTCGGTGTATGGCGAAAGCGTGCGCAACATCCCGTACATCCGCCGTAAGGTCGCCGAAATCGAGCGCCGCTCCGGCTTCGACGCCAAGGCCCACCTGGGCAAGGAACTGGCGCAAGTGGTCGAAGTGCTGCCGCGCGACGACCTGTTCCAGACCCCGGTGGACGAGCTGTTCAGCACCGTCATGTCCATCGTGCAGATCCAGGAGCGCAACAAGATTCGCGTGTTCCTGCGCAAGGATCCGTACGGCCGCTTCTGCTACTGCCTGGCCTATGTGCCGCGCGACATCTACTCCACTGAAGTGCGGCAGAAGATCCAGCAGGTGCTGATGGAGCGCCTGAAGGCCAGCGACTGCGAGTTCTGGACCTTCTTCTCCGAGTCGGTACTGGCCCGCGTGCAACTGATCCTGCGGGTGGACCCGAAAGTCACCCTGGACATCGACCCGCAGCAACTGGAAAACGAAGTGGTCCAGGCCTGCCGTTCATGGAAGGACGATTACGCCAGCCTTGTCATCGAAAGCTTCGGCGAAGCCCAGGGCACCAACGTGCTGGCCGACTTCCCCAATGGCTTCCCGGCCGGTTACCGCGAGCGTTTCGCCGCGCACTCGGCGGTGGTCGACATGCAGCATGTGCTGGGCCTGTCCGAAGCCAAGCCGCTGGTGATGAGCTTCTATCAGCCGCTGTCCGGTGATAAGGCGCAGCTGCACTGCAAGCTGTACCACGCCGATACCCCGCTGGCGCTGTCGGACGTGCTGCCGATTCTGGAAAACCTCGGCCTGCGCGTGCTGGGCGAGTTCCCGTATCGCCTGCGTCACACCAACGGTCGCGAGTACTGGATTCATGATTTCGCCTTCACCTACGCCGAAGGCCTGAACCTGGACCTGCAACAGCTCAACGACACCTTCCAGGACGCGTTCGTCCACATCGTGCGCGGCGACGCCGAAAACGATGCGTTCAACCGCCTGGTGCTGACTGCCGGCCTGCCATGGCGCGACGTGGCGCTGCTGCGCGCTTATGCCCGTTACCTGAAGCAGATCCGTCTGGGCTTCGACCTGGGTTATATCGCCAGCACCCTGAACAACCACGCCGACATCGCCCGCGAGCTGACCCGTCTGTTCAAGACCCGCTTCTACCTGGCGCGCAAGCTGTCGGGCGGCGACCTGGACGACATGCAACAGCGTCTGGAAACCGCGATCCTCACCGCCCTGGACGACGTTCAGGTGCTCAACGAAGACCGCATCCTGCGTCGCTACCTTGACCTGATCAAGGCGACCATGCGCACCAACTTCTACCAGACCGATGCCAACGGCCAGAACAAGAGCTACTTCAGCTTCAAGTTCAACCCGCGCCTGATCCCCGAGCTGCCGAAGCCGGTGCCGAAGTTCGAAATCTTCGTCTACTCGCCGCGCGTCGAGGGTGTGCACCTGCGTTTCGGCAACGTTGCCCGTGGCGGCCTGCGCTGGTCGGACCGCGAAGAAGACTTCCGCACCGAAGTGCTGGGCCTGGTCAAAGCCCAGCAGGTGAAGAACTCGGTCATCGTCCCGGTCGGCGCCAAGGGCGGCTTCCTGCCCCGTCGCCTGCCGACCACCGGCACCCGCGACGAGGTGCAGGCCGAGGCAATCGCCTGCTACCGCATCTTCATTTCGGGCCTGCTGGACATCACCGACAACCTGAAAGAAGGCGTGCTGGTGCCGCCAGCCAACGTCGTGCGCCATGACGACGATGACCCATACCTGGTGGTGGCGGCGGACAAGGGCACCGCGACCTTCTCCGACATCGCCAACGGCATCGCCATCGACTACGGCTTCTGGCTGGGCGACGCGTTCGCCTCCGGTGGCTCGGCCGGTTACGACCACAAGAAGATGGGCATCACCGCCAAGGGCGCGTGGGTCGGCGTACAGCGCCACTTCCGCGAGCGCGGCATCAATGTCCAGCAGGACAGCGTCAGCGTGATCGGCGTCGGCGACATGGCCGGTGACGTGTTCGGCAACGGCCTGTTGATGTCCGACAAGCTGCAACTGGTGGCCGCGTTCAACCACCTGCACATCTTCATCGACCCGAACCCGGATCCGGCGACCAGCTTCGCCGAGCGTCAGCGTCTGTTCGACCTGCCGCGTTCGGCCTGGACCGACTACGACACCAGCATCATGTCCGAAGGCGGCGGTATCTTCCCGCGCAGCCTGAAGAGCATCACCATCACGCCGCAGATGAAAGAGCGCTTCGACATCAGCGCCGACAAGCTGACCCCGACCGAACTGATGCACGCGCTGCTCAAGGCGCCGGTGGATCTGCTGTGGAACGGCGGCATCGGCACTTACGTCAAGGCCAGCTCCGAAAGCCATGCCGACGTGGGCGACAAGGCCAACGACGCCGTGCGCGTCAACGGCAACCAGTTGCGCTGCAAGGTGGTGGGCGAGGGCGGCAACCTGGGCATGACCCAACTGGGTCGCGTCGAGTTCGGCCTGTTGGGCGGCGCCACCAACACCGACTTCATCGACAACGCCGGTGGTGTGGACTGCTCCGACCACGAAGTGAACATCAAGATCCTGCTCAACGAAGTGGTGCAGGCCGGTGACATGACCGAGAAGCAGCGCAACCTGCTGCTCGAAAGCATGACCGACGAAGTCGGCAATCTGGTGCTGGGCAACAACTACAAGCAGACTCAGGCGTTGTCTCTGGCGGCCCGTCGCGCTTACGAGCGCATCGCCGAATACAAGCGTCTGATGAACGACCTGGAAGCCCGTGGCAAGCTGGACCGCGCCATCGAGTTCCTGCCGGCCGAAGACCAGCTGGCCGAGCGCATCGCCGAACAGAAAGGCCTGTCCCGTGCCGAGCTGTCGGTGCTGATCTCCTACAGCAAGATCGACCTTAAGGAAGCGCTGCTCGAATCCCGCGTGCCGGACGACGACTACCTGGCCCGCGACATGGAAACCGCCTTCCCGCCGTCGCTGGGCGCGAAGTTCTCCGATTCCATGCGCCGCCACCGTCTGAAGCGCGAAATCGTCAGCACCCAGATCGCCAACGACCTGGTCAACCACATGGGCATCACCTTCGTGCAGCGGCTCAAGGAGTCGACCGGCATGAGCGCGGCCAACGTGGCCGGTGCCTACGTGATCGTGCGCGACATCTTCCACCTGCCGCACTGGTTCCGTCAGATCGAGGCGCTGGACTACAAGGTTCCGGCCGAAATCCAGCTGGCCTTGATGGACGAGATCATGCGTCTGGGCCGTCGCGCCACCCGCTGGTTCCTGCGCAGCCGTCGCAACGAACTGGACGCGGCGCGTGACGTTGCGCACTTCGGTCCGCACCTGGCGGCACTGGGCCTGAAACTCGACGAACTGCTGGAAGGCCCACCCCGTGAAGTCTGGCAGGCGCGTTATCAGGAATACGTCGAGGCTGGCGTGCCTGAACTGCTGGCGCGCATGGTGGCAGGCACCACGCACCTGTACACGCTGCTGCCGATCATCGAAGCGTCCGACGTCACCGGCCAGAACGCCGCCGACGTGGCCAAGGTCTACTTCGCCGTGGGCAGCTCGCTGGACATCACCTGGTATCTGCAGCAGATCAGCGCCCTGCCGGTGGAAAACAACTGGCAGGCCCTGGCCCGCGAAGCGTTCCGCGACGACGTCGACTGGCAACAGCGCGCGATCACCGTCTCCGTCCTGCAAATGCCGAACGGCCCGGAAAACGTCGAAGAGCGCCTGAACCTGTGGCTGGAACAGCACGCTTCGATGGTCGACCGCTGGAAGGCCATGCTGGTCGAACTGCGTGCGGCGAGCGGCAATGACTACGCGATGTACGCCGTGGCCAACCGGGAGTTGCTGGATCTGGCCATGAGTGGGCAGGCTTCGGTGATTTGAGGCGTTAGCTGAGTGGTAGTGAGAAGCCCCGTATCGCGAGATGCGGGGTTTTTTTGTGGTTGGCTTGAGATTCTTACTCTGGTGCCCTTCGGGCGCTTTTCGCGAGCAAGGTGGGACGCCACCCCGGTCGCTCCTACATTTTTTGCAACGTGCCGCTGCCTGACAGACCCCGTTGTCTGCTTTGTGCTTTCGCTTGAAATCCAGAGCCATGCACCAAGGCTCACCCCTCGGTCCCGCAGGCTATGGCACGTTGCAGACAATGTGGGAGCGACCGGGGTGGCGTCCCACCTTGCTCGCGAAAAGCGCCCGCAGGGCATCCATGTAGCGATATCAAGCCAACTCCAACAGACATAAAAAAACCCCGCCGAAGCGGGGTTTCTTTCAACACAACATCACACGCTTACGCCTGAACCACCGGGATCTTCGCGTTGGCCGCGGATTCGCGGAACTCGGCGATCTGGTCGAAGCTCAGGTAGCGGTACACGTCGGCAGACATGCTGTCGATCTTGCCCGCGTATTCCAGGTACTCCTCGACGGTCGGCAGGCGACCCAGGATCGAGGCCACGGACGCCAGCTCAGCCGAAGCCAGGTAGACGTTCGCGCCGTCGCCCAGACGGTTCGGGAAGTTACGGGTCGAGGTAGACACCACGGTCGCGTTCGGGTTCACACGTGCCTGGTTACCCATGCACAGCGAGCAGCCCGGCATTTCCATGCGTGCGCCAGCCTTGCCGTAGATGCCGTAGTAGCCTTCTTCGGTCAGCTGGTGAGCGTCCATCTTGGTCGGCGGCGACAGCCACAGACGGGTTGGCAGCTGGCCCTTGACCTGATCCAGCAGCTTGCCGGCAGCGCGGAAGTGGCCGATGTTGGTCATGCACGAACCGATGAACACTTCGTCGATCTTCTCGCCAGCAACGCTGGACAGCAGACGGGCATCGTCCGGGTCGTTCGGCGCGCAGAGCACAGGCTCCTTGACGTCGGCCAGGTCGATTTCGATGACTTCGGCGTACTCGGCGTCTTTGTCGGCTTCCAGCAGCTCAGGATTGGCAATCCAGGCTTCCATTGCCTTGGCACGACGCTCCAGGGTACGTGGGTCACCGTAGCCTTCAGCGATCATCCAGCGCAGCAGGGTGATGTTGGACTTCAGGTACTCGGCGATCGACTCTTTGGACAGCTTGATGGTGCAACCTGCAGCCGAGCGTTCTGCCGAGGCGTCGGACAGTTCGAAGGCTTGTTCGACGGTCAGGGTTTCCAGACCTTCGATTTCCAGGATGCGGCCGGAGAAGGCGTTCTTCTTGCCTTTCTTCTCGACGGTCAGCAGGCCTTTCTGGATCGCGTAGTAAGGGATGGCATGCACCAGGTCACGCAGGGTGACGCCCGGTTGCAGCTTGCCCTTGAAGCGGACCAGGATCGATTCCGGCATGTCCAGCGGCATGACGCCGGTGGCAGCGGCGAACGCGACCAGACCGGAACCGGCCGGGAACGAGATGCCGATCGGGAAACGGGTGTGCGAGTCGCCACCAGTACCGACGGTGTCCGGCAGCAGCATGCGGTTCAGCCAGCTGTGGATGATGCCGTCGCCCGGACGCAGCGAAACACCGCCACGGGTCATGATGAAGTCAGGCAGGGTGTGGTGGGTCTTGACGTCGATCGGCTTTGGATAAGCAGCGGTGTGGCAGAAGGACTGCATTACCAGATCAGCGGAGAAGCCCAGGCACGCCAGGTCTTTCAGTTCGTCACGGGTCATGGGACCTGTGGTGTCCTGGGAACCGACGGTGGTCATCTTCGGTTCGCAGTAAGTGCCCGGACGGATACCGTCGGTGCCGCAGGCCTTGCCGACCATCTTCTGCGCCAGGGTGAAACCCTTGGTGCTGGCAGCAGGCGCTTCAGGGGTTTTGAACAGGGTCGAAGGCGGCAGGCCCAGCTCGGCGCGTGCCTTGCCGGTCAGACCACGGCCCACGATCAGCGGGATACGACCGCCAGCGCGGACTTCGTCCAGCAGCACTGGAGTCTTCAGTTCGAAAGTGGTGATCACTTCGTCGCTGTCGTGCTTGGTGACTTTGCCTTCATAAGGGTAAACGTCGATCACGTCGCCCATGTTGATGTTCGAGACATCGAATTCGATTGGCAGAGCGCCGGCGTCTTCCATGGTGTTGTAGAAGATCGGAGCGATCTTGCTGCCGAAGCAGAAACCGCCGCCACGCTTGTTCGGGACGTAAGGGATGTCATCGCCGAAGAACCACAGCACCGAGTTGGTCGCCGATTTACGCGAGGAACCGGTACCGACCACGTCACCGACGTAGGCGATCGGGAAACCCTGGCCGCGCATTTCTTCGATCTGCTTCATCGGGCCGATGGAGCCTTGCACGTCAGGCACGATGCCGTCACGGGCCATTTTCAGCATGGCCAGGGCGTGCAGCGGGATGTCCGGACGCGACCAGGCATCAGGTGCAGGCGACAGATCGTCGGTGTTGGTTTCGCCGGTGACCTTGAACACGCGCAGGCTGATCTTGTCGGCCAGGGTCGGGCGCTTCTGGAACCATTCGCCGTCAGCCCAGGACTGCAGCACGCCTTGGGCGTGAGCGTTGCCTTTCTTGGCTTTTTCAGCGACATCGTGGAAGGCATCGAACATCAGCAGGGTGTGCTTCAGTTGTTCTGCGGCAACCGGAGCGAGCTCCGCGTCATCCAGCAGCTCGACCATGGTCACGATGTTGTAGCCGCCCTGCATGGTGCCGAGCAGTTCTACAGCGCGTTTCTTGTCCAGCAGAGGGGAGGAGACTTCGCCCTTGGCCAGAGCGGAGAGGAAACCGGCCTTGACGTAGGCAGCTTCGTCAACGCCAGGTGGAACGCGGTTGGTGATCAGGTCAAGCAGGACCGCTTCTTCGCCAGCCGGTGGGTTTTTCAGCAGCTCGACCAGGCCTGCGGTTTGTTCGGCGTTAAGCGGCTGGGGCACGATACCCTGGGCGGCACGCTCTTCGATGTGTTTACGGTAGGCTTCAAGCACAGTATTACCCTCATCAGTGGTCCCAAATGGGTGTCCGGGACGCTCATCCAGAAAAAGTCCGCAGCCGTGCTCATTAAAGACCTTCTGAGTCTTTGGGCAGGCAGCTGACGATCTCCAACAGAAGCTGTTTTCAAAGTTTTACGCCTGCATGAGCGGTTCTGGGGGAGGGGACGCAGGCCAGGCCTGCGTCATGGAACCGTACTGCCGGGTAGACTTACTGTGCTCGTGACGCTTTGAAAACAGCTTCCAACGGACATTGGCGCCTTAAAAGGCCCGGTGATTCTACGGCAAAAAATGCCGGAAGGTAAGTTAGCCCCTACATCTTCAGGGGTGTACCCCGTTAGACAAAGGGCTAACATGACGGCCTGTTTCGTCCGTTGCCGTGTTTTTGCGCCATGCCCAATCAAGTGATCAAGACGCCCTGCGTGGGCCTGTGTTCCACCGTTTACGGCGATCTCGTGTGCCGCGGCTGCAAGCGCTTCCATCACGAGGTCATCCACTGGAACGGCTACAGCGAAGACGAAAAACGCGCGGTCTGGCTGCGCCTGGAACAGTTGCTGGTGCAGGTGATGGCGGCCAAAGTCGAGGTGTTCGATGCCGGCAAGCTGCGCCAGCAACTGGAACAGCGCAAGATCCGCTTCGTACCGCAACAGTCCGAGTATTGCTGGGCCTATCAGTTGATCGCCCGCGGCGCGCGCATGATCAACGATCTGGAGGCCTACGGCATGGTGCTGTTGCCGGAGTTCCGCGACTGGGGCCTGCCGGAGCTGCGCGATGCGATCGACCGGGAATTCTTCCTGCTGTCCGAGGCGCATTACGAACGCTACATCGCTCCAGGCTTCCTGAAGGACGCGATGGGCGGGGTTTGATGACATCCGGGCGGATCACGTTCTCTCTGTAGGAGCGAATTCATTCGCGAATGGCCGGTACATCCTGAATACCTTTGTCGCCTGACGCACCCTTCGCGAATAAATTCGCTCCTACAGGGTTGCATTCCAACGTCAGACCGTGGGCGCAACGAAGATCATCTGTAGGAGCGAATTCATTCGCGAAAGGTGCGTCAGGCGCAGCAGACGTGTCGACCGTGCCAAATGATTGCCCCGACGCCAGTCGATCAGGCTTGCGCCAGATGCGCCTGAAGATGCGCCAATGCCTCCTCGCTCTTGAGCACCAGCACATCGCTTTCCAGCGAATCGAGCACCACCTCGGCGGTGTTGCCGATCAGCGCCCCTGATATACCTGTCCGTCCGACGGTGCCGATCACCGTGACCGCCGCCTGCAAATGATGCGCGGTGAACGGAATCAGCACGTCCGCCGGCCCCTCGGCAATATGCAGATGCGCATCATCAATGCTGAACTCTGTCTGAAATGCCTTGCACTGTTCGCGGTACTTGCCTTCGATGGTCGAGGACAACTGGTACACCGGATCCGCCGCCGAGAGCATGGGCGAAGGGTGGGCGGTGATGACGTGCAGCTCGCCCTTGGCCACGTCGGCGATGTTGTAGCCGTGTTTGACAATGCTGTAATGCAGCGCGGTGTGTTCGCCATCGGGGTTGCCGACGTCCACCGCAGCGAGGATCGCCCCGCCTTTCCAGGGCCGGTCAGTCTTGACCATCAACACCGGGCAGGGGCAGTAGCGCAAGAGTTTCCAGTCGGCAGGGGTAAGCAGGGCGCGTTTGAGGGTGCTGTCCGGGAAATGCTGCTTGATGACCAGGTCCGAACCTTCCGCCTGCTGGACCTTGACGATGGTCTGGTGAACGCTGTCGTGCCAGTCCTGTTCGGCGGTGACGGCAAAATCTTCGGCCTGCAGGTCATGCTTGAGGGTAGTCAGCAGCTCGCTGTGATCGGTCTTCTTGTCGCAGATCAGCAGATGCAGACTGGCGCCGGTGGCGTTGGCGATCAGGCACGCCCGTCGCATGGCGAGGCTTTCGACCTTGTCGGTTTCGGCGCTGGGTTCGATCACCACCAGAATCCTGCGAATCGTTTGCATGAGCTGATCTCCCTTGAATGACTGCGTGAGTCTTTCGACATGACGGGGCGCTGGCTGTTCGCTCCATTGACTATAGTTGCCCGCCGTCAATCGGTTGGTTGATCTGGCGCAAGGCATTGAACGTAACAGAGGCTGGCTCTGCGCGGTCAGGCCCGTATAATGCTGCGCCTTGTCCATCCCGCCAGTTGTGAACCCATGCAGATTTATCCGGAAATCGACGCCTTCCTGCTTTGCCCCACCCCTGACAGCTGGGTGCAGGCGGCCATGCAGAACCTGGATATCCTGCTGATCGACCACGCGAACAATGAGAAGAAGGCCGCAGGCGCGGCGTTCCAGTTCATGTTCCAGTACAACGACAAGTTCGACCTGCAGGCCAAGATGTCGCGTCTGGCCCGTGAGGAGCTGCGCCACTTCGAGCAGGTGATCAGCATCATCAAGAAGCGCGGCATTCCCATGGCCAACATCAGTTCGGCGCGCTATGCCGGCGCTTTGCGCAAACTGGTGCGCAACCACAATCCCTACCGCCTGACCGACGCGCTGATCGTCGGCGCCATCGTCGAGGCCCGTTCCTGCGAGCGCTTCAGGGCGCTGGTGCCGCATCTGGATGAAGACCTGGCCAAGTTCTACGCCAGCCTGCTCAAGTCCGAGGCCCGGCATTTTCAGGACTACCTCAAGCTCGCCTACCTGTATGGCGAGGAGGCGGACGTCGACGCCAAGATTGAAGAAATCCGCCTGGCCGAACGCGAGCTGATCGAAAGCCCGGATGAGGATTTCCGCTTTCATAGCGGTGTGCCTGCCTGAACCTCGCGTAATCGCTCCCCCGTAGCAGCACGGCTTGCCGGCGGGTGCGGTGTGTCAGGCGACATTTTGGTTGCAGACATACCGCCCCGCCGGCAAGCCGTGCTGCTACGGGCATATTCCTGAATCACCTTCCAGTAATCCGGCGAACCACGTTCGTCCGGAACTCTGCATCTTAAAAATTGTTTCATTGTGTGTTTACTGCCTAGGCAGTAATATTGTCCTCAAATCACTGCCTAGGCAGATAATGGGTAACTATCAATGGCACATTTCACTCCCGAGACCTTTCAGAACAGCCTGCTGGGCATGCTGATCGGCCGGGCTGACCTGCTGAAAAACCGCATTCTGGACAAACACCTCGAACCCCACGGCCTGACCGCCCAGCAGTTCAAGGTGCTGGTGATCGTGGCGCTCTACGGCGCCGAAACCCCGGCCGACCTTTGCCGGTCGCTGTGTCTGGACAGTGGTTCGATGACCCGCATGCTCGACCGTCTGGAGCAGAAAGATCTGCTGGTGCGCACCCGCTCCGAAGCGGACCGCCGCCAGGTCAAGCTGGTGCTCACCGAGTCGGGCAAGGAAGTGGCCGATCTGTTGTCCGAAATCGGTGCCAAGGCGATGAACGAGATGGTCGGTGTCCTGGAAGACAGCGAGCTGGCCATGCTGGAGAAGCTGCTCACCAAGGTACTGGTGGCCGCAGCCGATCCGATCACTCTTTCCCGGATTGCCGCACGATGAACACTGTCCCGAAGAACGTCGTACTCAAGCGCAGCCCGGCGTTGCGCACCTCGTTGAGCCTGGTCTTCGTCGCCCTGGTGCTGGCCGGCTGCGCCAGTTCCAAAGGCCTGCACACCGAGGGCGTCGGCATCGACGCCAACAGCCTGCAGGCGTCGCAGAGCCTCAAAGGCCTCAACCTGTCGCCTGCGGCCTGGCCCAAGCGCGACTGGTGGACCGCCCTGGGCGACCCGCAACTCAACGGCATGATCACTGAAGCCCTGCGCGACAGCCCTGACATGCAGATCGCCGCCGCCCGTACCCATCAGGCCAGCGCGGCGGCCTATGGCGCCGATGCCGCACGCATGCCGACGGTCGATGCCAGTGGCAGCGTCAGCCGTTCGCGGCTGGCCAAGGATCAGGACCCGCTGGGGCAGGGCGACCGCTACAGCACCCTGCGCAGCCTGGGCGCGAGCTTCAATTACACCTTCGATCTGTGGGGCGGCCAGCGTGCCGCCTGGGAAGCGGCACTGGGCCAGGCCCGGGCCAGCGAGATCGACCAGCGCGCCGCGCAACTGACCCTGGCGGCCGATGTCGCCCGCGCCTACAGCGATCTGGGCCAGGCCTACATCGTCCGCGATCTGGCTGCCGAAGACCTCAAGCGCACCCGCCAGTTGCTGGAGTTGGGCGCGCGTCGCTTCAAGTCCGGCATCGACAGCGAATACCAGTACCAGCAGACCCAGAGCCTGGAAGCCGGCTCGCGGGAATCGCTGGTCGACGCTGAAAAACGCCTGCGCTCGGCCAAGATCGCCCTGGCCGTGCTGATGGGCAAAGGTCCGGATCGCGGCGAAGCACTCGCCCGTCCCACGGTGCTGAAACCGGCCGTGGTGCAGTTGCCGTCGGTGGTGCCGGCCGAATTGCTCGGCCGTCGCCCGGATCTGGTGGCTGCACGCTGGCGGGTCGAGGCGGCGAGCAAGGACATCGCCGCCAGCAAGACCAACTTCTACCCGAACCTGAACCTCAGTGCCTCGGCCGGGGTCGAGTCGTTGCTGGGGGATGCGATGTTCGGTTCGGCCAGCCGCTTCTTCAATGTGGCGCCGACTGTGTCCCTGCCGATTTTCGACGGCGGCCGTCGTCGCGCCGACCTTGATGCCCGCGATGCCGATTACGACCTCGCGGTGGCGCAGTACAACAAGAGTCTGGTGCGCGCCTTGGGCGATGTCAGCGACAACATCGGCCAGCTGCATGCGATCAGCGGCCAGATCGACGCACGCCAGCAGGCCACCGACGTCATCCAGAAATCCTACGACACCGTGGTCACGCGCTATTCATCGGGGATCGGCAACTACCTCGATGTGCTGAGCGTGGAGCAGCAACTTTTGCAATCGCAACGCCAACTGGCTGATCTCAACGCGGAACGAATCGATCTTTCGATTCAGTTGATGCAGGCCCTGGGGGGAGGCTTCGAAGACAGCAAGCCCGGCGAGAACGCCGCCCCAGCCGTCCCGTCAACTGCATCGCTGAACAATTAAGGTACTCGTCATGGCCACTGCCACTCGCGAAAACGCTGTCGAAAACACTGCAGCAAACCAACAAAAGGCCGCGCCAGGCCAGCCCCAGAAGAACCCACGCAAGCGCAAGCTGCTGATGTTCGGCCTGCTGATCATCGTGATCCTGGCCGGGGTCGGCGTTTGGGGCTGGTATGAGGTCTACGGTCGCTGGAACGAAAGCACCGACGACGCCTACGTCAACGGCAACGTGGTGGAAATCACCCCGCAAGTGACGGGCACCGTGGTAAGCATCGGCGCCGATGATGGCGATCTGGTGCGTGAAGGCCAGGTGCTGGTGCAGTTCGACCCCAACGACGCCGAAGTCGCGCTGCAGAGCGCCGAAGCCAATCTGGGCAAGGTCGTGCGTCAGGTTCGCGGTCTGTACAGCAGCGTCGACGGCATCAAGGCGCAACTGGCTGCCCAGCGCGCCGAAGTGCAGAAGGCGCAGGACAACTACAACCGTCGGCGCAATCTGGCGGCCGGCGGGGCGATTTCCCAGGAAGAGCTGTCCCACGCCAAGGACGACCTGACCAGCGCGCAGAACGCGCTGAACAACATTCAGCAGCAATTGGTCACCAGCACCGCATTGATCGATGACACTCAAGTCTCGTCGCACCCGGACGTGAAAGCCGCCGCCGCGCAACTGCGTCAGGCCTACCTGAACAGCGCCCGCAGCACCCTGATCGCGCCGGTCACCGGTTACGTGGCCAAGCGCACCGTGCAACTGGGCCAGCGCGTGCAGCCGGGTACTGCGCTGATGGCGGTGATCCCACTGGATCAGCTGTGGATCGACGCCAACTTCAAGGAAACCCAACTGGGTAAGATGCGCATCGGCCAGCCGGTGGACATCGAGGCTGATCTGTATGGCAGCGACGTGAAGTTCAGCGGCACCGTCGACAGCGTCGGCGCCGGCACCGGCAGTGCCTTCGCCCTGCTGCCAGCGCAGAACGCTACGGGTAACTGGATCAAGATCGTCCAGCGCGTGCCGGTGCGCATTCGCCTCAATGCCGATGAGCTTGCCAAAAATCCGTTGCGTATCGGCCTCTCGACCTTGGTCAACGTCAACTTGCACGACCAGAGCGGCCCGGTGCTGGCGCAGCAGCCGCCCAAAGAGGCGTCGTTCACCACCGACGTCTACACCCAGCAACTGGCCGAGGCCGACACCCTGATCGCCCGCCTGATTCACGAAAACAGCGCATCGCCAACCGGCAAGACTGTAGCGCGCTGATTCGCCGATCCCTCTGCACCGGCCTTCTGGCCGGTGCATCTTCCGAGTGTCAAAGGATTCGCGATGAGTAACAACGCTCCCGCTTCTTTTACGCCGCCAAGCCTTGTGTTGACCACCATCGGCCTGTCGCTGGCGACTTTCATGCAAGTGCTCGACACCACCATCGCCAACGTGGCGCTGCCGACCATTTCCGGCAACCTGGGCGTCAGTTCCGAGCAGGGCACTTGGGTCATTACCTCGTTCGCCGTGAGTAACGCCATTGCCTTGCCATTGACCGGCTGGCTGAGCCGACGCTTCGGTGAGGTGAAGCTGTTCATCTGGGCGACGATCCTGTTCGTGCTGGCCTCGTTCCTGTGCGGTATTTCCACCTCGATGCCGGAGCTGGTGGGCTTTCGCGTGCTGCAAGGCGTGGTCGCAGGGCCTCTGTACCCGATGACCCAGACGCTGTTGATCGCGGTCTATCCACCTGCGAAAAGGGGGATGGCACTGGCACTGCTGGCGATGGTCACGGTGGTAGCGCCGATTGCCGGGCCGATTCTCGGCGGCTGGATCACCGACAGTTACACCTGGCCGTGGATCTTCTTCATCAACGTGCCGATCGGCCTGTTCGCCGCCTTCGTCGTGCGCACCCAGATGGCCGCGCGTCCGGTGACCACCAGCCGCCAGCCCATGGACTACGTCGGGCTGATCACCCTGATCATTGGTGTGGGCGCTTTGCAGATCGTGCTCGACAAAGGCAACGACCTGGACTGGTTCTCCTCGAACTTCATCATCATCGGCACGGTGATTTCGGTGATCGGCCTGGCAGCGTTCATCATTTGGGAAATGACCGACGAACACCCGGTGGTCAACCTGCGCCTGTTCAGCTTCCGCAACTTTCGGGTTGGGACGATCTGTCTGGTGCTGGGTTACGCCGGTTTCTTCGGCATCAACCTGATCCTGCCGCAGTGGCTGCAGACCCAGATGGGCTACACGCCGACCTACGCGGGCCTGGCGGTGGCGCCCATCGGCATCCTGCCGGTGTTGATGTCGCCGTTCGTCGGCAAATACGCGAACAAATTCGACCTGCGTCTGCTGGCAGGCCTGGCGTTCCTGGCCATCGGCATGAGCTGCTTCATGCGTTCGGAGTTCACCAACGAGGTGGATTTCCAGCACATCGCCCTGGTGCAGCTGTTCATGGGCGCCGGCGTGGCGCTGTTCTTCATGCCGACCCTGAGCATCCTGCTGTCTGACCTGCCACCCTCGCAGATCGCCGACGGCTCGGGCCTTGCGACCTTCCTGCGTAACCTGGGCGGCAGCTTCGCGGCATCCCTGACCACCTGGATCTGGATCCGCCGGGCCAACGAGCATCATGCCTACTTGAGCGAAAGCGTGAACACCTACGAACCCGCCACCCGCCACGCCCTGGAAACCCTCGGCGGCGCCAGCAACCAGGCCTACGCACGGCTCGATTCAGTGGTCACCAGCCAGGCCTACATGATGTCCACCGTGGATTACTTCTACATGCTCGGCTGGATGTTCGTCGCCCTGATCCTGATCGTCTGGCTGGCCAAACCGCCGTTTGCCGCCAAGGCGGGGCCGGGGGCAGGGCATTGAACAAACCGTGTGTCTGACACACCGCGAGCGCTGACTTTACTGCCGCTTCGCGCCAGATCGCGAGCAAGCTTGCTCCCACGGCCTCCGGCCAGATGCAGATCGTGGGTACCACGCGAGGCCGTAGCAGCACGGCTTGCCGGCGGGAGCGATCTTGAGGGCCACCCGCGGGCAAGCCCGGCTGCTACGGGGACGGCGTTAGCCGGACGTTTTTGATTTGGCTTTTGATCTTCGTACGCATTAGCCCAGACGCCACAAATCGCGACTTGGGTGCAGGCTGAATGGAGGTCACGCGTAGTGGGCCAAGCGGCAGGATGCCGCGCGAGGCGCGGGGCCATGGATGGCCCATTCGCGCCGGGCCCACGGAGCGGGACCGGAGTGAAGGTACCCCGACGAAGGAGGGGCCCAACCAGGAGCAATGGTTTGGTTACTTTGCCGAAACAAAGTAACTCGACGAAGTCGAAACAGATCTGACGTTAGGAAGAACGCCCTTGACCTTGATCTTGATCTTGATCTTCTAAGACTTGCGCACCAACGAATCAACAGCGCAAGTTTGCAAAGGCAACCCCAACGCCTGCTCCTGCACAAACCCAAACGAACTCAACTGCATCCCCTGCTCATCAACCTGCAACGCCCACCCCTCGCGATCCCAATCCCCCAACACGATGCGCTGGGCGGTCTGCTCGCCAATCTGCAGCTTATGAATCGCAGGACGATGAGTATGCCCATGAATCAGCGTCTTGACGCCAAACTCGGACATGATGCGGGGCACTTCCTCAGGCGTGACATCGACAATGTCATTGGCCTTCATGCGGGTCTGCGCCCGGCTCTCATTGCGCAACTTGCGCGCCAACTTGTGCCGGGTCCGCAAGGGCAGATGACGCAGCACCCATAAAGTCAGTGGATTGCGCAAATAGCGGCGCATGCGCATATACGCTTCATCACGGGTACACAAACTGTCACCGTGCATCAGCAACACCGGCTCACCGTTGAAATCGACCACGCTCGGGTCCTTCAACAGCGTCACGCCAGCCGCCTTGCAAAAGGCCTTGCCGATCATGAAATCGCGATTGCCGTGCATCAGGAAAACCTGCGTGCCGCTGTCGCTCAAGGCGCGCAGGGCATCGCAGATCGAGGCCTGGAAGGGC
Organism: Pseudomonas sp. 2; assembly: GCF_056627435.1. Lineage (NCBI taxonomy): Bacteria > Pseudomonadati > Pseudomonadota > Gammaproteobacteria > Pseudomonadales > Pseudomonadaceae > Pseudomonas > Pseudomonas sp. 2. The sequence goes on from NZ_JBWXNG010000010.1 coordinate 81,611, forward strand.
GACATCGCGTCATCGCCGATCCAGACTTCGAAAAAATCCCCGAGGATATACAGCGACTCGGCGCCACGGGCGCGGCCTGCCAGCAGATCCAGAAACGCCCGGGTAATGTCCGGGCGTCCTTCTTCCAGATGCAGATCGGAGATCAGCAGTATCACTCAACGATCTCGGCTTTCTCGATGATCACGTCTTCTTGCGGAACGTCCTGGTGGCCGGCCTTGGAAGTGGTGGCCACGGCCTTGATCTTGTCGACGGTTTCCGAACCTTCGATCACTTCGCCGAACACCGCGTAGCCCCAGCCCTGAACGGTCTTGGCGCTGTGGTTGAGGAAGCTGTTGTCAGCGACGTTGATGAAGAACTGCGCCGATGCCGAATGCGGCTCCATGGTGCGGGCCATGGCGATCGAGTACTTCTTGTTCGCCAGGCCGTTGTCGGCTTCGTTCTGGATGCTCGGGCGCTTGTCTTTCTTCTCTTTCATGCCTGGCTCGAAACCGCCGCCCTGGATCATGAAGTTGCCGATGACGCGGTGGAACACGGTGTTGCTGTAGTGGCCAGCTTTGACGTATTCGAGGAAGTTGGCGACAGTGATCGGCGCTTTTTCAGCATCCAGTTGCAGGACGATGTCACCGTGGTTGGTGGTCAGTTTTACTTTGGACATGTTCAAGGTCGCTCTTTTGGAATTCGTGGTTTGACGTGCCGATCGCCACAGGCAGCACATGAAAGTGCCGACGATCTCACTCAGGCGCGCAGTCTACAGAGGCTAGCCGCACAAGCGAAACTTGCCATTGCCCGCAACATGCGCAAATGAATGGATGCCCGAAGGTGCAGTTTTGTCACGGCACGCTGTCAGGGGCTTGACAGGTTCGGCTATGATAAGCGCTTTGATTTATTCGGCCTACCCTGGCCGCGACTGTCAGGTTTTCAAGGATCCTATGAGCAAGCCCACTCAAGACGCTGCTGCCAACACCAAGGCAGGCCCTGCTATCCCTACCAACTTCCTGCGCCCGATCGTGCAGGCGGACCTGGATTCGGGCAAGCACACCCAGATCGTGACCCGCTTTCCGCCGGAGCCCAACGGCTACCTGCACATCGGTCATGCCAAGTCGATCTGCGTCAACTTTGGTCTGGCTCAGGAATTCGGCGGCGTCACGCACCTGCGTTTCGACGACACCAACCCGGCCAAGGAAGACCAGGAATACATCGACGCCATCGAAAGCGACGTCAAGTGGCTGGGCTTCGAGTGGTCCGGTGAAGTGCGTTATGCCTCGCAGTACTTCGACCAGTTGTTCGACTGGGCGGTCGACCTGATCAAGGCCGGCAAGGCCTACGTCGATGACCTGACCCCGGAGCAGGCCCGTGAATACCGCGGTACCCTGACCGAGCCAGGCAAGAACAGCCCGTTCCGTGAGCGTTCGGTCGAAGACAACCTGGACCTGTTCAACCGCATGAAGGCCGGCGAGTTCGCAGACGGCGCCCGCGTGCTGCGCGCCAAGATCGACATGGCGTCGCCGAACATGAACCTGCGCGACCCGATCCTGTACCGCATTCGCCACGCCCATCACCACCAGACCGGCGACAAGTGGTGCATCTACCCGATCTATGACTTCACCCACGGTCAGTCGGACGCCATCGAGGGCATTACCCACTCGATCTGCACCCTGGAATTCGAAAGCCATCGCCCGCTCTACGACTGGTTCCTGGACAACCTGCCGGTGCCGTGCAAGCCGCGCCAGTACGAGTTCTCGCGCCTGAACCTGAACTACACCATCACCAGCAAGCGCAAGCTCAAGCAACTGGTGGACGAGCAGCACGTCAACGGCTGGGACGACCCGCGCATGTCGACCCTGTCGGGCTTCCGTCGTCGCGGCTACACCCCGGCTTCGATCCGCAACTTCTGCGAAATGATCGGCACCAACCGTTCCGACGGCGTGGTCGACTTCGGCATGCTCGAATTCAGCATTCGCCAGGACCTGGACGCCAACGCCCCGCGCGCCATGTGCGTGCTGCGCCCGTTGAAGGTGGTGATCACCAACTACCCGCAAGACAAGGTCGATCACCTGGAACTGCCGCGTCATCCGCAGAAGGAAGAGCTGGGCGTGCGCAAGCTGCCGTTCTCCCGCGAGATCTACATCGACCGTGACGACTTCATGGAAGAGCCGCCAAAAGGCTACAAGCGTCTGGAGCCTAACGGCGAAGTGCGCCTGCGCGGCAGCTACGTGATTCGTGCCGACGAGGCGATCAAGGATGCCGACGGCAACATCGTCGAACTGCGCTGCTCGTACGACCCGGACACCCTCGGCAAGAACCCGGAAGGCCGCAAGGTCAAGGGCGTGATCCACTGGGTGCCGGCCGCTGAAAGCATCGAATGCGAAGTGCGCCTGTACGATCGCCTGTTCCTGTCGGCGAACCCGGAAAAGGCCGAAGAGGGCAAGACCTTCCTGGACAACATCAACCCTGACTCGCTGCAGGTGCTGACCGGTTGTCGTGCCGAACCGTCGTTGGGCCAGGCGCTGCCGGAAGACCGTTTCCAGTTCGAACGCGAAGGTTATTTCTGCGCGGATCTGAAGGACTCGAAACCAGGTGCTCCGGTCTTCAACCGGACAGTCACGCTTCGCGATTCGTGGAGCTAAGGTAGGAACCGTGCTTTCCATTTACAACACGCTCACCAAGAGCAAAGAAATCTTCAAGCCGCTGGACGGCAACAAGGTGCGCATGTACGTCTGCGGCATGACCGTGTACGACTACTGCCACCTGGGCCACGGCCGCAGCATGGTGGCGTTCGACCTGGTCACCCGCTGGCTGCGTTTCAGCGGCTATGACCTGACCTACGTGCGCAACATCACCGATATCGACGACAAGATCATCAACCGCGCCCGTGAAAACGGCGAGGCGTTTGACGCCCTGACCGCGCGCATGATCGACGCGATGCACGAGGACGAGGCGCGCCTGAACATCTTGAAGCCGGACATGGAGCCGCGCGCCACCGATTACATCGGCGGCATGCACGACATGATCCAGAGCCTGATCGACAAGGGCTACGCCTACGCACCGGGCAACGGCGACGTGTACTATCGCGTCGGCAAGTTCCTGGGCTACGGCAAGCTGTCGCGCAAGAAGATCGAAGATTTGCGCATCGGTGCGCGGATCGAGGTCGACGAAGCCAAAGACGATCCGCTGGACTTCGTCCTGTGGAAAGGCGTCAAGCCGGGCGAGCCGAGCTGGGAATCGCCGTGGGGCCCGGGCCGTCCGGGCTGGCATATCGAATGCTCGGTGATGTCGACCTGCTGCCTGGGCGAGACCTTCGACATTCATGGTGGCGGTTCGGACCTCGAGTTCCCGCACCACGAAAACGAGATCGCCCAGAGCGAAGCGGCCACCGGCAAGACCTACGCCAACGCCTGGATGCACTGCGGCATGATCCGCATCAATGGCGAGAAGATGTCCAAGTCCCTGAACAACTTCTTCACCATTCGCGACGTGCTGGATAAATACCATCCGGAAGTGGTGCGTTACCTGCTGGTGTCGAGCCACTACCGCAGCGCGATCAACTATTCCGAGGACAGCCTGCGCGAGTCCAAGGGCGCGCTGGAGCGTTTCTACCACGCGCTCAAGGGCTTGCCGCAGGTCGAGCCAGTGGGTGGCGAAGCGTTCGTCGAGCGTTTCACGGCAGCGATGGATGACGACTTCGGCACGCCGGAAGCCTGCGCCGTGCTGTTCGAGATGGTCCGCGAGATCAACCGTCTGCGTGACAGCGATGTCAACGCGGCAGCGGGTCTGGCCGCGCGCTTGAAGCAACTGGCCAGCGTGCTGGGCGTGTTGCAGCTCGAGGCCGACGACTTCCTGCGCGCCGGTGCCGAAGGCCGCGTCGATGCAGCCGAAGTGGAAGCGCTGATCGCTGCGCGCCTGCAAGCCCGCGCCGACAAGAACTGGGCCGAATCGGACCGCATCCGCGACCAGCTCACCGCCATGGGCGTGGTGCTGGAAGATGGGAAGGGCGGCACGACGTGGCGCTTGGCTGACTGATCGATTGATCGTTCCCGCGCAGTAACTGGGAGCGATCAGATTTTCCGGATTGCGCCGGACCTGTGGGAGCCGGCTTGCTGGCGAATGCGGTGGTTCAGCAACCTTTTCGGTGGCTGACACACCGCATTCGCCAGCAAGCCGGCTCCCACAATGATCGCGATCTTCATCCCTCCGCTCCCTGCTCGCGCAACCGCTTGTACAACGTATTGCGGCTCACCCCCAGCCGCTTGGCCAGCTGCGAAATATTCCCGCCCGCCGCCTGCAACAACTCATTCAATTCTTCCGGCGTATCCAGCGCCGCGCGGCGATTGAAGCGGATTTCGGGTTCGCTGCTCTCGTTTTCCATTTCCAGATCAGCCAGCTCCAGGTCGGCAAAGAAGTCCTCCGGCAAATGCTCGGTGGAGATCGGCGCGTCGTCCGCCAGTGCCAGCGCCACCTGAATCACGTTGCTCAACTGGCGCAGGTTGCCCGGCCATGGATGGCGTTCGAACAGGGCCAGCACCTCAGGCTCGAACCCAGCGGTCTGTTGCGGTTCGCGATGCTGCTCCCAGATCGCCTGAACCAGCTGTGCCTTGTCGCTGCGTTCTCGTAGCGGCGGCAACTCCAGGTTCAAACCGCTGATGCGGTAATACAGGTCCTGGCGAAACAGCCCGCTCTGCACCTGTTCGCGCAATGAACAGTGGGTGGCGGAGATGACCCGGATGTCCACCGGATACTGCTCGCTGCTACCCAACGGCTGCACGCAACGCTCCTGCAACACCCGCAGCAGACGGGCCTGAACCGGTATTGGCATGTCGCCGATTTCGTCGAGGAACAGCGTGCCTTTGTCCGCCTTGCGAATCAGGCCGACGCTGCCTTTATGGTGGGCGCCGGTGAAGGCGCCTTTTTCGTAACCGAACAGTTCGGCCTCCACCAGCTCCGAAGGAATCGCGGCGCAGTTGACGGCAATCAGCGGCTGATCGGCACGGGAGCTGGCCTGATGCAGGGCTTTGACGAACACCTCTTTGCCGGCGCCGGTCTCGCCGAGGATCAGCAGAGGCACATTCTTCTCCAGCAGACGCTGGGCCTGGCGGGCGGCCTTGGCCACTTTTTCGTCGCCAACCGTGAGCGCCATCTGTGCTGGCGTTTCGGGCAGTTCAGCTTTGGCGGGAGAGGGCACGCTGCGCAATTTCAGTATCGGCGCCTTGGGCCGCTTGAGCAGGCAATGAAACCGGTTGTGCCCGGCAGCCTGGAGCGGGAAGGGCTGGCCTTCCGGCTGGTCGAGCAGTAGCGCCAGTGGCGCCTTGAACAGGCTTTCGATGTTGGTTCGCAGCAGGCTCACGCCCAGCAAATTGTCGGCGCGGCGGTTCGCACAGAGGATGCGCCCGCACTCGTCGAACACCAAAAGGCCCGCCCATTGGCTGTCGAGGTTGTTCAGGCCGGTGTTGAAGGTCAGCTGGAAATGGCTGTTCTGGAACTGGTCCAGGATCAGCCGGTTTTCGATGGTCTGGCTCATCATCTTCACCATCCCCAGCGTGTGGGACGGCGGCAGGAAGCTGTCGCTGGACACATCGAGCACCGCGATCATGCGCCGCGAGGCGTCGAAGATCGGCGCTGCAGAGCCGGTCATGAAGCGGTTGGCCTTGAGAAAGTGTTCATCGTGTTCAATGTGAACAGCCTGCTCACAGGCCAGCGCCGTGCCGATGGCGTTGGTGCCCACGCCCTGTTCCAGCCAGCTGGCACCGGCGACGAAACCCAGTTGCTGATCCGGCTCGACGAAACGCTTGGTGCCCCAGGAGTTGAGCACCTGGCCCTGGTGGTCGGCCAGCAGGATCAGGCAGTTGGAGTTGCTCAGGATGTTTTCGTAGAAGGGCAGGACCTGCTGATGCGTGGTCTGCACCAGCGAATGATGGCGCTCCAGCAATTGCGAAATCTGCTGTTCAGGCAAGCGACCGAAGGCCGGACGGGACTGGTGGCTGAGGCCGAACTCCCGGCAGCGGGCCCAGGAGTCCTGAATGATGGTGTCGTGAGCGAGCGCAGCGCCTGATATGGCCATTGAATGGCTCCGTCCTGAGTCTTTTATTGTTTTTGGGGTACGGCTTTGGCAGAGCGTCCGTGCTCGAAACGTTCACCCATTGTTGTTCATGAGTGTTCAAAGTCAATGTTCATTTTGTTCAGGTGTTCAGTCTTTCCTGTTCATTTTTGTTCATCAACGAACGTTAGTGCGCTGTCTGTTTTGTCCTGATGGCTCTAAAACAAGGGTTTTGGCCGAATGCGCGGAAACGAAGGCGTGTTGGCACGGTTGTCGCTATCCAACAAGCGGTCGTGAATCTCCCGACCAAGCGCTTCACCCGAACAAGACATATAAAAAAGGGCACGCCATGTCTCTCACGCTTGAGCACGTCAGCCGAGCCGTCGACGGTCAGATCTGGATCGACGACGCGTCGCTGAGCTTCGAACCCGGCTCATTCAACGTATTGCTGGGGCGCACCTTATCAGGCAAAACCAGCCTGATGCGCTTGATGGCCGGTCTGGACAAGCCAGACAGCGGCCGAGTACTGATGAATGGCAAAGATGTCACTCAGGTTGCGGTGCGCCATCGCAACGTCTCCATGGTCTATCAGCAGTTCATCAACTACCCGAGCATGACCGTCTTCGACAACATCGCCTCGCCCTTGCGCCAGGCGAAGATGTCCAAAGACGAGATCGAAAGCCGCGTGCGGGAAACCGCAAAGATGCTGCGCATCGAAAAATTTCTCGCGCGCTACCCGCTGGAGCTTTCCGGTGGCCAGCAACAGCGCACGGCAATGGCCCGGGCGCTGGTCAAGGATGCCGAGCTGATCCTGTTCGACGAGCCGCTGGTCAACCTGGACTACAAACTGCGCGAAGAGCTGCGTCAGGAAATGCGCCAGCTGTTCGAAACCCGCAACACCATCGCGGTGTACGCCACTACCGAGCCCAACGAGGCCTTGGCCCTGGGCGGCACCACCACCATCCTCCACGAGGGGCGCCTGATCCAGAGCGGCAAGACCCCCGAGGTCTATCACCAGCCAAAATCCGTGCTGGCGGCGGAGCTGTTCTCCGAGCCGCCGATCAACCTGATGCCGGGGCGCATCGATGGCAACGAAGTGAGTTTTGCCAACTTCGTGCATTTCCCGCTCAACGTCGACCTGCGCAAGATCGGCGACGGCGCGTTCCAGTTCGGCGTGCGCCCCAGCCACCTGAGCCTGGTGCCGTCCAACGACGACGACCTGGAATTGGCAGTGACCGTGGAACTGGCTGAAATCAGCGGCTCGGAGACCTTCCTGCACGTACGCAACGAGCATTTCTCGCTGGTCCTGCATTTGCCGGGCGTGCACGAGTACGACGTCGACACGCCGATTCGCGTGTACATCCCCACTCACAAATTATTCGTGTTCGATCAGCAGGGCGGCCTCATTCAGGCACCGGGCCTGCGCATGGCGAGGGTTGCCTGATGGCCGAGATCCGCTTGCAACAACTCGCGCACAGCTACAGCGCCAACCCCGCGGGGCCTGAAGACTATGCCATCCGCGAAATGACTCACATCTGGGAGCAGGGCGGGGCGTACGCGCTGCTCGGGCCTTCCGGATGTGGCAAGTCGACCTTGCTCAACATCATTTCCGGCCTGCTCAGCCCGTCCGAGGGCAAGGTGATGTTCGACCAGACCGTGGTCAACGACATGTCGCCGGAACAGCGCAACATCGCTCAGGTTTTCCAGTTTCCGGTGGTCTACGACACCATGACGGTGTACGACAACCTCGCGTTTCCCCTGCGTAATCAGGGCCTGGCCGAAGCGAAAATTCAGACCAAGGTGCAGGAAATCGCCGAGGTGCTGGACCTGCAACCGCTGCTCAAGAAGAAAGCCAAGGGCCTGACCGCCGACGAGAAGCAGAAGGTTTCCATGGGCCGCGGGCTGGTGCGCGACGACGTGTCGGCGATCCTGTTCGACGAGCCGCTGACCGTGATCGACCCGCACTTGAAGTGGAAACTGCGGCGCAAGCTCAAGCAGATTCACGAGCAGTTCAACATCACCATGGTCTACGTCACCCATGATCAGCTGGAGGCTTCGACCTTCGCCGACAAGATCGCGGTGATGTACGGCGGCCAGATCGTGCAGTTCGGCACGCCCCGTGAGCTGTTTGAAAAACCTCATCACACCTTCGTCGGCTACTTCATCGGCAGCCCCGGCATGAACCTGATCGAGGTCAAGCCCGAGCCCGGCGGCGTCGGCTTTGGCGGCATTCATCTGCCGTTGTCCGAGGCGTTGCAACAGCGCCTGGCCGCGACTCAGTGGAGCACGCTAAAGGTCGGCATCCGTCCGGAATTCGTGCATGTCTGGGACGGGCCGTTCGACGACGCCATGTGCGCCGAAGTGACCTACGTCGAAGACCTGGGCACCTACAAGATCCTCACCCTCAAGCTGGCCGGGCAGTCGCTCAAGGTTCGCCTGCAGGAAGACAAACCCGTGCCGCAAGGCCAGGCCTGGATCAGTTTCCCGGCGCAGTGGCTGATGCTCTACGCCGATGAATTTCTGCTGGAGGCCGCGGTGAATCACGCCCAGGCCAGCGAGGTGCCACATGAGTAAGGTGCAGAACAACAAGGCCTGGTGGCTGGTGCTGCCGGTGTTTGTGCTGGTGGCGTTCAGCGCCATCATTCCGATGATGACCGTGGTCAACTATTCGGTGCAGGACATCTTCGACCAGTCCAGCCGCTACTTCGTCGGCGCCGACTGGTTCAAGCAGGTGCTACAGGACCCGCGCCTGCATGACTCGCTGCTGCGCCAGTTCATCTATTCGGCGTGCGTGCTGCTGATCGAAATCCCGCTGGGCATCGCCATCGCCCTGACCATGCCGACCAAGGGCCGCTGGTCTTCGGTGTGCCTGATCGTGATGACCATTCCGCTGCTGATCCCGTGGAACGTGGTCGGCACCATCTGGCAGATCTTCGGCCGTGGCGACATCGGCCTGCTGGGCTGGCTGCTCAACAACGTGCTGCACATCAACTACAACTACGCGGCCAATGCCTCCGACGCCTGGGTGACGGTGCTGATCATTGACGTCTGGCACTGGACCTCGCTGGTGGCACTGCTGTGCTACTCGGGGCTGCGGGCGATTCCGGACGTGTACTACCAGGCGGCGCGGATTGATCGGGCATCCAACTGGGCGGTTTTCCGACACATCCAGTTGCCGAAGATGAAGAGCGTGCTGTTGATCGCGGTCATGTTGCGCTTCATGGACAGCTTCATGATCTACACCGAGCCGTTCGTGCTCACCGGCGGCGGGCCGGGCAACTCCACGACCTTCCTCAGTCAGACCCTGACCACCATGGCCCTCGGCCAGTTCGACCTGGGGCCGGCAGCGGCGTTCTCGCTGGTGTACTTCCTGATCATTCTGTTGGTGTCCTGGGTGTTCTACACCGCCATGACCCACGGCGAAAAAGACTGAGGAGCGGCAGATGAACCTGCGCAAAGTGCTGCCGTTGTGGATCTACCTGCTGTTTCTGCTGGTGCCGATCTACTGGCTGATCAACATGTCGTTCAAGACCAACACCGAAATCCTCGGCGGCCTGACCCTGTGGCCGCAGGATTTCACCCTGGCCAACTACCGAGTGATTTTCACCGACGAGAGCTGGTACAGCGGCTACATCAACTCGCTGTACTACGTTTGCCTGAATACCGTGATATCGCTGAGCGTGGCGCTGCCTGCCGCTTATGCGTTTTCACGCTATCGTTTTCTCGGTGACAAACACCTGTTCTTCTGGCTGCTGACCAACCGCATGGCGCCGCCTGCGGTATTCCTGCTGCCGTTTTTCCAGCTGTATTCGTCCATCGGCCTGTTCGACACCCACATCGCCGTGGCACTGGCTCACTGTCTGTTCAACGTGCCGCTGGCGGTGTGGATTCTCGAAGGCTTCATGTCCGGGGTGCCCAAGGAGATTGACGAAACCGCCTACATCGATGGTTACAGCTTTCCCAAGTTCTTCGGCAAGATTTTCATCCCGCTGATCGGCTCGGGGATCGGGGTCACGGCGTTCTTCTGCTTCATGTTTTCCTGGGTCGAGCTGCTGCTGGCGCGCACCCTGACATCGGTCAACGCCAAGCCGATCGCGGCGGTGATGACCCGCACGGTGTCGGCATCGGGGATCGACTGGGGCGTGCTGGCGGCAGCGGGGGTGTTGACCATCCTGCCGGGCATGCTGGTGATCTGGTTCGTTCGTAATCACGTGGTCAAGGGTTTCGCCCTTGGTCGTGTCTGAGGAGTCGAGAAAATGGAGTGGATGTCCTGGACCCTGCCGACTGCCCTGTTTTTTGGAACCATTGCCGCCGTGCTGGTGGCGATGACCGTCTGGGAGCTGCGCTCGGCGAGCATCGAGCGTCGTGGTTTCCTGCCGATCGCCACCACCCGTGGCGACCGGCTGTTCATCGGACTTCTGGGCAGCGCCTACCTGCATCTGCTGGTGATCGGCGCGACCGACTGGAGCATCTGGGTGGCCTCGGGGCTGTCCCTGGGCTGGCTGTTGGTGGTGATGCGTTGGGGTTGAACGCGTGTTGAAGAACCTTTGTGGGAGTGAGCTTGCTCGCGAAGAGGTCGGTACATCCGATGCTTTTGCTGAGGCCGTACATAAGTCTTCGCGAGCAAGGTGGATCGCCACCCCGGTCACTCCCACAGAAAGCGGTGCAAATGAGCTTTTGCAAATCGGGAACACATAAGAATCAACACTGGAGGTGTCTATGTTCAATAAGAAAAACAAGCTGCGACATAGCGTGACGCTGGCGACGATGGTGATGATCAGCGGCCTGAGCATTTCGGCGTGGGCGGATCAGTACGAAGACGCGGCCAAGAAATGGGCGGCCAGCGAATTCAAGCCGACCACCTTGTCCGATGCCGAGCAGCTCAAGGAGCTGGAGTGGTTCATCGAGGCGGCCAAGCCGTTCCGCGGGATGGACATCAAGGTGGTTTCCGAAACCTTGACCACCCATGAATACGAATCCAAGACCCTGGCCAAGGCCTTCACCGAAATCACCGGCATCAAAGTGACCCACGACCTGCTGCAGGAAGGTGACGTCATCGAGAAGCTGCAGACCGCCATGCAGTCGGACAAGAGCATCTACGACGGTTGGGTCAACGACTCCGACCTGATCGGTACGCATTTCCGCTACGGCAAGGCGCTGTCTCTGACCGACCTGATGGCAAGCCCGGAAGGTGCGAAAGTCACCTCGCCTACGCTGGACATCAAGGACTTCATCGGCACGTCGTTCACCACCTCACCAGAGGTCAAGGATGCGTCGGGCAAGGTCATCACCCCGGCCAAGCTGTATCAGCTGCCTGACCAGCAGTTCGCCAACCTGTACTGGTTCCGCGCCGACTGGTTCGAGCGTCCTGACCTCAAAGAGAAATTCAAGGCCAAGTACGGTTATGAGCTGGGCGTGCCGGTGAACTGGTCGGCCTATGAAGACATCGCCAAATTCTTCAGCGAGGACGTCAAGGAAATCGACGGCAAGAAAGTCTACGGCCACATGGACTACGGCAAGAAAGACCCGTCCCTGGGCTGGCGCTTCACCGACGCCTGGTTCTCCATGGCCGGCAGCGGCGACAAGGGCCTGCCCAACGGCCTGCCGGTGGACGAGTGGGGCATCCGCGTAGAGTCCTGCCATCCGGTCGGTTCGAGCATCACCCGCGGCGGCGACACCAACGGCCCGGCGGCCGTCTACGCCACCCAGAAATACATCGACTGGCTCAAGGCCTACGCACCGCCCGAGGCGGCGGGCATGACCTTCTCCGAGTCTGGCCCGGTGCCCTCTCAGGGTAACGTTGCGCAACAGATTTTCTGGTACACCGCATTCACTGCTGACATGACCAAACCGGGCCTGCCGGTCATGAACGCCGATGGCACGCCGAAATGGCGGATGGCGCCATCGCCGAAAGGGCCGTACTGGAAGGAAGGCATGAAGCTGGGCTATCAGGACGTGGGTTCGTGGACCTTCCTCAAGTCGGCTGACGAGAAGAAACGCCTGGCGGCCTGGCTGTATGCGCAGTTCGTGACGTCCAAATCGGTATCGCTGAAGAAAACCATCGTGGGCCTGACGCCGATTCGTGAGTCGGACATCAACTCCAAGGAGATGACCGCACTGGCGCCGAAGCTCGGTGGTCTGGTGGAGTTCTACCGCAGCCCGGCCCGTGTACAGTGGTCGCCGACCGGCACCAACGTGCCGGATTATCCGAAGCTGGCTCAGCTGTGGTGGAGCCATGTGGCTGAGGCGGTGACTGGTGAGAAGTCCGCGCAAGCGGCGCTGGACGGCTTGGCCAAGGATCAGGATGCCATCATGACCCGTATCGAACGTTCGAAGGTTCAGGATGCCAGCGGTTGTGCGCCGAAGATGAACCCGGAAACCTCGGCTGAAGAGTGGTACACCAAGGCCGAGAAGAGCAACGGCGCGTTCCTGGCGCCGCAGCGCAAACTGGCGAACGAGAAGCCGAAGGGCGAGACCATTGCCTACTCGGATCTGCTCAAGAGCTGGGAGGCGGCGAAGAAGTAAGGTTTGTGCTTTGGAACGACGGCGCCTGTGGGCGCCGTTTTTTTACACCCTTTGAACCTGGCGATGCGGTGGTGTGTCATCGAGTTTCGAGGCGTCTGTGGTTGTTCTGGCGTTAGCCAGAACACAGCGCCAGATCAGACACCTCAACGCGAAATGACGCACCACCACACCCCACGATCATTCGCGCAAAAAAAACGGCACCGCCTGGGTGCCGTTTTCCACAACGCATAACGCCAATCAGCTATGCAACTCTTCGCACGCGTACAAGGTGTTCTCAAGCAGGCAAGCCCGGGTCATCGGCCCGACGCCGCCCGGAACCGGCGTGATCCAGCCCGCGCGGGGCAGGGCGGTGTCGTAGACCACGTCACCCACCAGCTTGCCGTCGTCCTGACGGTTGATGCCCACATCGATCACGATCGCGCCTTCCTTGATCCACTCACCCTTGACCAGGCCCGGCTTGCCGGCGGCCACCACCACAAGATCCGCACGGCTGACATGGCCGGCCAGATCCTGGGTGAAACGATGGGTCACGGTCACCGTGCAACCGGCCAGCAGCAATTCCATCGCCATCGGACGCCCGACGATATTCGATGCACCAACCACCACCGCGTCCTTGCCATAAAGGTCGACACCGGTGCTTTCCAGCAGGGTCATGATGCCTTTCGGGGTGCACGGGCGCAGCAGCGGGATACGCTGGGCCAGGCGACCGACGTTATAAGGATGGAAACCGTCGACGTCCTTATCCGGACGAATGCGCTCCAGCAGCGGCGAAGAATCCAGATGCGCCGGCAGCGGCAGTTGCAGCAGGATGCCATCGATGGCCGGATCATCATTGAGGCTGTCGATCAGCTCGGTCAGCTCGGTCTGGCTGGTTTCGCTGGGCAGGTCGTAGGCCCGGGAGATGAAGCCGACCTCTTCGCAGTCTTTGCGTTTGTGCGAGACGTAAACCTGAGAGGCGGGGTCGCTGCCGACCAGAATCACCGCAAGCCCGGGCGTACGCAGCCCTTGTTCGCGACGTTCGGCGACTCGTTGGGCGATCTGCTGGCGCAGGTTGGCTGCGATCGCTTTGCCGTCTATTAGTTTTGCAGTCATTACGCGTGATTAACCATCGGAAGGGAGGGAAAAAGAGCGCGCATTCTCGCATGACCTGACGCAAGGGCAAAGGCGGTTGGTCCGCTTAATAAGCTAAGCCCTTTAATTATCTGAATTTTTTAGAAAAAAGTGTTGACGACCCTCAAGGTCGTCTATAAGATTCGTCGCACTTGCCGGGCACAACCCGAAACAGGATAAGCCGGAAGCGGCGGATCGAGTGGAAAGGTTGATTAAGCAGGTAGGGCTCAGATCGGCTCGGCGTGATCGAAAGCTCTTAATTTGTAGTCGCAAGAATGCAAATTAGATAAGTGCCCGTAGCTCAGCTGGATAGAGCATCCGCCTTCTAAGCGGATGGTCGCAGGTTCGAGTCCTGCCGGGTGCGCCACTTAAGGCAGCTTTGGCACAAGTAAGTTACAACGCAATATGGTGGGCGTAGCTCAGTTGGTAGAGCACAGGATTGTGACTCCTGTTGTCGTGGGTTCGATCCCCATCGTCCACCCCATATTCGAAAAGGCGCCAGATTCATAATCTGGCGCCTTTGCTTTAAGCGCTTCAAAACGCGGACGTGGTGGAATTGGTAGACACACTGGATTTAGGTTCCAGCGCCGCGAGGCGTAAGAGTTCGAGTCTCTTCGTCCGCACCAGCTACAAATCTTGAGAAGCGCCACGGGCCTTCCCAAGGCTAGAAAAGCCGCCATTGTGCGGCTTTTTTTGTTTCAAGGTGTTGGTTTGATGTCGATCCCCGCCGGTATTCCGGTCGCTGGCAGGGATCGGCGCAGTGTTTCCAGGGACTGGAGCGATATTCGGTCATGCGTCGCTTCCTTTATATAGAGGGCGCGCAAAGGCCATTGCAGACCGCTCGCGATGGTGCAGCTGCACATCCTTTCGTTCCTGGCAGCATTGCCCTGTATTTACCCGCTTTGAGTAGGGTGACTTCTTGAGTTTGACCCACTAGAATGCTTGCCCTTGATTCTAGGGTCGGATAACGGCCGGCTAACGTCTGTGCAACGAGGAATATCCATGCAAGTTTCTGTTGAAAACACTACTGCTCTCGAGCGCCGCATGAGCATCACCGTGCCGGCTGAGCGTATCGAAAGCCAGGTCAACAAGCGTCTGCAGCAGACTGCCCAGAAGGCCAAGATCCCAGGCTTCCGCCCAGGCAAGGTGCCAATGAGCGTGATCCGTCAGCGTTACGAAGCTGACGCGCGTCAGGAAGCGGTAGGCGATGTCATCCAGTCTTCCTTCTACGAAGCCGTCGTCGAGCAGAAGCTGAACCCGGCTGGTGCACCGTCGGTCGAGCCAAAAGTGCTGGAGAAGGGCAAGGACCTCGAGTACGTTGCGACGTTCGAAGTGTTCCCTGAGTTCTCCGTTGCCGGTTTCGAGTCCATCTCCGTCGAGCGTCTGTCCGCTGACGTCGCTGACGCCGATCTGGACAACATGCTGGAAATCCTGCGCAAGCAGAACGTCCGTTTCGAAGCGGCCGACCGCGCCGCTGCGAACGAAGATCAACTGAACATCGATTTCGTCGGCAAGATCGACGGCGAAGCCTTCGCTGGCGGTTCGGCGACCGGCACCCAGCTGGTACTGGGTTCGGGCCGCATGATCCCGGGCTTCGAAGATGGCCTGGTTGGCGCCAAAGCCGGTGAAGAGCGCGTTCTGACCCTGACCTTCCCAGAGGACTACCAGAACCTGGAGCTGGCTGGCAAAGCCGCCGAGTTCACCGTGACCGTCAACAGCGTATCGGCTCCGACCCTGCCTGAACTGAACGAAGCGTTCTTCAACCAGTTCGGCATCAAGGAAGCGACCCTGGAAGGTTTCCGCACCGAAGTTCGCAAGAACATGGAGCGCGAACTACGTCAGGCGATCAAATCCAAGGTCAAGAACCAGGTAATGGACGGCCTGCTGGCTGCCAACCCGATTGAAGTGCCTAAAGCGCTGCTGGAAAACGAAGTCAACCGTCTGCGCGTTCAGGCCGTTCAGCAGTTCGGCGGCAACATCAAGCCGGACCAACTGCCAGCCGAGCTGTTCGAAGAGCAGGCCAAGCGCCGCGTCGAGCTGGGCCTGATCGTTGCCGAAGTGGTCAAGCAGTTCGACCTCAAGCCTGACGAAGCCCGCGTTCGCGAGCTGATCCAGGAAATGGCATCCGCTTATCAGGAGCCAGAGCAGGTTGTGGCCTGGTACTACAAGAACGAACAGCAAATGAACGAAGTTCGTTCGGTTGTGCTGGAAGAACAAGTTGTGGATACTGTTTTGCAGAAAGCGAGCGTGACCGACAAAGCGGTCTCGTACGAAGAAGCAGTCAAGCCGGTAGAAGCTCCAAAAGCCGACTGATTTCCTCTCTCGTTCGAAAACACCATAAGCCAGCCTTCGTGCTGGCTTATGCGTATTCAAGACATGACTATTTGGGAGTGAATGCGAGACATGTCCCGCAATTCTTATATTCAGCAGAACTCTGACATCCAGGCCGCTGGCGGCCTGGTCCCGATGGTTATCGAGCAGTCCGCCCGTGGCGAACGCGCCTATGACATCTACTCCCGCCTGCTCAAGGAACGCGTGATCTTCCTGGTCGGCCCGGTTGAAGACTACATGGCCAACCTGATCTCGGCGCAGTTGCTGTTCCTGGAAGCGGAAAACCCGGACAAGGATATCCATCTCTACATCAACTCCCCAGGCGGTTCGGTGACGGCCGGCATGGCGATCTACGACACCATGCAGTTCATCAAGCCTGACGTGTCCACCACCGTGATGGGCCAGGCCTGCAGCATGGGCGCGTTCCTGCTGGCGGGCGGCGCCAAGGGCAAGCGTTTCGCGCTGCCGAACTCGCGCGTGATGATTCACCAGCCGCTGGGCGGTTTCCAGGGTCAGGCGTCGGACATCGACATCCACGCCAAGGAGATCCTGTACATTCGCCAGCGCCTGAACGAACTGCTGGCTCATCACACCGGTCAATCGCTTGAAGCCATCGAGCGTGACACCAACCGCGACAACTTCATGAGCGCCGAACGCGCTGCTGAATACGGTCTGGTGGACTCGGTGCTCGACAAGCGTCAAATGATCAAGTGATTGCCTGAACGGGCGGTCATCCACAGGTGACATGCACGCGCGTGCCACCTGTGGACTTGAAAAAGCCCGCAATTGCCTTCATCTTGTGTTGCAAGCCTACCGGATTGGATCGATCGAATGACTGACACCCGCAACGGCGAGGACAACGGCAAACTGCTTTATTGCTCCTTCTGCGGCAAAAGCCAGCATGAAGTACGCAAATTGATTGCCGGCCCCTCGGTATTTATCTGTGACGAGTGCGTCGACCTGTGCAATGACATCATCCGCGAGGAGGTGCAGGAAGCACAGGCAGAAAGCAGCGCGCATAAACTGCCATCGCCGAAAGAAATCAGCGGCATCCTTGACCAGTATGTCATCGGTCAGGAGCGTGCCAAGAAGGTTCTCGCAGTAGCGGTGTACAACCACTACAAGCGCCTGAACCAGCGCGACAAGAAAAATGACGACGTTGAACTGGGCAAGAGCAACATCCTGCTGATCGGGCCTACCGGCTCGGGCAAGACCCTGCTCGCGGAAACGCTGGCACGTTTGCTCAACGTACCGTTCACCATCGCCGACGCCACCACCCTGACTGAAGCCGGTTATGTGGGTGAGGACGTGGAAAACATCATCCAGAAGCTGTTACAGAAATGCGATTACGATGTCGAGAAGGCCCAGATGGGTATCGTCTACATCGACGAAATCGACAAGATTTCGCGCAAATCCGACAACCCTTCCATTACCCGCGACGTATCGGGCGAGGGCGTGCAACAGGCCCTGCTGAAGCTGATCGAGGGTACCGTGGCTTCCGTTCCGCCGCAGGGCGGTCGCAAGCACCCACAGCAGGAATTCCTGCAAGTGGACACGCGCAACATCCTGTTCATCTGCGGCGGTGCGTTCTCGGGCCTGGAAAAGGTCATCCAGAATCGCTCCACCAAGGGCGGCATCGGCTTCAACGCTGAAGTGCGCAGCAAGGAAGAAGGCAAGAAGGTGGGCGAGTCCCTGCGTGAGGTCGAGCCTGACGATCTGGTCAAGTTCGGTCTGATTCCGGAATTCGTGGGCCGTCTGCCAGTACTGGCAACGCTCGACGAGCTGGACGAAGCTGCGCTGATGCAGATTCTGACCGAGCCGAAGAACGCGCTGACCAAGCAGTACGCCAAGCTGTTCGAGATGGAAGGCGTGGACCTGGAGTTCCGCACCGACGCACTGAAGTCGGTTGCACGTCGCGCGCTGGAGCGCAAGACCGGTGCTCGTGGCCTGCGTTCGATCCTCGAAGGCGTTCTGCTCGACACCATGTACGAAATCCCGTCGCAGACCGACGTGAGCAAGGTGGTGATCGACGAAAGCGTGATCGAGGGCAGCTCCAAGCCGCTGCTGATCTACGAAAACAGCGAGCCACCAGCCAAGGCGGCTCCCGACGCGTAACCCTCTGGGCTACGCACCGGGCGACTGGAAGAACAAAAGGGGCCCTCGGGCCCCTTTTCGCGTTTGGGCATCACTTTCTCATTAACTCAAACCCAAGCTTGTATTTTTGCAGCGGTGCCCCCATCTTGGTTTTCAGCTTATTTTTATCTGTCCATGGCCTTAAGGCCGCCGTAGAGGCGAAATCATGAAGACGACCATTGAATTGCCTCTTTTGCCATTGCGCGATGTCGTGGTGTATCCGCACATGGTGATCCCACTGTTCGTGGGGCGCGAGAAGTCCATCGAGGCCCTTGAGGCCGCGATGACCGGCGACAAGCAGATCCTGCTTCTGGCGCAGAAAAACCCAGCAGACGATGATCCTGGTGAAGACGCTCTTTATAGCGTGGGTACGGTTGCAACCGTATTGCAGCTGCTGAAATTGCCTGATGGCACCGTCAAGGTACTGGTCGAAGGCGAGCAGCGGGGTTCGGTCGAGCGCTTCATGGAAGTGGATGGCCACTGCCGTGCCGAAGTCGCACTGATCGAAGAAGCCGATGCCGCTGACCGCGAATCCGAAGTGTTCGTGCGCAGCCTGCTGGCGCAGTTCGAACAATACGTACAGCTGGGCAAGAAGGTCCCGGCTGAAGTCCTGTCCTCGCTCAACAGCATCGATGAGCCGGGCCGCCTGGTCGACACCATGGCGGCGCACATGGCGCTGAAAATCGAGCAGAAGCAAGAAATCCTCGAAATCATCGACCTGGCCGCCCGCGTCGAGCACGTGCTGGCGCTGCTGGATGCCGAGATCGACCTGCTGCAGGTCGAGAAGCGCATCCGCGGCCGCGTGAAAAAACAGATGGAGCGCAGCCAGCGCGAGTACTACCTGAATGAGCAGATGAAGGCCATTCAGAAGGAGCTCGGCGACAGCGACGAAGGCCACAACGAAATCGAAGAGCTGAAAAAGCGCATCGATGCTGCCGGCCTGCCGAAAGATGCCATGGCCAAGGCCACTGCCGAGCTGAACAAGCTCAAGCAGATGTCGCCGATGTCGGCTGAAGCCACCGTCGTGCGTTCCTACATCGACTGGCTGGTGCAGGTGCCGTGGAAGGCCCAGAGCAAGGTGCGTCTGGACCTGGCTCGCGCCGAAGACATCCTCGACGCCGACCACTACGGCCTGGAAGAAGTCAAAGAGCGGATCCTCGAATACCTCGCCGTGCAGAAGCGCGTGAAGAAAATTCGTGGCCCGGTACTGTGTCTGGTCGGTCCTCCTGGCGTGGGTAAAACTTCGCTGGCCGAGTCCATCGCCCACGCCACCAACCGCAAGTTCGTGCGCATGGCCCTGGGCGGCGTGCGTGACGAGGCTGAAATCCGTGGTCACCGTCGCACCTACATCGGTTCGATGCCGGGTCGCCTGATCCAGAAAATGACCAAGGTGGGCGTGCGCAACCCGCTGTTCCTGCTCGATGAAATCGACAAGATGGGCAGCGACATGCGTGGCGACCCGGCTTCGGCACTGCTTGAGGTGCTCGACCCTGAGCAGAACCACAATTTCAACGACCATTACCTGGAAGTCGACTACGACCTCTCGGACGTGATGTTCCTCTGCACGTCCAACTCGATGAACATTCCACCGGCCCTGCTGGACCGTATGGAAGTGATCCGTCTGCCGGGCTACACCGAGGACGAGAAGATCAACATCGCCACCAAGTACCTCTCGCCCAAGCAGATCGCTGCCAACGGCCTGAAAAAAGGTGAAATCGAGTTCGAAGAAGAGGCCATACGCGACATTATCCGGTACTACACCCGTGAAGCGGGCGTGCGCGGCCTGGAGCGCCAGATCGCCAAGGTCTGCCGCAAGGCGGTCAAGGAACACGCCGGCGAGAAGCGTTTCACCGTGGTGGTCACCGCCGCGAGCCTGGAAAACTTCCTCGGTGTGCGCAAATTCCGCTACGGTTTGGCCGAGCAACAGGACCAGATCGGTCAGGTGACAGGCCTTGCGTGGACGCAGGTGGGCGGCGAACTGCTGACCATCGAAGCGGCCGTGGTGCCGGGCAAGGGTCAACTGATCAAGACCGGTTCGCTGGGTGACGTGATGGTCGAATCCATCACCGCCGCACAGACCGTGGTACGCAGCCGGGCCAAGAGCCTGGGCATCCCGCTGGACTTCCACGAGAAGCGCGACACGCACATCCACATGCCGGAAGGGGCGACGCCAAAAGACGGCCCTAGCGCAGGTGTAGGCATGTGCACGGCCCTGGTTTCGGCGCTGACCCAGATCCCGGTGCGCGCCGATGTGGCGATGACCGGCGAAATTACCCTGCGTGGGCAAGTGCTGGCGATCGGCGGTCTGAAGGAAAAACTGCTGGCCGCTCACCGCGGTGGAATTAAAACGGTGATCATTCCAGAAGAAAACGTGCGTGACCTGAAAGAAATTCCTGACAATATCAAGCAGGATCTGCAGATCAAACCGGTTAAATGGATTGACGAAGTCCTGCAAATTGCGCTGCAATACGCGCCGGAGCCCTTGCCGGATGTGGCTCCGGAGATGGTTGCAAAGGATGAAAAACGCGAGTCTGAGTCAAAGGAAAGAATTAGCACGCATTAGTCTGGGGGGCCTTCCTTGACAGCTTTTTAGAGCCCTTGTTATAAAGCGGCTCTTTGAAGCGTCTGCAGGCCATACAGCGTTCGTTTGGCTACACCAAAAAACTTAGAAAATATACTCAATATAGATATAAGGGGACTTAGAGTGAACAAGTCGGAACTGATTGATGCTATCGCCGCATCCGCTGACATCCCGAAAGCTGCTGCTGGCCGTGCGCTGGACGCAGTAATCGAATCCGTCACTGGCGCTCTGAAGGCTGGCGACTCTGTTGTACTGGTTGGCTTCGGCACTTTCTCCGTAACTGATCGTCCTGCCCGTACCGGCCGCAACCCGCAGACCGGCAAGACTCTGGAAATCCCGGCTGCCAAGAAGCCAGGCTTCAAAGCCGGTAAAGCTCTGAAAGAAGCGGTCAACTAAGTTTCTTTTTTACCTTTGCCGACCCAGGACAGCGTTACCTCTGTCCTGGTCGCAAAGCGGCAAGTGCGGTTGGTCAAGCGCTGGCCTGTCACCTCAGGGGACGCACATTCGAACCCTGTCCGCTTTGCACGTTACGAGAAGGCGCATCCTCGGATGCGCCTTTCTTCTATCCGGATTCTACCCACGCTCGGCGGTTGGTGAGTCACAGGCAACCGTTCTGGGGGACACATGCTGCAAAACATCAGGGACAATTCACAAGGCTGGATTGCCAAGACCATTATCGGAGTCATTGTTGTTCTGATGGCCTTGACCGGTTTCGACGCCATTTTCAGGGCCACCAGTCATTCTCAGGATGCCGCGACGGTCAACGGCGACGCAATCAGTCAGAACGATCTGGGTCAGGCGGTCGAGATGCAACGCCGTCAGCTCATGCAACAGTTGGGCAAGGATTTCGATCCTGCGATGCTCAACGAAAAAATGCTGCGCGACTCGGCCCTCAAAGGCCTGATCGATCGCAAGCTGCTGCTGCAAGGCGCGGCCGATGCCAAGTTCGGCTTCTCCGAGGCTGCGCTGGATCAGCAGATGCTGATGACGCCTGAATTCCAGGTCGACGGCAAGTTCAACGCCGATCGTTTCGACCAGGTCATTCGCCAGCTTGGTTACAGCCGCATGCAATTTCGCGAGATCCTCGGTCAGGAAATGCTGATCGGCCAGATCCGCGCCGGCATTGCAGGCAGCGCATTCATCACCGACGCTCAGGTCGACGCGTTCGCCCGTCTGGAAAAACAGACCCGCGATTTCGCCACTCTGACCCTGCCGGCCGATCCTGCCAACATCAAGGTCAGCGACGATGAGGTCAAGGCTCACTACGATCAGCACGCCAAGGAATTCCTGAGCCCTGAACAAGTGGTGCTGGACTACATCGAACTGAAGAAATCCTCGTTCTTCGACAAGGTTTCGGTGAAGGACGCTGATCTGCAGGCGGCGTATCAGAAAGAGATCGCAAATCTGGCCGAGCAGCGTCGCGCTGCGCACATCCTGATCGAAGTCAACGACAAGACCAGCGATGCCCAGGCCAAGGCTAAGGTCGAAGAGATCCAGCAGCGCCTGGCCAAGGGTGAAGACTTCGCCGCACTGGCCAAGGAGTTCTCCCAGGACCCGGGCTCGTCCGCTAAGGGCGGTGATCTGGGTTACGCCGGCAAGGGCGTTTACGACCCGGCCTTCGAAGACGCGCTGTACGCGCTGAACAAGGATCAGGTCTCGCAGCCGGTGCGCAGCCAGTTCGGCTGGCACCTGATCAAGCTGCTGGGCGTCGAGGCGCCGGTGGTGCCGACCTTCGCCAGTCTGAAAGACAAGCTGACCCACGATCTGAAATCGGCGCAGGTCGAGCAGAGCTACGTCGACGCCAGCAAGAAATTGCAGGATGCCGCGTACGAAGCGTCCGATCTGGTCCAGCCAGCTCAGGACCTGGGCCTGAAGGTGCAGACTACCCCGGCATTCGGTCGTGAGGGCGGCGAAGGCATCGCGGCCAACCGTGCCGTGATCCAGGCCGCGTTCAGCCAGGAAGTGATGGAAGAGGGCTCCAACAGCGCAGCGCTGGAACTCGATCCGGAAACCACCGTGGTGGTGCACGTCAAGGAGCACCGTCAGCCTGAGCAGTTGCCGCTGGAAGCAGTGTCCGATGCGATTCGCGCGCAGTTGGTCAAGAACCACGCCAGCGAGGCCATCAAGGCCAAGGGCGAGGCGCTGCTGGCCGGCCTGCGTGACGGCAAGACGCCGTACACGGCCAAACAGGAAGGTCAGAGCTGGAAGGTGGTGGAAGCGGCGTCGCGCGGTCAGGAGGGGGTCGATCCTCAGGTGCTGCAGGCGCTGTTCCGCATGCCCAAGCCTGAGGCCAAGGACAAGCCGGTCTACGGCAGCCTGACGGCCGCGGATGGCAGCTTCGTGATTGTGCGCCTCAATGGCGTGAATCAGGCAGCGCCGGCGACTGATGCGGAGAAGACGCAGTACCGGCGTTTCCTGGCTTCCCGTGAGGGGCGTCAGGACTTCGAGTCGTACCAGTCGCAGTTGCAGTCGGCGGCGAAGATCGAGAAGTATTGATCAGCGCTCAAGGCTGACAAACATAAAGCCCCGGTTCGTTTGGATCGGGGCTTTTTTGTTTTTTGGCGGTGGGGTTTTGAGCTGTGTATAGCTGCGGTTTTGGTGTTGCCGCTGATGGGTTCTGGCTAACGCCAGACCTGTTTCGACTTCGTCGAGTTACTTGGAAAAGACACCCAAGTAACCAAGGTGTCCTGCTCCTGGCTTGGCCCTCCTTCGTCGGGTTCCCGTAACGAAGGCGATGTTCCGTGGGTCGGCGCGAAAGGGCCATTCATGGCCCAACGCGCCTCTCGCCGCATCCATGCGGCTCGACCCACTCCACATCACCTGCGTTCCGGCCTTGCGCCCAAGTCGCGTTTTGCGTCGCCTGAGACGTTGCGCATGAAGATCAAGAGTAGAGCAAAGCAAAAGCATCTGATCGTTCCCACACACTCTTGATCTGGCTTTTGATTTTGATCTTTATGCGCGATAGCCCAGACACCACAAGACGCGACTTGGGTGCAGGCTGAATGGAGGTCTCGTGGAGTGGGCCAAGCGGCATGGATGCCGCGCGAGGCGCGGGGCCATGGATGGCCCATTCGCGCCGGGCCCACGGAGCGGGACCGGAATGAAGGAAGTCCGACGAAGGAGGACCCAAGCCAGGAGCAGGACCCCTTGGTTACTTGGGGGTGGTGCGGCATTCCGACTTTTCCAAGTAACTCGACGAAGTCGAAACAGGTCTGACGTTAGGAAGAGCGCTCTTGATCTGGCGAAGTCGAAACAGGTCTGGCGTTAGCCAGAACAACAGAAAGCAGCCTCACCACCAAATCCGGACCTGAAAAACGCCAAAAAAAACGGCAGGCCAGCCAGCTCATCGCCGTCTGACCCACCGTCTTCGCCAGCAAGCCGGCTCCTACAGATTTCGCGCCGATTCACAAAGCAGCATCGCTTCAGGAATCACCTAAAAATCTCAGTCCTGCAGATCACCCATCGCAGTCGTATTGAAACCACCGTCAACGTACATGATCTCACCGCTCACACCCGAGGCCAGGTCCGAGCACAGGAAGGCGCCGGCGTTGCCGACTTCTTCGATGGTCACGTTGCGACGCAGCGGGGTCTGGGCTTCGTTGGCGTCCAGCATCTTGCGGAAGTTCTTGATACCGGAAGCGGCCAGGGTACGGATCGGGCCAGCCGATACCGCGTTGACGCGGGTGCCATCCGGGCCCAGGCTGCGGGCCAGGTAACGAACGCCGGCTTCAAGGCTGGCCTTGGCCATGCCCATCACGTTGTAGTTCGGCATGGTGCGCTCGGCGCCCAGGTACGACAGGGTCAGCAGGCTGCCATTGCGGCCTTGCATCATCTCGCGACCGGCCTTGGCCAGTGCCACGAAGCTGTAGGCGCTGATGTCGTGCGCGATGCGGAAACCGTCGCGGGTGGTGGCTTGGGTGAAGTCACCGTCCAGCTGGTCGCCCGGGGCGAAACCTACGGAGTGAACGATGCAGTCCAGGCCATCCCACTTCTTGCTCAGTTCTTCGAAGACCTTGGCGATTTCTTCATCGCTGGCAACGTCGCAAGGGAAGCACAGGTCGGCGCTCGAACCCCAGCCAGCGGCGAATTCTTCCACGCGGCCTTTGAGTTTTTCGTTCTGGTAGGTGAAGGCAAGCTCAGCACCCTCGCGATGCATGGCGGCAGCGATGCCGGATGCGATGGACAGTTTGCTGGCGACACCGACGATCAGGACGCGCTTACCGGCGAGAAAACCCATGGTTTGTTCCTCTTCAGGTTAATCGACAGTTGCCGGTGCCAGGAAAGCGGCCTCCAGCAACTGCTGTGTATAAGGATGTTGCGGTGCGGCGAAGATATCCTCGGCCACACCCTGTTCGACCACCTGGCCCTGCTTGACCACCATCAACTGGTGGCTCAGCGCTTTGACTACCGCCAGGTCATGGCTGATAAACAAATAGGTCAGGTTGTACTTGCTTTGCAGGGAGCGCAAAAGCTCCACCACCTGGCGCTGAACGGTCCGGTCGAGCGCCGAAGTGGGCTCGTCCAGTAAAATCAGCGCAGGTTTTAACACTAATGCCCGTGCGATGGCGATCCTTTGCCGCTGTCCGCCGGAAAACTCATGGGGGTAGCGGTGCCGGGTTGCCGGGTCCAGACCTACCTCCTTGAGTGCTTCGACCACCGCCGTTTCCTGTTCGGCGGGTGTACCAATCTTGTGTATCCGCAGGCCTTCGCCAACGATGTCACACACCGACATGCGCGGGCTCAGGCTGCCGAACGGGTCCTGAAACACCACCTGCATTTGCCGGCGCAGGGGCCTGACCTGATCCTGCTTCAGGCACGCCAGCGAATTGCCCTGAAAGCGTATCTGGCCTTCGCTGCGAATCAAGCGCAGGATCGCCAGCCCCAATGTCGATTTGCCCGAGCCGCTTTCGCCGACGATCCCCAGCGTCTGGCCCCGGGGCAGACTGAAGTGGATGCCGTCCACGGCCTTGACGTGATCGACGGTGCGCTTGAACACGCCTTTCTTGATCGGAAACCAGACCTTGAGGTCCTCGACTTCCAGCATCGGCGCGCCCGGCGCGTTGTCCGCCGGACCGCCTTTGGGTTCGGCGCTGATCAATTCGCAGGTGTACGGATGTTGCGGCGCGCGGAACAGTTCTTCGCACGATGCCTGTTCGACGATGCAACCGCGCTGCATGACACATACTCGGTTGGCTATTTGTCGAACCACGTTCAAATCGTGGCTGATCAGCAGCAGCGCCATGCCCAGGCGGGCCTGCAATTCCTTGAGCAGCTTGAGAATTTTCAGCTGCACCGTGACGTCCAGCGCAGTGGTCGGCTCGTCGGCGATCAAGAGTTCCGGCTCGTTGGCCAGGGCCATGGCGATCATCACCCGCTGGCGCTGGCCGCCTGAGAGCTCGTGTGGCAGCGCCTTGAGGCGTTTGCGCGGCTCAGGGATACCCACCAGCTCCAGCAGCTCCAGGGTGCGCCGTGTGGCGGCCTTGCCGGTCAGGCCCTTGTGCAGGCCGAGCACTTCGTTGATCTGCTTTTCCACCGATTGCAGCGGGTTGAGCGAGGTCATCGGCTCCTGGAAGATCATCGCGATGCGGTTGCCGCGAATGGCGCGCATGCGTTTTTCGCTGGTGTGCAGCAGGTCTTCGCCCGCGTATTTGATGGTGCCGGTCGGGTGCCGGGCCAGCGGATAGGGCAAAAGTCGCAGGATCGAATGGGCGGTGACCGACTTGCCCGATCCGCTTTCGCCGACCAGCGCCAGGGTTTCGCCCTTGCGAATGTCGAAGCTGATGCCTTCGACCACGCGCTGGACTTTCTCGCCGGTGACGAACTCGACCGACAGGTTGCGGATTTCGATCAGATTGTCCTGATTCATCTCATTTCCTCGGGTCGAACGCGTCACGGGCCGATTCGCCAATGAACACCAGCAGGCTCAGCATCAGGGCCAGCACGGCAAAAGCGCTGATGCCCAGCCATGGCGCCTGCAGGTTGGACTTGCCCTGTGCAACCAGCTCGCCCAGCGACGGCGAGCCTGCGGGCAGGCCGAAGCCCAGGAAGTCCAGCGCGGTCAGGGTGCCGATGGCGCCGGTGAGGATGAACGGCATGAAGGTCATGGTCGAAACCATGGCGTTGGGCAGGATGTGGCGGAACATGATCCCGCCGTTCTGCATGCCCAGGGCGCGGGCGGCGCGCACGTATTCCAGGTTGCGCCCGCGCAGGAACTCGGCGCGCACCACGTCCACCAGGCTCATCCAGGAGAACAGCAGCATGATGCCCAGCAGCCACCAGAAGTTGGGCTGCACGAAGCTGGCGAGGATGATCAGCAGGTACAGCACCGGCAGGCCCGACCAGATTTCCAGGAAGCGCTGGCCCACCAGGTCGACCCAGCCGCCATAGAAGCCCTGCAGTGCACCGGCAATCACACCAATGATCGAGCTGAGTACGGTCAGCGTCAGGGCGAACAGCACCGAGACCCTGAAGCCATAGATCACCCGGGCCAGCACGTCGCGGCCCTGGTCATCGGTGCCCAGCAGGTTTTCCCGCGAGGGCGGGGCGGGGGCCGGCACTTTCAGGTCGTAGTTGATGCTCTGGTAGCTGAACGGGATCGGCGCCCACAGCGTCCAGCCATCCTTCGCTGCGATCAGTTCCTTGATGTACGGGCTCTTGTAGTTGGCCTCCAGCGGGAATTCGCCGCCGAAGGTGGTTTCCGGGTAGCGCTCGAACACCGGGAAGTACCACTGGCCGTCGTATTTGACGATCAGTGGTTTGTCGTTGGCGATCAGCTCGGCGCCAAGGCTCAGGCAGAACAAAATCAGGAACAGCCACAACGACCACCAGCCGCGCTTGTTGGCCTTGAAGCGTTCGAAACGGCGTCGATTGAGAGGGGACAACGTCATATCAATGATCCCTGCGGTCGAAGTCGATACGTGGGTCGACCAGCGTGTAGGTCAGATCGCCGATCAGTTTCACCACCAGCCCCAGCAGGGTGAAGATGAACAGGGTGCCGAACACCACCGGGTAGTCGCGATTGATCGCCGCCTCGAAGCTCATCAGGCCGAGGCCGTCGAGGGAGAAGATCACTTCGACCAACAGGGAGCCTGTGAAGAAAATGCCAATGAATGCCGACGGGAAACCGGCGATCACCAACAGCATCGCGTTACGGAATACATGGCCGTAGAGCACCCGGCGCTGGGTCAGGCCCTTGGCTTTTGCGGTAATGACGTACTGTTTACCGATCTCGTCGAGAAAGCTGTTCTTGGTCAGCAGGGTCATGGTGGCGAAGTTGCCGATCACCAGCGCGGTGATCGGCAACACCAGGTGCCAGAAGTAGTCGCCGATCTTGCCCGCCCAGCTCAACTCGTCGAAGTTGCTGGAGGTCAGCCCGCGCAGCGGAAACCAGTCGAAATAGCTGCCGCCGGCGAAGACCACGATCAGCAGGATGGCGAAGAGGAACGCCGGGATCGCATAGCCGACGATGATCGCCGAGCTGGTCCAGACGTCGAAATGGCTGCCGTGGCGCGTGGCCTTGGCGATCCCCAACGGGATCGAGACCAGGTACATGATCAGGGTGCTCCACAGCCCCAGCGAGATCGACACCGGCATCTTTTCGGCGATCAGGTCGATGACCTTGGCGTCACGGAAGAAACTGTCGCCGAAGTCCAGCTTCGAGTAGTTCTTGACCATGATCCACAGGCGTTCCGGGGCCGACTTGTCGAACCCGTACATGTGCTCGATTTCCTTGATCAGCGCCGGGTCCAGCCCCTGCGCGCCGCGGTAGTTGGAGCCCGCCACGGAGACCTCGGCACCGCCGCCGGCGATGCGGCTGGTGGCGCCTTCGAAGCCTTCGAGCTTGGCGATCATCTGTTCCACCGGGCCGCCGGGCGCGGCCTGGATGATCACGAAGTTGATCAGCAGGATGCCGAACAAGGTCGGCACGATCAGCAGCAAGCGCCGCAGAATGTACGCCAGCATGCTATTGCTCCGTGTCCTTGGAAGGGGCGTCAGGCGCGGCCGCGTCATCGGCAGGCTGCACCGAAATGGCCGGCGTGGTGTCGGGCTTGACCCACCAGGTCATGGTGCCGATGTCGTACAGCGGCGATTTCTTTGGATGCCCCAGATGGTCCCAGTAGGCCAGGCGCCAGGTCTTGATGTGCCAGTTGGGGATCACGTAGTAGCCCCACAGCAGGGCGCGATCCAGCGCGCGGGTGTGGTCGATCAGGCTCTGACGCGAGTCGGCGTTGATCAGGCCGCTGACCAGCGTGTCGACTGCCGGATCCTTCAGGCCGATCAGGTTGTAGCTGCCGGGCTTGTCGGCGGCCGAGGAATCCCAGTATTCGCGCTGTTCGTTGCCCGGTGAGCTGGACTGCGGGAAGCTGCCGACGATCATGTCGTAATCACGCGAGCGGCGGCGGGTGATGTACTGCGACACGTCGACCCGGCGAATCTCCAGATTGATGCCGATGTCCGCCAGATTGCGCTTGAACGGCAGCAATACGCGCTCGAACTCGGTCTGCGCCAGCAGGAACTCGATGCTCACCGGTTTGCCTTCGGTGTCGACCATCTTGTCGCCGACGATCTTCCAGCCCGCCTCCTTGAGCAGGGCAAAGGCCTTGCGCTGCTGATCGCGAATGATGCCGCTGCCATCGGTGACCGGCAGCTTGAATTCATCGGTGAACACCTGCGGTGGCAATTGCGCGCGCAGCGGGTCGAGGATTTTCAGCTCTGCTTCAGAAGGCAGGCCGCGGGAGGCCATTTCCGAGTTGTCGAAATAGCTCTTGGTGCGGGTGTAGCTGCTGAAGAACAGCTGCTTGTTGGTCCATTCGAAGTCCAGCAGCAGGCTGATCGCCTGGCGCACGCGGGCGTCCTGGAACATAGGCCTGCGCAGGTTGAAGATGAAGCCCTGCATGCCCTGCGGGTTGCCGTTGGCGATTTCTTCCTTGATCAGGCGGCCCTGTCTCACCGCCGGCACGTCGTAGGCAGTGGCCCAGTTCTTCGCGGTCATTTCCTGCCAGTAATCGAACGCGCCGGCCTTGAGCGCTTCCAGGGCAACGGTGTTGTCGCGGTAGTAGTCGGTAGAGAGCCGGTCGAAGTTGTAAAAGCCCTTGTTCACCGGCAAGTCTTTGCCCCAGTAATCCTTGACCCGCTCGTAACGCACCGAGCGCCCGGCTTTGACTTCGACCACCTTGTACGGCCCGCTGCCCAGCGGGATTTCCAGGTTGCCCTTGTTGAAATCGCGGGTGGCCCACCAATGTTTGGGCAGCACCGGCAACTGGCCGATGATCAGCGGCAACTCGCGGTTATTGGTGTGCTTGAACTTGAACAGCACGGTCAGCGGATCTTCGGCGACGACTTGATCGACGTCGGCGTAATAGCTGCGGTAGAGCGGCGAGCCGTCCTTGATCAGAGTGTCGAAACTGAACACCACGTCTTCGGCGCGCACCGGGTGGCCGTCGTTGAATTTCGCCTCGGGACGCAGGTAGAAACGCACCCAGCTGTTGTCCGGGGCCTTTTCGATCTTGCCGGCGATCAGGCCGTATTCGGTGAACGGTTCGTCCAGGCCCTGACGCATCAGCGTGTCGTAGATCAGGCCGATGTCGTCGGCAGGCACGCCCTTGCTGATGAACGGGTTGAGGCTGTCGAAGCCGCCGAAGCCTGCGCTGCGCAGGATGCCGCCCTTGGGCGCGTCGGGGTTGACGTAGTCGAAGTGCTTGAAGTCGGCCGGGTACTTGGGGGCTTCGCCGTAAAGGGTGATGGCATGTTGCGGAGCGGCCTGAGCGGAGCAGGCCAGCCCTAGCAGGAACAGGCCGCTGGCCCGCGTCAGTGAGCGCAGTGCGGTCATTGGGTTTTCTCCGAAGACTTGAGCCACCACGCGCGCAGGCCCAGGGTGTAGGGCGGGGTGGTGACCATGGCGAAACGATTGCGGTACGCCAGACGATGATTGTTCAGGTACCAGTTGGGAATCATGTAGTGCTGCCAGAGCAGAACCCGGTCCAGCGCCCGGGTGGCCGCGACCTGATCGTCCCGGGTCTTGGCGGCCAGCAGCTGGTTGAGCAGGTTGTCCACCACCGGGTTGGCGATGCCTGCGTAGTTTTTGCTGCCACGCACGTTGGCCTGGCTGGAATGGAAGTATTGCCACTGCTCAAGGCCAGGGCTGAGTGTCTGGTTCAGGGTCATCAGAATCATGTCGAAGTCGAACTGGTCCAGCCGCTGCTTGTATTGGGCGCGGTCCACCGTGCGCAGGCGCGCGTCGATGCCGATGCGGGTCAGGTCTTCGATGTACGGTTGCAGGATCCGTTCAAGGTTGGGGTTGACCAGAAGTATTTCGAATCGCAACGGCTGCCCGGCACTGTTGGCCAGCCCTCGGTCGGTGTACTTCCAGCCCGCTTCGGCGAGCAGCCCCAAGGCTTTGCGAATCGTCTCGCGAGGCACGCCGCCGCCGTCGGTTTTCGACACGCTGAACGGCTGAGTGAACAGTCTGGCCGGCAGTTGCTCGCGATAGGGCGAGAGCATCAGGAATTCGCGGCCCGATGGCAGGTCCGTTGCGGTGAATTCGCTGTTGGGGTAGTAACTGGTCGAGCGGGCGTAGGCGTCGTTGAACAGCGTGCGGTTGGTCCACTCGAAGTTGAACATCAGCCCCAGCGCCTCGCGCACCTTGATGTCGGCGAAGGTCGCGCGGCGGGTGTTCATGAACAGGCCCTGGGTCTGCGTCGGGATCCGGTGCGGGATCTGCGCCTTGATCACGCTGCCGTTGGCCACGGCGGGGAAGTTGTAGCCGGTGGACCAGTTCTTGGCCTGGTGCTCGATATAGATGTCGAACTCGCCGGCCTTGAAGGCTTCGAACGCCACATCGGCGTCGCGGTAGAACTCCACTTCCACGCGGTTGAAGTTGTACTTGCCGCGGTTGACCGGCAGGTCCTTGCCCCAGTAATCCTTGACCCGCTCGAACACCAGGCTGCGCCCAGGGCGCACCTGGGTAATCCGATACGGCCCGCTGCCCACTGGCGGTTCGAACGTAGTGGCCTTGAAGTCGCGATTTTTCCAGTAGTGCTGCGGCAATACCGGCAGCTCACCCAGGCGCAGGATCAGTAATGGATTGCCGGAGCGCTTGAATACGAAGCGAATCCGCTGGCGATTGAGGATGTCGACCCGCTGCACTTCCTGAAGCGCGGTGCGGTATTGCGGATGGCCATCGCGTAGCAACGTGCGGTAGGAAAACGCGACATCGTAGGCGGTGATCGGCTTGCCGTCGTGGAAGCGCGCTTCGGGGCGCAGGTTGAACACCACCCAGCTGCGGTCTTCGCTGTATTCCACCGACTTGGCGATCAGGCCGTAACTGGAAGTCGGCTCATCGCCGGACGGGTCGTATTGCCCGGTGCCGACCATCAGCGGCTCGTTCAGCTCGCTGACGCCGTACTGGCCGAAGTTGGGCGTGGAAATCGGGCTGCTGCCCTTGAAGGTGTAGGGGTTGAGCGTGTCGAAGGTGCCGAATGCCATGATCCGCAAGGTGCCAGCCTTCGGCGCCTCGGGGTTGACCCAGTCGAAATGGGTGAAGCTGGCCGGATACTTGAGGACACCGAACTGGGCGTAACCATGGCTTTCGCTGATGGTCGCGGCGGCTGTCGTGCTCAAGACCAGGCTGGAAAACAGCAGCAGAAGGCGTATCAAGTCGGCTTCGATCCAGGCAGCGGTCGGTCACAGTAACAGCTTGTATGGGATGGAAAAAGGGTGGGGTAGAGCGGCCGGGCCGATGGTGAACCCTGTAGGAGCGAATTCATTCGCGAAAGATCGTTCAGCTGATAGAGATGTGTCGGTTGAACGATCGATTCGCGAATAAATTCGCTCCTACGGGTCAATCAGTGTCTGAAAGATCAATGCGGCAGATAAACCGTCAGTGTCTGCCCTGGCTTGAGCGCCTGGCCGCTGCGCGGGTTCCAGCGCTTGAGGTGTTGCATCTCGACGTTGAAACGTTTGGCCACCAGATACAGCGAATCGCCTTTCTGGATCTTGTATTGCGTGGCCTTGCCCTCGGGATCCTTCGCCTTGCTGTTGTTCTTGGCGACTGCGCGGGCGCTGGTCTTGGCTGCGGGCTTGCTGGTGTCCTGCATGACCAGGGTCTGGCCGACCTTGAGGTTGTAGCCGGACATCTTGTTCCAGTGCTGCAGGTCCTTGACTTCAACCTTGTTGATGCGGGCGATCTGCCCCAGGTTGTCGCCTTTCTTCACTTTATAGGTGCGGGTGCGAGCCGGAGTTTCTTCAACTTCAGCCACTTCCTCGAACACCGGCATCGCGGTTTTCATGCCCGGTTGCACGGGAATGGTCAATGCCTGGCCGCGCTTGAGGCGGTTGCCCGAGAGCTTGTTCAAGTCCTTGAGCGTGGTGGTGGAGACCTTGTAACGGCTGGCGATGCTCGCCAGGCTGTCGCCGGGGCGCACGCGGTACTGCTGCCAGTCCACCAGCTCCTCGGGTTTCATGTTCGACAGGCTGGTGGTCAGCAGTTGCGACTTGGAGGTCGGCACCAGCAGGTGCTGCGGGCCGTCGATGGTCAGGCGTTTCTTGAAGGCAGGGTTGAGCTGGATCAGCTCGTCCTCGTCGATGTTGGCCATCTCGGCTACCTTCGACAGGTCCATGCGCTTGTTGAGCTCGACGACTTCAAAGTAAGGCTTGTTCTCGATCGGGCTCAGGTTGACGCCATAGGCTTCCGGCGACATGACCACCTGCGACAGCGCCAGCAGCTTGGGCACGTAGTCGCGGGTTTCCTGCGGCAGCGGCAGGTTCCAGTAGTCGGTCGGCAGGTTGAGCTTTTCGTTGCGCTCGATGGCGCGGCTGACCGTGCCTTCACCGGCGTTGTAGGCGGCCAGTGCCAGCAGCCAGTCGCCGTTGAACATGTCGTGCAGCTTGGTCAGGTAGTCCAGGGCAGCGGTGGTGGAGGCGGTGATGTCACGGCGGCCATCGTAGAAGCTGGTCTGGCGCAGGTTGAAGTAGCGCCCTGTGGACGGGATGAACTGCCAGATACCCGCCGCATCGCTGCGCGACAGGGCCATCGGGTTGTAGGCGCTCTCGATCACCGGCAGCAGGGCCAGCTCCAGCGGCATGTTGCGTTCTTCGAGGCGCTCGACGATGTAGTGCATATAAAGGCTGCCACGCTCGCCGGCCGTTTCGAGGAACGACGGGTTGTTGGCGAACCACAGGCGCTGCTGGTCGATACGCGGGTTCAGATCGTTGCCGTCCTGCAACTGGAAGCCCTGGCGCATGCGTTCCCATACGTCATGGGGCGGCGCCAGAGGGGTCGGTTTGCGGGCGACGAATACTTGCTTGGGCTTGACCGAAGCGGGGGGATGAGCGGTGCTCGCAGCGCTGCTTGGCACCAGGCTGCCGGTGCTTTGGCAGCCTGCCAGAGTTGCGCTCGCAACGACCGCGATTGCCTGTGCCAACCGAGTCAATGCGTCGGAATTAAAGGGCTTTCGTGTAGATGACGACATTGGCTGGGAGGTGGTTCCAGTCGAAAATGTCGGGCGATTCTAGAAAGCGCCTCAGGAACGGTCAACCTTTCAGAATTTTTGTACCAATTTCAAACACCTTTAGAACACATCTTTCCACGCGCGCAAGGTGGCAAAAACCGCTGCGGGCGAGCTGTGGTCTGTGCCTGTCCGTTCGTCTGCTTTTTGTTTGACAGAAGATTGCGAGACACGCAGAAACGGATTGGTCGCCAGCTCCAGCTCGATGCTCGATGGCAGGCTGATGCGATTGTCGGCGCGCCAGCGGGTGACCTCCTCGAAGCGGCCGACCACATCCGGGTTGTCCGGCTCCACGGCCACGGCGAAGCGCAGGTTGCTCAGGGTGTACTCATGGGCGCAGTAGACCCGGGTGTTGCCGGGCAGGGCGGCCAGGCGCGAGAGCGAGGCGTGCATCTGCTGCGGGGTGCCTTCGAACAGCCGCCCGCAACCGGCGGCAAACAGCGTGTCGCCACTGAACAGCACCGGCTGTTGCGGGTCTGCATGATAGAAGGCGATGTGCCCCAGGGTGTGGCCCGCCACCGCATGGACGGCGAACGTCAGGCCGAGTACGGTGATTTGGTCAAGGTCCGACAGCGCCACGTCCCGCGCCGGAATCTTTTCATTGGCCGGGCCGTAGACCGTGGCGCCGGTGACGCTCTTGAGCTCGGCGACGCCGCCGGTATGATCGGCGTGATGGTGGGTGACCAGAATGTCTGAAAGCGCCCAGCCGGGGTTGCGTGCCAGCCACGCCAGCACAGGCTGGGCATCGCCCGGATCGACCACCGCGCAACGCTTGCTGGCATTGTCTTGTAACAACCAGATGTAGTTGTCAGAGAAAGCGGGCAGGGCTTCGATCTGTATCATGGCGCGATTCGCTTTTTTGAAAACAAAGAAGCATCTTAGAGTCTGAACCGTTTCTGTGCGAGCCAGTCGCACGAGGGACCCCGCGAGGAGACCGGAAATGACCGATGAAGCGTTCGCCCAGGCCGACCCCGAATGGCTTGAGTTGATCAGCGCTGCCCGAGCGTGGTTGTCCGGGCCGGTGGGGCAGTTGTTGCTCGAAGAAGAGCGGCGGGTGCTCGAGGAAGAACTGGAGCGTTTCTTCGGCGGTTATCTGGTGCATTACGGCCCTTCGGCGCAGACCCCGCCGGCGGCCAAGCAGGTGCAGCGCAACGTGCGGCTCGGTGCACCGCTGCCCGGTGTCGAGATCGTCTGCGAAGAGCAGGCCTGGCCCTTGAGCGAGCACGCCGCCGATGTGGTGGTGATGCAGCATGGCCTGGACTTCTGCCTCTCGCCCCATGGCCTGCTGCGCGAAGCGGCCAGCAGTGTGCGCCCTGGTGGCCATCTGCTGATCATCGGCATCAACCCCTGGAGCACCTGGGGCATCCGTCATTATTTCGCCAACGACGCCCTGCGCCGGGCCCGCTGCATCTCGCCTTCACGGGTCGGCGACTGGCTCAACCTGCTGGGCTTCGCGCTGGAGAAACGCAGGTTCGGGTGCTATCGTCCGCCCCTTGCTTCGCCGCTGTGGCAAAACCGTCTGTCGGGCCTCGAGCGCCTGGGCGACGGCTGGCAGAGCCCCGGCGGCGGCTTCTATTTATTGGTGGCGCGCAAATTGGTGGTCGGCCTGCGACCGGTGCGCATGCCGCGCCGCGAGCCGATGGGCAAGCTGTTGCCCCTGCCGATGGCCAAGGTCAACCGGCGCACGCCCGAGATCTGAGCGGGCCGAACTGGTCAGCCTTCTGAATTGTGGAAAGAGTCGTAATGAGCGATACCGTAGAACTTTTCTCCGATGGTGCCTGCAAGGGCAATCCCGGCCCTGGCGGCTGGGGCGCGTTGCTGGTGTGCAAGGGCGTGGAAAAGGAGCTGTGGGGCGGCGAAGCCAACACCACCAACAACCGCATGGAGCTTTTGGCGGCGATCCGTGGCCTGGAAGAATTGAAGCGCCCGTGCGAGGTGATTCTGGTCACCGACTCGCAGTACGTGATGAAGGGCATCACCGAGTGGATGACCAACTGGAAGAAACGCGGCTGGAAGACAGCGGCCAAGGAACCGGTGAAAAACGCCGATCTGTGGATGCAG
This sequence comes from Pseudomonas sp. 2, assembly GCF_056627435.1. NCBI lineage: Bacteria > Pseudomonadati > Pseudomonadota > Gammaproteobacteria > Pseudomonadales > Pseudomonadaceae > Pseudomonas > Pseudomonas sp. 2. Next base: position 117,888 of record NZ_JBWXNG010000010.1, read on the forward strand.
CTCGACGAGCAGGTCAACCGCCACAGCGTCACCTGGAAATGGGTGCGCGGGCATATCGGCCACCCAGGCAACGAGCGCGCCGACCAGCTGGCCAACCGCGGCGTGGATGAGGTGCGCCGGATCAAACACGGCTGACTGCTGTTGTGGGAGCCGGCTTGCTGGCGAATGCGGTGTGCCATTCAACATTGCATTGGCTGATACACCCCATTCGCCAGCAAGCCGGCTCCCACAAGGTCGAACAGACATCCCAAAAACACCCATGTTAATATCCGCGCCTGAAACCGAGGCGCCAGGTCATGACTGCAGAAACCAACATCACAGAACGAAGAATCGTACTCGACACCGAAACCACCGGTATGCCCGTCACCGACGGCCACCGGGTGATCGAGATCGGTTGCGTCGAGGTGATCGGGCGACGCCTGACCGGTCGTCATTTTCACGTTTACCTGCAGCCGGATCGTTCCAGTGACGAAGGGGCGATCGGCGTTCATGGCATCACCGACCAGTTCCTGATCGGCAAGCCGCGGTTTGCCGAGGTCGCCGATGAATTCTACGAGTTCATCAAGGGCGCCCAGCTGATCATCCACAACGCGGCGTTCGACGTCGGCTTCCTGAACAATGAATTCGCGCTGATCGGCCAGAAAGACCGTTCGGACATCTCCAGCTATTGCTCGGTGCTCGACACCCTGGCCATGGCCCGGGAACGTCATCCGGGCCAGCGCAACAGCCTCGACGCGCTGTGCAAACGCTACGACGTCGACAACTCCAACCGTGAACTGCACGGCGCGCTGCTCGACTCCGAGATTCTGGCGGACGTCTATCTGGCGATGACCGGTGGCCAGACTACCTTGTCGCTGGCCGGAAACAGTGATGGCGATGGCGGGGCCGAGCGGCCGTCGGAAGTGCGGCGGATCGTCAATCGCACACCCGGCCGGGTCATCGTTGCCAGCGAAACCGAGCTCGCCGATCACGCCGCGCGTCTGGCGGTGATCGCCAAGTCGGCGGGTGCGCCGGCGTTGTGGACCCAGCTTCTCGAAGCGCAGGCCCAGCAGGGCTGATCCTTCGAGGCAAACCTTGGAGCAGGAGGCGCCAGGTGGCGACGGCCGAGCTTGAATTGAGCATTCGTGTGGCAGACGAATGCTTCGAGGATTACATCCTCAACAGCGAATTCACCTTCACGGTCACCGGTTACGCCCAGGTGCAGATCGGCGCGCCGGTGGCGCAGTGGCCGGTCGAGGCGGTCGAGCCTTACCTGAAAAACTACGGCATCGATTCGGAAGAGTTCTGCCATTACCGCGATGCGGCAGATGGCACGGTGCTGGTGGCCTGGCTGGATGAAGACCCGGTGGGCCATATCGTCATCAGCAGGCACTGGAACGGCCTGGCCCATATCGACGAATTGGCGGTGGACACGGCGATGCGCCGCCATGGTGTGGCGCGCAAGCTGCTGGACGTGGCGCGGTTCTGGGCAGTCAAACACGGGCTGCCGGGCATCACCCTGGAAACCCAGAACAACAACCTGGCTGCGTGCAGGTTGTATGAAAGTTACGGGTTCGTGGTGGGCGGGGTGGATCACCTGCGCTATCGCGCGATCGACCCCGAGAGCCGGGAGTCGGCGATTTTCTGGTACCTGTTTTTCGATGATGCTGCCGCTTGAACATCATATGACCCGTGTAGCAGCACGGCCGGGCGGCGTTCCGATGCCGGCGGGGCGGTGTGTCAGACGACATTTACGTCACAGACATATCGCCCCGCCGGCAAGCCGTGCTGCTACGGGGCGTTGTTTCAGCTGATCCGCGTCAGCTTGATCCCGGACGCCACCAATTCGAATTCGTCCCCGCCCAAGTGGTTGACGCGATCACCAATCACCAGTTTGTAGGTGACTACCGTGGTTGTGCCGTCAGCCTCGTCGGACTGCGATTCGTGGAATTCCTGCACAGGGTAGACGCGGCCTTCCGCATTGCGTGCGAGGAATTGCCCAACGAGAATTGAAGCCATCTGCTTTGTAACCTCTGGAAAAAACTGCCCGTTTCGCCTGCGTCGTGGTAGTGCAGGCGCTGAATCCCTGTCTGCTGCCAAGTCCGTTCCGTGGGTGATGAAGGGGCCTTGCCCGCTCAAGGCTTTCAGACCGCCGTTTTGCGGGTTGGTTTTCGCTCGATGAAAAAATACTCGCGACCGACCGTGAACAGGCGGCGGAAAAGCCCGCTTTTACTATCGACTGGCTCGATCAAATTAAGCACAAATCTGCACAGAAGAATTCGCAGCTTTCATCTATAACTGTCACTCCTCCACTAGAAGAAGGTCAGGTTCATGAGCCAGGTTCATTCGATTGCAGTGATCGTCGGCAGCTTGAGAAAAGAGTCGCTCAACCGCAAGGTCGCCAAGGCACTGGCCGAGCTGGCACCGGCGAGCATCAAGCTGAACATCGTCGAAATCGGCGATCTGCCCCTGTACAACGAAGACATCGACCTCGATTCGCCACCTGCGGCCTACACCGCGTTTCGTCAGGCCCTGCAAGGCGCTGACGGCTTCCTGTTCGTCACCCCCGAGTACAACCGTTCGGTGCCGGGCGCCCTGAAGAACGCCATCGACGTGGGCTCGCGCCCATACGGCAAAAGCAGTTGGGGCAAGGCCAAGCCTGCGGCGGTGGTCAGTGTCTCGCCAGGCGCCATCGGCGGCTTCGGCGCCAACCAGCATCTGCGCCAGTCGTTCGTGTTCCTGGACGTGCTGTGCATGCAGCAGCCAGAGGCTTACTTGGGCAATGCCGGCAGCTTCTTCGATGAGCAGGGCAAGCTGAGTGACAAGACCCGTCCGTTCCTGCAGAGCATCATCGATGCGTTTGCGGCGCATGTTGAGCGCACCGTCAAGAAGGGCTGATTCTGCCCGAAGGGCGTAGGAGCCCGACTTGTCGGCGATCGGCTGCGCAGCAGTCGTGAAACCGGACGCCTGTATGCATCTGACACACCTTGCACACAGGCTTTGCTGCCGGTTCCCGGCAGATCGTCGGCAAGCCGGACTCCCACGCCTTCGGCAGAAGCCCATGCCATGCAGCATTCAGGCGCTTTGCGGCATCTCGCCGTTGGCCAACCGCCGGTTGATATCCGCGATCACCTGCGGCAGTTCGTTGATCGTATCGATCAGATAGTGCGGCTTCGAGCCTTCGAACAGTGTGTGAATCCGCGCCCGTTCGCTCGCCAGTTTTTCCGGGGCCAGCGCCTGATACTCCTCCCACGTCAGCCCAAGGGCATTGCCCGAGCACACCAGCGCCACGGTCCACATGCCTGCACGGCGGCCTTCCAGAATGCCCGGCACGGTGTCGTCGACCTTGACGCACGCCGCCACATCGTCGATGCCCAGCGCAATCACGTTGGCCAGTGCCTGCGCCGGCCATGGGCGGCCGTTGGGCACTTCATCGGTGGCCACCACATGATCGGCGACATAGCCGTTCTTCGCCGCAAGCTCCACCACTTTCTTCATCACCACGGCCGGGTAACCGGAGCATGAGCCAATCTTCAGGCCTTTTTCGCGCAGGCCCGTCAGGGTGTCCAGCGCACCGGGGATCAGCGCCGAGTGGGTGGCGATCTTCTCGATCTGCAACGGCATGAAGCGCTCGTAGATGGCGGTCACGTCATCGTCGGTGGGCGTGCGGCCGAACGCCTTGCGATAGCGCTCGGCGATCGCCGGGTCGTTGCACAGGGTGCGGATGTGGTCCCACTTGCCCATGCCCATCGGGCCACGGGCCTCCTCGATGGACACCTGAACGTCGAACTCGGCGAAGGCCTCGACGAAGATCTGGGTGGGGGCGAAGGAGCCGAAGTCGACGACGGTGCCGGCCCAGTCGAGAACCAAAGCCTGCAGTTGGTCGGGTTGGTTGTAGCGCATGAGTCAATCCTCGGAGTCGAGCTTTAAAAACAGTGAATAGAGTCAGATGTCCAGCACTTCCATTTCCCGCAGCACCTGGCCGATGGCCTCGACTGCGGCCTGCATGCCGGCGCGATCCACATGGCCGATGCAGCCGACGCGGAAGGTCTCGACTTCGGTCAGTTTGCCCGGGTAAAGGATGAAACCGCGGGCCTTGACCCGTTCGTAGAAGTCCTTGAACCGGTAGCGCGAATCACGCGGCGCGTGGAAGGTGGCGATGATCGGTGCCTGGATGTCTGGCATCAGGAAGCTGCGCAGCCCCAGGGCCTGCATGCCATCGTGCAGAGCATTGCAGTTGTCTGTGTAACGCGCATGACGGGCCGGCAGGCCGCCTTCTTCCGCGTACTGCAACAAGGCTTCGTGCAGCGCCGCGACCACGTGGGTCGGCGGGGTGAAGCGCCACTGGCCGGTCTTGGCCATGTAGGTGTGTTGATCGTGCAGGTCCATGGCCAGCGAGTGCGAGTTGCCCCCAGCGGCTTCGAGGGTTTCCTTGCGGGCGAACACGAAGCCCATGCCGGGCACGCCTTCCAGGCACTTGCCAGAAGCGGCGATCAAGGCGTCGAACGGGATCTGCGCGGCGTCGATCGGCAGGGCGCCAAAAGAACTCATGGCGTCGATGATCAGGCGCTTGCCTGCGCGGGCTACGACCTCGGCGATCTGTTCCAGCGGGTTGAGAATCCCGGTGCTGGTCTCGCAATGGATCAGCGCCATGTGAGTGATTGCCGAATCGACGTCGAGCATCGCCTGAACGTCGGCAGCGGTGGTCGGCTGGTTTTCCGCGGTTTCGAACACGCAGACCTTACGGCCCAGCACCTGGCAGATTTTCGCCAGACGCTTGCCGTAGGCGCCGTTGATCAGCACCAGCACCTTGCCATCGCGCGGCACCAGGGTGCCGATGGCGGCTTCCACGGCAAAGGTGCCGCTGCCCTGCAAAGGCACACAGTGGTGGGTGTCGTGGCCGTTGATGATGTCCAGCAACTGGCGGCAGACGCTGGCCGTGAGCTGGTTGAAGCGTTCATCCCACGAGCCCCAGTCGGCCAGCATCGCCTGGCGGGTGCGGGCCGAAGTGGTCAGAGGGCCGGGCGTCAGCAGGATCGGTTGAGCGGTGTTCATCGGAGCGTGACCTCGAAGCGTCGGGAAGCGATGGACACAGGTTGATCTTTGCCTGGCTATCAATCAAATTGCTTGTTGTTATCCGAACTATAAGTCAGGCCGATAGCCATGAATCTGTTTCAACTGCGCGCCTTCGATGCCGTGGCGCGTGAAGGCAGTTTTACCCGGGCCGCGGCGCGGCTGTTCATCAGCCAGCCGGCCGTCACCGGGCATGTGAAGGCGCTGGAGGATCACTACCAGATCACGCTGCTCAGACGCACTGCGCGGCGGGTCGAGCTGACGGAGGAGGGCACAAGGCTCGCGGCGATCACCCGCGCGATGTTCGGCATGGCTGAAGAGGCACAGGCGTTGCTGGAGGCCAATCGACAGTTGCTCACCGGACGTCTGGAAGTGGCGGCCGATGGCCCGCATCTGGTGATGCCGATGCTGGCGCGGCTGCGGGCCAGGTACCCGGGTATCACGGTCAATCTGCGGTTGGGGAACGCACAGGAGACCCTCGCCGCACTGGTGTCCGAGCATGCCGATGTGGCAGTGCTGACCAATGTCGAGGCACGCAAGGGCATGCACCTGCAACGGCTTGCGCAGTCACGAATCTGTGCCTTGCTGCCCGCCGGGCATGAGTGGGCTCTGGCGCTGGAAGTCGACATCGCGCGCCTTCATCAGCAGATCATGGTGCTGCGCGAACCGACTTCTGTTACCCGCCGTACATTCGACGCCGCCTGCGCGGATGCAGCCGTACAGCCCAGGGTGCTGTTGGAGCTCGACAGCCGCGAAGCGGTCACCGAGGCGGTGGCCGCGGAACTGGGCATTGGCATCGTTTCGTCGATAGAAGTCAGTCGCGACCCGCGAGTCATTGCCGTGCCACTGATGGGGCAAGGGCTGCTCAATCAGCATTTCATCGGGTGCCTGGAGCGGAGGCGAGAGCTCAGGTTGATCAAGACGATGCTCGACCTCGCTGCGGGCTGACACGGCAGGAGCAAGTCGCGCTGGTTCTGTGCTGCCCGGATACCTGCCAGCGGACAGGATCTGAATGCGCTGCGTGGCCGAATCAGTCAATACGAAAACACATGGCAGATACACAGCAATATGTAGCGCAGTCAGCTCAATGTTAATCCTTACGCTTCTTGGCAATGCCACTCACCGGCGCTTCGCTGACGTTGGGTGGTGCATGCAACCAAGGAGCTTACATGTCCGCTGCAACTTCCCACTATTTTCACAGTGCATCACTCAAACAGCGCTATATCGATGCGCTGGATACTGCCTTGCAGGCGAAAGTGATCGATGCCGCAGAGCACACCTGGCTGAAGGGGCTCACTGGCCCTTCGATCAAAGACGCCACGGACCCGGTCAGGGTTGATCGGCTGATGATCGACGACGGTTCAACCAACCCGTTGGAGCTGTCGGCAGCACTGATGCTCAGTCACACTCAGACCAGTGTCACGAAGGTCTACCTGCACACGCTCGCCAATGGAATTGAGGCATTCAGCGATCGCCCGGCATTGCTGGCAGCGCTGCGCACCCGGTTTTCGGCAAATGATGTCAGTGGCTTGTACGAATCGGAAAAGGTCGAAGGTGATCCGTTCCATGCGCAGATGCTGGCGATTGTCGATCATCAGGTGAAACGGGTCGTTCAACTGCACGAACAACTGCTCAAGACACCAACTTTATATGAAGCGTCGACAAAATCGCTGAAACACCAGCTTGGCAAGACGCTGACGATGACAGTCGACCCCACGACTCATCTGCTGCAATTCGTGACGGCGCAGGGCAGCGAAGCTGGATCGGTGTTGATCACTCAGACACTGGCTCAGGCCACGTTCGACGACTGTCGCAAGCTCAAGCCGGTAAAGGGAGTGGAGCGTCGCTTTCTCAACACGCGAGGATTGGCGGCCAGTGCTGCCGACACTCCGTTGTTCGACAAGGCAATCAAGGATGCGGTCACCGGCGTCGCCGAACGCTATGGCACGGAACTGACCGGTTACTGGGGTGAGACCTGGCGTGCGGGTAGCACGCGCAAAGACCTGGCCGTCGAAAGCTTTGGCGATAGCCTGCGCAGCGCCTTGTACGCACGGCGCCATGACGGGACCCTGAGCGAGTCAATGCTCAATGATGTTCTGTCACTGTTGCAAGCTGGCTCAGACAGCACTCCCAGCACCGCTGTACTTCGTTGCTACAAAATGACCGCCAGTGTTGGTCAGAGTGCGGCTTACCCACTGGCAGGAACTTTCATCCTGCAGAGCACCAGGCAAAGCGACAAATCCTTGTGGTGGTTTTCTCCCAGTCACGAATTGACTCGATTCGCCGACCTGGCAGCACTGACGACACACGTATCGACGTCCGAGGGGAGGGGTAAGTTGCGTTCGGCGCTGGCACTGGAACATCAGCCGTCCTTACTTACGGAGGACAAGATACAGCTCTCTCAGGAAAGGATCATGACCTCACTGGTCACCGAGCGAGTGGACTCGGTGATCGCCATGCAGTCCGATAATCTTTCCTACGCGTTGGCATTGACCTGTGATGCCGACAAGCGCGTGGCGATGATCGATGACGCGCTGGACGTGCGTCAGTTGCTCGATCCACGTCAATTACTACTCGATGGTGGACGTTGGAGCCTCGGTGCACCGTTTACGTTTGCGGCGATCTGGGCTCAACCTCAATCCGCGGATGAAGCGGGTTCCCAATTGCCATCCACGACCGCCGAGGTTGCCCAGGCCAACCAAAGTCAGCCGCGCATCGACAGCCAGGCGACGAAGCCGGATTCGGAGTCCTGGCCCGAAAAGACGCAGATGTTCGAAGAGCGAGCCCTACGTTTGCGTGAGCAGGACGATATTTTGCAACGCTACGCCGAATCCGTGTTACAGCCCTGGGTCGCAGTGCTCGCGGGCACTGAAGTTGATGTCGCCGAGATCCAGGTGCAATGGCTCACGTCGCAGCCGGGTGACGCTGCCGATGTCGAGGTCGAGCCCATCGCGGTGAGCGAGTCGCAGCTTTCGCTGTCGCTGGATCTGGTGTCGATGCTGCTCGAGCGTTTCAGCGGCCATCGTGATGAAGCCTTGCCTTTGGGGGCGCAGTTGCATTTCGAGGGTTCTTCGGCAGCGCCCGTGATTCGCGCAGACCTGATCAATCACATGATGGACAAAGCCGTGGCGGGCTTTAACGAGGGGTACCCGCGTTATTTCAAACGGGTGCACACCGGGTTTCAGCGCGAGGCTGACACCAGCTTTCAACCCTCTGAAAACGCCCTTGCTCTAAGAGAAGATGCCATGCGCCTGGATCTTTCGCTGAGCAAGCGCCAGGAATGGCTTGACAGCGATTCCATCAATCTAGTGCAACAAGTCTTGGACAGGCCGACCCGCGCGGTGCGCGAAAACCTGGGCACGCCAGTCACTGAGGTGTTCTCGGTCTCACTCAAGTTTGGCAGCTATACGCCCGCCAAGTTGTGCGACACCCTGGTGCTCAAACAGTCGCTGGATCCTGCCGGCTCGTTCATGTTCTGGTCCTGTACGCTGGGCTGGCGTCAATTCGACTCATTCGTACAGCTACAGGGTGCCTTGCACGCCAAGCTGACCGGTGTTGACCAAGAGCGCTGGTTGCAACTATTGGGGGAGACAGATCGGGCCCGATTACGCGCCCATTTGCTCGACTCCCCTACCAGTCCGGTAGAAATGCGCCTGGACTCCATCAATGGGCATGCTGTCCAGGCGTTGGTGCAACAAAGCTTGAGCCGCAGCGAGCAGGACTTGCGCCAGCTCTGTTTGCGGGCCAGACGCTGTCGCTTGGAGGCAGGGCTTTTTTCTAGCCTGGCCGCCGCTCAGGAGATCGATCAGCCACTTAACGACATGCTCGACGCGCTATGGGTCAGGATCGATAACTGCCTGTTCGACGCGATGCTTCCAAAGTGGTTTCGCTCAGGTTCGATCGAAGATCTGAAGCGTTTTCGCGAGCTGTTCAGCCAGTACTACATCCTCAGTGAAGGAGGAAAATCTTTCCTGTTCGACATCCCCACGTTAAACACCTATGCGCGTGAAAAACTGAAAGCTCGGCTGAAAAAAGACTTTCCCAAGCTTGCTCTCGACCCGGATACGATCAAGGTGACGATGCGTCTGTATGAAGCGGCGGTACCTGGGCCAGGGGACCAAATCTCTCCCTTTGCAACCGCAGCCATCGTCCGCACCGAGTCGCTGACCGATTATGCGATCAATCGCTTCAGCGATTCTCAGGGGGCCGCACTGAGTATCCAGTGCGACGAACCAGACGCTCGTGAGTCAATCACCCCTGACTACGTCAGGGCAATGGTGCGCAGCCTGGATGTCGGCGCCGGTCATATCGCGATGCTGCGCAAGAAACTGGTCTCCACCGACCCCGAGTTCGCGACGCGCAAGCGTATGTTCTTCAATCAATTGCCGCCGATGCTGCAGGCACAGGCGTTGACCGACAAGCTCAAAGGACATCTAAGCCCCAAGTCATTGAAATTCGTCGTGCAAGCCCTCGACATGCCCGACGGTGTTGCCCGCGAACCGGTGGATAAAAACAGCATTGCTGTGAGTCGATTGCAACTGGTGGCCGATGCAGGCATCACGCCGGACAAGGTGAAAGGGGTGTATCTGTTTTACTCGCCCAACCCCACCGAAAATCTGATCGTGATGTGCGCGCTGCATTATTCGGAGTTCGTATTCAAGGAATATGCCACCCAGGCTGCGTTGCTCGACGACATTCACAATGACGCAACGCTTCAGAAAATGATGCTTGAACGGGTCGATCCCCTGGTGCATAGACGCTATGCCCACGGCGGGTTCATCGAACCCCATTTGCCGTTCGATGTCGAGGCGGGGGATGTGCCATCGCATACGCCCGGACCGGTTTGTGTGCAATTGGTGGAAGAGAAAGGCAACGCGGTGCAGTTGCTGTTCGATGACACGATTGATCTGCTCCTGGAGTCGGATATCGCCAACGCGGTGACCAATGAGCAGGATGATCGTGCCGGGAGAAATTATCTGGCGACATTGGGGGTGCAGCAGGCATTGGTTCTGTTGCCGGGCAAGCTGGCCGCGTTGGTCGCGCTCTGGCAAGGCTATACATGGTTCCGCGCTTCTGCGGTTTCAGCTTCCGTTCATCGCTGGGGGCAGGCGTTATCCGAATTCTGTACCGCGCTGGGCGTCATGATTTCCGCCCGTGCACAGCCAGTTGGAATACGAACGCTCGATGAGCGCATCAGCGGTATTTCAGAGGATGGCGAATTAGCGTTGGACGATGACGAGGAAGCACCGGTTTCGCCGCTCGCCCCGCCTGCATCGTCGACTTCAGGCTGGAACCACAGCTCCATGAACGCCGAGCAACTCTCGCGTCTTCGTGCTCTGGAAGTCAAGGGGGTCGCACTGATCGACCTGCGGCACGATAGCCTGCTCAATCTCTACAAGACCAAGACCAGTGATACACCGTACGCCGTGGTGGACGGTAAGGTGTACCAGGTCGAACAGCTGGTCGACGAGGGTTATTGGACCATTGTCGGCGCGGATGGCACCCGCGGGCCGCGCCTGAGGACAGACAGCAAGCAACGATGGCACCTGGATCTGCACTTGCGCCTGCGTGGCGGGGGAGGTGGCGCCAGCAGGATGGCCGAGCGCAGGCTCATCAAGAGTGCCGAGGAAGTGCTGACCATCGAGGCATCTGGCATGGCCGACATTCGTCTGAAATATCGCGACCGGGCGCGGCGTATCGGACAGGCGCATCTGCAGGCTAAGCGGTATCTGGAGAACTGCCTGGACAACATCAATATCCATCGACGTGGTACACCGCTCGATCCTCAGGTCAAACGCATCATTGCGGATTTTTTCGGCGTCACCGATCCGGATCAGATTCTGGTCGGCGAGATCGAGAAAATCGTCAAGGAGTTGTTCAATGCAGTAATGGATCCCACCTTGTCGCCCTTCTCATCGGAGCGCTTTGTCATCGGCACCACGCGCCCAGGGCACGAGTCCATTGCTGCGTTCGTGATCAATAACGATCCCAAGCAACGCGTATTTTTGACCGAGGTCTTCTTCAACGTGCCGCAGTATTCGCTCAAGCCCGAGGCTATTGCTCAGGGTTTCGATGTAGCCGCTCATTATCGGGCGGCCAATCTGATTCACGAACTGTCGCACCAATCGCTAGGTACCTACGACATCACCTATCTGGAATCGATGGCGCCATTCCCGGATCTGCTGGACGACACCTCGACGACAAGCTTCAGTATCCGTTCGTATGTCGAAGCCTTGCATACACGCAAACTGTCCCATCTGAGCAGCAAAAGCACGCTGTTCACGACCTACGATAATGGCGTCCGACGAGATCTGCGCCCCGACGAAAACCGCGGCTTTCACGCCATCCTGGCGATCACCGGCAGCCGCACGCTGCTCAACGCCCGGGATGCATTCATGGCCAGCGACTATGTTCGCAGCCAGATCATTCTCGCCAACGCCGATTCGGTGGCCCTGCTGATGCTGCAACTGGGGCGGCGCAACTATTTGCCACCCGCCCCGTGATCAGCGATTTACGGCAGCGTCACAGGCTGTAATGCCGTAACTCGCGAGCGATCAGCAGACGCTGGATTTCGCTGGAGCCTTCGTAGATCTGGGTGATACGCGCATCCCGGTAGTATTTCTCTACCGGGTAGTCTTCCAGGTAGCCGTAGCCACCGTGGATCTGCACCGCTTTGGAACAGACCCACTCAGCCATCTCGGAAGCGAACAGTTTGGCTTGAGAGGCCTCTGATAGACAGGACTTGCCCGCCGTGCGCAAGCGTGCGGCGTGCAGGACCATCAAGCGTGAAGCGTTGATGCGGGTGTGCATGTCGGCCAGCAGGTTGGAAACGCTTTGGTGCTCGATGATCGGCTTGTTGAATTGCACCCGCTCGCGAGCATAGGCCAGTGCAGCTTCGAACGCTGCCCTGGCGATGCCCAGCGCCTGGGCGGCAATGCCGATGCGGCCGCCTTCCAGGTTGGAGAGGGCAATGGCCAGGCCCTTGCCGCGTTCGCCCAAGAGATTGGCCGCAGGGATGCGGCAGTTGCTCAGGGTCACCGCGCAGGTATCCGAGGCGCGAATGCCCATCTTGTGTTCCATGCGGTCGACGCTGTAACCGGGGTTGTCGGTGGGCACCAGAAACGCCGACAGCCCTTTCTTGCCCAATTCAGGATCGGTCACTGCAAACACGATGGCCAGTTGCGCGCGCTTGCCGTTGCTGACGAACTGCTTGGCGCCGTTGAGCACCCACTGGCCATCCTTGAGTTCGGCGCGGGTGCGCAGGTTATGGGCCTCGGAGCCGGCATGGGGTTCGGTCAGGCAGAAACAGCCGATGGCTGCGCCCGTGGCGAGTTTTTCCAGCCACTGCTGCTTTTGCTCATCGCTGCCGTAATTGAGGATCGGCCCGCAGCCCACCGAACTGTGCACGCTCATCAGCGTGCCGGTGGCGGCATCGCCTGCGGAGATTTCCTCGACCGCTAGCGCGTAGGCAACGTAATCGATGTAGGTGCCGCCCCAAAGCTCTGGGACGATCATGCCCAACAGGCCCAGCTCGCCGAGCTTGGCAATCAGCACATCGTCGATCCAGCCGGCGGCTTCCCAATCTTTGGCAAAGGGCGCGATTTCATTGCGCGCAAATTCCCGCGCCATGTCGCGGATCATGATCTGTTCTTCGGTCAGTTCAAGGTCTTGCATGGGTCACGCCTCATGACCGCTGAAAAAGCTCGCCACATGCTCGGCACTCAAGCCTTGCACGGTGGACGGACGCCATTGCGGTTTCTTGTCTTTGTCTACGATCAGGGCGCGAACGCCTTCGATCAGGTCGCCCCGTTCGAACCACTGGCGGTCCAGGTGTAACTCCAGGCTGAAACAGCTCTCGAGCGGCAGATGCCGACCGCGACGCAGCAACTCCAGCGTCACGGCCATGGCCAGCGGCGAACGGGTTTTCATCAGGTTGGCGGTGTCGACGGCCCAGCGATGGGTGTCGACCACCGTCACTTCCTGCAATTGCTCGATGATGCTCGGGATGTCCGGCAGGGCGAAGAAATGGTCGATGGCCGGGCGCAGTTTCTCCAGCGACGGCTCGGGCAACTGCTGCACGCCGATCTTGGCCAGCGCGCCTTGCAGGTCCTTGAGCGGGGTCAGGGTCCACTTGAGGTTGTCGAGCTGGCGATCCAGTTCGGCCAGCCGCGCGCTTTGCAGGTACCAGTCGGCCAGCCCGCAATACAGCGCGTCGGCGGCCTGGATCTGCACGCCGGTCACGCCCAGATAAATGCCCAGCTCGCCCGGCACGCGGGGCAGGAAGTAACTCCCGCCGACGTCAGGAAAGTAGCCGATGGCCACTTCCGGCATCGCCAGCCGGCTGCGTTCGGTGACCACCCGCAGGTCGACGCCCTGCGCCAGGCCCATGCCGCCGCCGAGGACGAAGCCGTCCATCAGGGCCATGACCGGTTTGCGGTAGTGATGCAGGGTGAGGTCCAGGGCGTATTCTTCGACGAAGAATTGCTGGTGGTCGGGCAGGTTGTTTCTGTAGCTGTCGTACAGCGCGCGGATGTCGCCCCCGGCGCAGAAGGCCTTCTCGCCAGCGCCGCGCAGGACCACGGCGTAGATTTTGTCGTCATTGGCCCATTGGTTGAGCTGGCGTTGCAGTTGACGGACCATGTCCAGGTCAATGGCGTTGAGCCCTTGGGGGCGATTGAGGGTGATGTGGCCGATGTGGTTGCGTACTTCGGACAGAACGGTGTCGCAGGCCGGTTCCTGACTTGAAGACGTGGCCGATACTACCTGTGCCGTCATTGCGGACTCCCTGTTGCTTTCTTGTTCTCGTGCGGGCGGCTTGGAGGCAGCCGCTTTCCATGAAGTGCGTCGGGGATGCTAACAGTGGGAATTTGCTGGTGACAATGACGAATAGTTGCAGGACGGGGGAGCAAGTTTGCCTGTTGGCTTGATTATGGCGTGTTCGGATTGGCGTGCTTATCCAGATCAAGATCAACATCAAGAGCGTTCTGGCTAACGCCAGACCTGTTTCGACTTCGTCGAGTTACTTGGAAAAGACACCCAAGTAACCAAGGTGTCCTGCTCCTGGTTTGGGTCCTCCTTCGTCGGACTTCCTTCACTCCGGTCCCGCTCCGTGGGCCCGGCGCGACTGGGCCATCCATGGCCCCGCGCCTCGCGCGGCATCCTGCCGCTTGGCCCACTGCGCGAGACCTCCATTCAGCCTGCACCCAAGTCGCGATTTGTGGTGTTTGTGAGATTTGTGCACGAAGATCAACGGCAACGGCAACGGCAACGGCAACGGCAACGGCGATGGTTTGATGTTGTGCGATCTGCTTTTGATTCTGGCCGAAGGCCGTGGGAGCAAGCTTGCTCGCGATCTGGCGCGAAGCGGCAGCAAATCCTGTGCACGCGGTTTACCTGACGCGGCCCAGGCGCCTGATTTTACTGCCGCTGCGCGCCAGCCCGCCGGCAAGCCGTGCTGCTACGGGGCGGTGTATACCTGCTTTTGATTTTGATCTTCGTACGCACATCTCCCAGACGCCACAAATCGCGACTTGGGTGCAGGCTGAATGGAGGTCTCGCGGAGTGGGTCGAGCCGCATGGATGCGGCGAGAGGCGTGTGGGCCATGGATGGCCCTTTCACGCCGGGCCCACGGAGCGGGACCGGAATGAAGGTACCCCGACGAAGGAGGGGCCCAACCAGGAGCAGGACACCTTGGTTACTTGGGTGTCCTTTCCAAGTAACTCGACGAAGTCGAAACAGGTCTGACGTTAGGAAGAGCGCTCTTGACCTTGATCTTGATCTTGATTCGACGAAGTCGAAACAGGTCTGGCGTTAGCCAGAACAAAAAAGGCAGCAACACCCGCGCGTCCGCACAGCACGCAATCCAATCCAAACCCCCACAAAAAACCTTGAACAAATCCCGAAAGATCACAGTCCGAATTCCGTAGGCCAACGCGTGGCCTGACTGAGGAGACATTGATGAAAGTCTGGACTGTTTCGTTTCTCGATAAGGAAGGTGTGCGGCAGACCCTCGATCTTGAATCCGAGCTGCGTCCCAGTGAGGAGGAGGCCGCACGGCGACTGCGCGCATCCCTGTATCCCATCACCAATGATCTTGACCTCAATGATCTGGAGGGCCGATCACAGCACCCGACCGTAGAGACACTCAAGGAACAGAACGCCGTACAGATCATCTCCATCGCCGAGGCGTCCTGAACAACTGCACTGAAAAACATCGCAAACTGCCAATTGGCAACGCCCAAGCAATGGGCGTAATCTGCAAAACAGGCCGGTGAAGCATCCAACCGAGTGTACTCGCGTCGGGATGCCCGTTTGGTAACGGCAGCACCGGCCTGCCAGCGACATGCTTGAGTCCCGGGCGGTGGATGACCCGCCGCTCAACGCCTCTGTTGCCAGGGGCGTTCGGGGATCGTTGAAACTCTATCTATCGTTGCATAGGAGGACGTTTCATGAGCACGACCTACCAGGAAGACATCAGCACCCACGTGCTGCGCCGCATGAAAGAAGGCGGTTTCGACTTCGCCCGCATCCATCCCATCGAGTTCTATGCGGTGTTCCCCGATGAGCAACGGGCGCGTCTGGCGGCGCAGAAGTTTCGCGGAGAATCCCTCAATACCCAGATCAACGCCCGTGAGGACGGCGCGTGGCACCTGCAGTTGAGCAAGTTGATGTATGCGACCTACGACGGCATTGGCGATTTCGAGCAGGACTTCCAGACCGCGATCACCGGCCTGGACGGTGAAGTCGAAGGCTGGGGCGTCAAGCAGGAAATCCGAAGGTTTCATTGAGTCCTCAAGTACTCGCCGATCCACGTAGCAGCGCGGCTTGCCGGCGGGAGTGGTATGTCTGTGACGTAGAAAGCGCCTGACACACCGCATTCGCCAGCAAGCCGGCTCCCACACATTCGATGCTCGCAGGCTCGCGGCATTTTTGTTGGGCAAGCCGTGCTGCTACGGAGCGGTTACCCCCCAAATCGAGTCCCCAAAAAAAAGCCGCTCATCAAGAGCGGCGTAAAGGGAATTTTGTTCAGCCATCCGGTGACCAAGCATTGAGCGCCTGCATCAGGCAGCGCACCGGTGCGTCGATGGCGCCAGTATCTGCAAATGAAAACGGGCCGGGAAATCATCTCTGGCTATGCTGGTAATAGATTTTCCAGTGACGGGACGCTTCTCCATGAAGCGCGGGCGATTTGGCCGACGAGCTAGTTGCACAGGAATGGTGCAGGGCTTTCTGCCGTTTTATTCAACCCATTGAAATCAAAGCGTTTATGCCGCTGGCACGGGCCTTGCGAAGGTCCATGGGTCCATGGTGACAAGGAGTACGGCATGATCCGCACCTTTTATGACGAGATGTACGACGCCAACGGCGCTGTCCGTGGGCATTATCGGGAATTCGCCCGCTGGCTGGGCGAAGCGCCACCTGAGCTGCTGGCTCAGCGCAGGCGTGAGGCCGACCTGTTGTTTCATCGCGCCGGGATCACCTTCACGCTGTACGGAGACGAGCAGGGCACCGAGCGCCTGATTCCGTTCGACACGATCCCGCGCAGCATTCCGGCCAGTGAGTGGCGGGTGGTGGAGCGCGGCTGCATTCAGCGCGTCAAGGCGCTGAACATGTTTCTCGCCGATCTCTACCACGACCAGCGCATCATCAAGGCCGGGATCATTCCCGCCGAGCAGGTGCTGGCCAACGAGCAGTATCAGTTGGCGATGCAGGGCCTGAATCTGCACCGGGATTTGTATTCGCATATTTCCGGGGTCGACCTGGTGCGCGATGGCGACGGCACCTATTACGTGCTCGAAGACAACCTGCGCACCCCCAGCGGCGTGAGCTACATGCTCGAAGACCGCAAGATGATGATGCGTTTGTTCCCCGAACTGTTCGCCGCACAACGGATTGCGCCGATCGATCACTATCCCAACCTGTTGCTCGACACCCTGAAAAGCTCGAGCCCGCTGGACAACCCCAGCGTGGTGGTGCTGACCCCTGGGCGCTTCAACAGTGCGTTCTTCGAGCATGCTTTCCTGGCGCGGGAAATGGGCGTCGAACTGGTCGAGGGCGCGGATCTGTTCGTGCGCGACGATCGGGTGTTCATGCGCACCACCGACGGCCACAAGCCGGTGGATGTGATCTATCGCCGCCTGGACGACGCGTTCCTCGACCCGTTGGCCTTCAACCCCGAATCGATGCTCGGCGTGCCGGGCCTGCTGTCGGCCTACCGTTCGGGGAATGTGGTGCTGGCCAACGCCATCGGCACCGGTGTGGCGGACGACAAGTCGATCTACCCCTTCGTCACCGACATGATTCGTTTCTATCTGGACGAAGAGCCGATTCTGAAGAACGTACCCACTTGGCAGTGCCGCAAACCCGAGGAGCTGTCCCACGTGCTGGCCAACCTGGGTGATCTGGTGGTCAAGGAAACTCAAGGCTCGGGCGGTTATGGCATGTTGGTGGGGCCGGCTGCCACGGCGGCCGAAATCGAGGCCTTTCGCGCGCGTCTGAAGGCCAAACCCCACGCGTACATCGCCCAGCCGACGCTGTCGTTGTCGACCTGTCCGACCTTCGTAGAAAACGGCATCGCCCCGCGCCACATCGACTTGCGCCCGTTCGTGCTGTCTGGCCGGGAAACCCGTGTGGTGCCCGGCGGGCTCACCCGCGTGGCGCTGCGCGAAGGTTCGCTGGTGGTCAACTCGTCCCAGGGTGGCGGCACCAAGGACACCTGGGTGGTCGAGGATTAAGGAAATCTGCCAATGCTAAGTAGAACTGCCTCGGATTTATATTGGATGTCGCGTTACCTGGAGCGCGCGGAAAACCTGGCGCGCATGCTCGACGTCAGTTATTCGATGTCGCTGATGCCCCAGGACGGACGCGGCGACGGCCTCAACGAAATCGCCATGCCGCTGCTGATCACCGGCACTCTGGACGCCTACGTGGAGCGCCACGGCGCCTTGCACGCCGAACAAATGCTGCACTTCTTCGCACTGGATTCGACCAACCCGGCCAGCCTCTTCAGTTGTCTGGCGGCGGCGCGGGCCTGCGCCCATGCGGTGCGTGGGCGCATTACTGCGGACATGTGGGAAAACATCAACTCGACCTATCTGGAAATTCGCGGCATCGCCGAGCAGGGCCTGAGCCGCTATGGCCTGAGCCGGTTCTGCGAATGGGTCAAGGAGCGCTCGCATCTGTTTCGCGGTGCGACCTACGGCACCATCATGCGTAACGATGCGTTTCGCTTTATCCGCCTGGGGACCTTCATCGAGCGTGCCGACAACACCCTGCGCATGCTCGACGCCCGCTACGAAATGCTCGAACTGCGCGGCCCGGCGGCCAATGCCGCCGCCGACAGTTCGGCCGCTGGCTACTACCAGTGGAGCGCCTTGCTGCGCGCGTTGTCTTCGTTCGAGGCCTACACCGAGGTCTACCGCGATGCGCCGGGGGCGCGGCAGGTCGCCGAACTGCTGCTGTTGCGCGCCGACATTCCGCGCTCGCTGCGCGCCTGCCTTGAAGAACTGGACATGATTCTGGCCAGCCTGCCCGGCGCCAATGGCCGCCCGGCCCAGCGTCTGGCCGCCGAGCTGGATGCGCGCCTGCGCTACACCGGGATCGACGAGATTCTCGACGAAGGCCTGCACGAATGGCTGAACGAATTCATTCCGCTGTTGGCCCAATTGGGTGACGTTATTCACACTTCCTATCTGGAGGCAGCATGAGACTGTCCATTAGCCACGAGACCACTTATCACTACGACGATCAGGTCCGCGCCAGCATCCAGTATTTGCGTCTGACCCCACACGACAGCGAGCGCCAGCAGGTGCTGAGCTGGCAACTGGCATTGCCGCGCCCGGTGCGCGCGCAGGTCGATCCGTTCGGCAACATCCTGCATGTACTGACCCTGGACGAACCCCATGAAGCCATCGTCATCGGCGCCCGCGGTCAGGTCGAGATCGACGAGAAGCGCGAGGCCGAACACGAAAGCCAGTCGGCCTTGCCGTTCCTGCGCTTTACCCGCCTGACCGAAGCCGACGAGGCGATCCGCGCCTTCGCCGCCAAGGAAAGCAGCCAGCGCACCGACCGCACGGGGCTGATCGACCTGATGCACGCGCTCAACCAGCACATGGTCTACACCCCGGGCGCCACGGCCATCGACACCAGCGCCGCCCAGGCCTTCGCCAACGGCGCGGGCGTCTGCCAGGACCACACCCACGCGTTCCTCGCCTGCGCCCGCAGCCTGGGCGTGCCGGCGCGTTATGTGTCAGGGTACTTGTACAGCGAGGGCAGCGAGCACCTGTCCAGCCACGCCTGGGCCGAAGCCTGGCTCGACAACGCCTGGTACAGCTTTGATGTCACCAATCAACTGGCGGTGCCGGAGCGTCATCTGAAGCTGGCGGTCGGCCTCGATTACCTTGACGCCTGCCCGGTGCGCGGCATGCGCCGGGGCGGCGGTTGCGAGCAGATGCACGCCAAGGTGGCGGCGCCGAAGGTGCAGCGGCAGCAGTAACGCCACGACGCTTACTCTGTAGGAGCGAATTTATTCGCGAAGGCGGTGCAGTCAATGCATCTGTATGTATCTGCCGCTATTCGCGAATGAATTCGCTCCTACAGAGAGATGGGCGTCTGGCGTCACACCAGTGGGGTGCCCCAAGCCATTTCATCATGGCTTGGGCTTTCTGCCCGCCATATGCGTGAGATAACTCACCACCTGCCCCAACTCCTCATCGGACAACACATCCCTGGAAATCGCCGGCATCTTCGCCTGTGGCCATTGCCGCAGGTTCTGCGGGTCGCGGATGTACAGCTTCAAATAGTCGCCGGAAAAGTACTCGGTGGGGCTGTGGGGGATGTTCAGGTCCGGGCCCAGTTGCGAATCCCCGGCGCCGTTGAGGCGGTGGCAGGCGAAGCAGTTTTTCTGGAACAGCGCGAAACCCTTGTTCACCGGATCGTCAGCCGCCAGCGCGGGATCCGGGAGCAGGGCAGGGAAGCGCTCGGCCACGGACGCCAGCAGGCGGATCTTGCCCACGGCGTAGGGCCATTGTTCGGGGCTGATGCGGCTGGCGGCGGGGTCCGTCCACACCAGGTAGAACGGCCCGGCACTGGGTTTGTCCTTGCTCAGACCCGGCCATGGGTGCGCGGGGTCTTCCACGGCGAGCCAGGCTTGCGAGCCGGTTTTCTGCAGCAAGGGGCCTGCGGGCATTTCGGCGGCGAAGCCGTCGGTGGCCACGGCTTGCAGGTGGGCGTCGTTTTTCACGCCGTCCAGCAATACCGAAACTGGCACCGCGCGGTAATGCATCTCGCGCTTGTAGGAAACGTCTTCAGGAATGTCGATCTCTCGGGCCTGTGGATGCTTGAGCAATTGCTCGGTGTCCCAGGTGTGGGTGCCATTGGCCAGTTCGACGGTGAGCTGTGCAGCATGAGCGGGCAGGGCCAGCAGGACGCTGGCCAGTAACAGGAATGGGCGCAAGATGTGAATTACTCCGCAGGATCGTCGGTGACGTCGTACAGCGCGTTGTGCAGTTCGTCGTAGGAACCGCCGTTGATGATGCTGGTGTAACCGGCTTTTATCAGTTTGTCCTGCGCGCTGCCAGCGCGGGCATCGCTGGAGCTGAACACCACCATGGCCAGATTGCGGTCGGTCATGACCTGTTTGAGCTGGCCGACCAGGCGCCGGTCGTCCACGCGCACGGCGTTGAGCACCGTCCCCGCTTCGTAATCGCTCTGGCTGCGCACATCGATGGCCAGCTTGCCCTCCTTGATCGCGGCCACGGCCTGGGCCTGTTCGACCGGGCCTGCCTGAGCGCCGAGACTTGATATCAGTGCGAGAACTGCCAGCCACTGACGCATGTGCCTACCCTCCGTGTTGGGATACACAGAGCGTGGCACAAATGCGCGACGCCACAAGGCGTGAAGTGGGATCAGCCGAACAGGCGAGTGAGGTTCGGCAAAATCAGTAACAGGGTGGTGGCGAAAACAATGAGTCCGGCTTGACGTACTTTCGAATGCTTGAACATAGCGCGTGCCTTTTTTGTTATTCCCGAGCGACAAAAGCTCACCTGCTTCATGAATTGAAGAAGCGGCAGCTGGCCAAGGTGTGTATCAAGAGAACAGTTGTCCCGACTAAGGTGTCGGTGACGCGGCGCGTTAAAAATCATTCTTATGGCGCCACTGCTACAGACTTAACCTTAGAGCCCGCGTGCGACGGGGCTTAGATTCGTTTGGTATGAATTATTCCAGTTGGTTAGGTGTTTCAGCGATAAGGCCCATGGCTATCAGTCACGCGCTCCCTTGCTAGACACGTTGAGGGGAAACGATTCATGTCCGATAGCAGACTACCGTTCGTCTGAGGCCGAAACTTCCTACAACGAGCTAACCTTCAAGGCAGTCAAGTCGCCTGAGCACTTTGATCATTGAAAGTATTTGTATGACAGTTAGGGTGTCGGCAGCATCAAAAAACGGCAGGGCAGCGAGGGACAGGATGACCGAAGCGTTTATTTTCGAGGCGTTGCGTACACCCCGGGGCAAGGGCAAGGCGGACGGCGCCCTGCACAGCGTCAAACCGGTGGATCTGCTGGCCGGTTTATTGAGGGAAATGCAGGCACGCCAGGCGCTGGATACGCGTCAGGTGGACGACATCGTGCTCGGTTGCGTGACGCCGGTCGGTGATCAGGGCGCAGACATCGCCAAGACCGCCGCGCTGGTGGCCGACTGGGCGATCAGTGTGGCCGGCGTGCAGGTCAATCGCTTCTGCGCCTCGGGCCTTGAGGCGGTCAATCTGGGCGCGATGAAAATCCGCTCGGGCTTCGAGGATCTGGTGGTGGTTGGTGGCGTCGAGTCCATGTCCCGGGTGCCCATGGGCAGTGATGGCGGCGCTTGGGTGCTCGACCCGCAAACCAACCTGCACACTCATTTCACCCCGCAGGGCATCGGCGCCGACTTGATCGCGACGATCGAAGGCTTCAGCCGGGAAGATGTCGACAACTTCGCCCTGCAATCCCAGCAGAAAGCTGCGCGTGCCCGCCAGGGCGGTGCGTTCAAGCGCTCGCTGGTGCCGGTGCGCGATCAGAACGGCGTATTGCTGCTGGACCATGATGAATTCATTCGTGCCGATTCGACCCTGCAAGGACTGGGCGCGCTAAAGCCGAGCTTTCAGGCCATCGGCGAGCTGGGCTACGACGCCACGGCGCTGCGGGTATACAGCCACGTCGAGCGCATCGAACATGTGCACACGCCCGGAAACAGTTCCGGGATCGTCGACGGCGCGGCGTTGATGTTGCTGGGCTCCGAACACAAGGGCCGGGAGCTTGGGCTTACACCCCGGGCGCGCATCGTCTCGGCGGCGGTGACCAGCACCGACCCGACCATCATGCTCACCGGCCCCGCGCCCGCCACCCGCAAGGCGCTGGCGCGGGCAGGGCTGACGATCGACGACATTGATCTGTTCGAGGTCAACGAAGCCTTTGCGTCGGTGGTGCTGAAGTTCATCAAGGACATGGGCGTCGATCCGCACAAGGTCAACGTCAACGGCGGCTCGATCGCCCTGGGCCACCCGCTGGGGGCCACCGGCTGCATGATTCTGGGCACCTTGCTCGACGAACTTGAAGTACGGCAATTGCGCTACGGCCTGGCGACCCTGTGCGTCGGCGGTGGCATGGGGATTGCGACGATCATCGAGCGGGTTTGAGCGCATACGACACAGACCCGTAGCAGCACGGCTTGCCGGCGGGGCGATATGTCTGTGACACAAGCGTCGTCTGACACACCGCCCCCGCCGGCAAGCCGTGCTGCTACGGAGCGCGGTGATGGCCCCACACTCATAAAAACAGTTTCAGGAAGAACGACCGCATGACTGATGCCATCCACTACGAAATCGGCCCCGACCAGATCGTCGTCCTGACCCTGGACATGCCCGGTCAGCAGACCAATACGATGAACGCGGCGTATCGTCAGGCGATGGCCGAAACCCTGACACGCCTGCAGGCTGACCGCGAAAACATCCTGGGCGTGATCGTCCGCTCGGCGAAAAACACCTTCATGGCCGGTGGTGATCTCAATGAATTGATTCGGGTCGATGCTTCGCGCGCCCAATGGTTTTACCAGATGACACTGGAGCTCAAGGCGCAGCTTCGCGCCCTGGAGACGCTGGGCAAGCCGGTGGTCGCGTCCATCAACGGCGCTGCGCTGGGTGGCGGCTGGGAGCTGTGCCTGGCCTGCCACGCCCGCATCGCGCTGGATGAAAAGCAGGTGCGTCTGGGTTTGCCGGAAGTCACCCTGGGCCTGTTGCCCGGTGGCGGCGGCACGGTGCGCCTGGTGCGCATGCTCGGCCTGGAAAAGGCGCTGCCGCTGTTGATGGAAGGCCGTTTGCTGAGCGCGCGGCAGGCACTCACTGCAGGCCTGGTGGACCAACTGGCCAGCGATGCCGACGATCTGCTGATCAAGGCCCGCGAATGGATTCTCGAACATCCGGCGCCAGTCAAGGCCTGGGATGTGCCGGGCTTTCAGATTCCCGGCGGCACACCGGCTCAGCCCAAGGTCGCGCAGATGCTGGCGATTGCGCCGTCGATCCTGCGCAGCAAGACCCAAGGCTGCTACCCGGCACCGGAGAAGATCCTGGCCGCCGCAGTGGAAGGCGCGCAGGTGGATTTTCACACCGCCGAGCAGATCGAAGCGCGCTATTTTACCGAGCTGACCACCGGGCAGATCTCCAAGAACATGATCGGCACCTGGTTCGCCCTCAACGAGCTGAATGCCGGTGAGTCGCGACCCAAGGCGCCGCCGGTCTACCACATGCGCAAGGTGGGGATTCTCGGCGCCGGGATGATGGGCGCCGGGATTGCCTATGTCACCGCCAGGGCCGGGGTCGATGTGGTGTTGAAAGACATCAACCTGGCCACCGCGCAGAAGGGCAAGGACTACTCGGTCAGGCTGCTTGACCAGCAGATCGCCAAGGGGCGACTGACCGCCGAACAGCGCGATGCCATTCTCGGAAGGATCAAGACCACCGGCCGCGACAGTGACCTGGAAGGCTGCGATCTGATTATCGAGGCGGTGTTCGAGGATCGCGAGCTCAAGGGGCAGGTCAGCGCGGCCGCCGAGCAGGTGGTGGTGCCCTACGCGGTGATCGCCTCCAATACCTCGACCCTGCCGATTGCCGGGCTGGCCACGGCGGTCAATCGTCAGGAGCGGTTCATCGGCCTGCATTTCTTCAGCCCCGTGGACAAGATGCGCCTGGTGGAAATCATCAAGGGCCCGCGCACCAACGACATGACGCTGGCCCGCGCCTTCGACTTCGTGCAGCAGATCGGCAAGACGCCTATCGTGGTCAACGACGCCCGTGGCTTCTTCACCTCGCGGGTATTCGCGACCTTCACAAACGAAGGCATCGCCATGCTGGGCGAGGGCATTTCAGCGGTGATGATCGAAACCGAGGCGCGCAAGGCCGGGATGCCGGTGGGGCCGCTGGCGGTGTCCGATGAGGTGTCGCTGAGCCTGATGAGCCATATTCGCGAGCAGGCGCGCAAAGATCTGGCCGCAGAAGGTGTATCGGTGGTCGACCATCCGGCCACGGCGCTGATCGACCTGATGCTCAACGAATATCAGCGCGCGGGCAAGGCGGCGGGCGGCGGGTTCTACGATTACCCCGAAGGCGAATCCAAGCGTTTGTGGCCTGGGCTCAAAAGTCGCTTTGAGAAGCCTGAAGCGCAGATCGCCGGCCAGGAAATCCGCGACCGGCTGTTGTTTATTCAGGCGATTGAAACGGTGCGCTGCGTCGAAGACGGCGTGTTGCGTTCGACCATCGACGCCAATATCGGCTCGATGTACGGCATCGGTTTCCCCGGCTGGACCGGCGGGGCGCTGCAGTTCATCAACCAGTACGGGCTCAAGGACTTCATCGCCCGCGCGCAGTACCTGGCCGGGCAGTATGGCGAGCGTTTCGAGCCGCCTGCGTTGCTGCTGGACAAGGCGCTCAACGGCAAGTTGTTCTGATTTTTCAGGCGCTTCGCAACTGGCACAAACGGCCCTTGCCTTGCCGCAGCCTTCAAGGCAGGCTTGGGCCTGTGCATTTTCGCCTTGTCGCTTCAGGTATTTTTATGTCGTTACGCATCTGCATTCTTGAGACCGACGTTCTTCGCCCGGAACTGGTGGATCAATATCAAGGTTACGGGCGGATGTTCCAGAATCTGTTCTCCCGCCAGCCTATCCCCGCCGAATTCGTGGTCTACAACGTGATGCAGGGCGACTACCCGCCGGATTCCGAGCAGTTCGATGCGTACCTGGTGACCGGCTCCAAGGCCGACTCGTTCGGCTCCGATCCCTGGATCCAGACTCTGAAAACCTACCTGCTCGAGCGCTACAAGCGCGGCGACAAGCTGCTGGGCGTGTGCTTCGGCCATCAGCTGCTGGCGTTGCTGCTGGGCGGCAAGACCGAGCGCGCCGCCCAGGGTTGGGGCGTGGGTATCCACCATTACGACCTGGCCCCGGCCAAGCCGTGGATGACCCCGGCGATGGACAAGTTGACGTTGTTGATCAGCCATCAGGACCAGGTTACCGCGCTGCCCGAAGGCGCGACGGTCATCGCTTCCAGCGAGTTCTGCCAGTTCGCCGCCTACCACATCAACGATCAGGTGCTGTGCTTCCAGGGCCACCCGGAATTCATCCACGACTACTCGCGCACGCTGCTGGACATCCGCCAGGAAGCGCTGGGCGAGCAGGTTTACAGCAAGGGCATTGCCAGCCTTGAGCAAGAGCACCACGGCACCACGGTGGCCGAGTGGATGATGCGCTTTGTGGCGAACAAGCCGCAGGTGGCCTGATCACCCGCTCCCGTAGCAGCACGGCTTGCCGGCAAGCCGTGCTGCTACGGGGATATCATCAGACCCTCATCAAAGCCACCCCGACCGCTTGAAGCTGGCCCACAGCAACGAGCACCCGCCCAGAATCACCCCCAGCGCGATGAAATACCCGTAATGCCAGCTCAGCTCCGGCATGTTCTGGAAATTCATCCCGTAGATCCCGGCAATCGCCGTGGGGAAGGCCAGAATCGCCGCCCAGG
Organism: Pseudomonas sp. 2; assembly: GCF_056627435.1. NCBI lineage: Bacteria > Pseudomonadati > Pseudomonadota > Gammaproteobacteria > Pseudomonadales > Pseudomonadaceae > Pseudomonas > Pseudomonas sp. 2. Next base: position 143,981 of record NZ_JBWXNG010000010.1, read on the forward strand.
CCGCGAACTTGCGTTGGGTCAGGCTTTGCCGCGATGACTCCAGCAGCAGGCCGATCTCGATGGTCTGGCTGGCGATGTCGCGCAGGTTGGCCAGGTCTTCCATCTGCCGCTTCACATGAATTTCCACGTCGCGAAAGTACGGGCGCATGTTCTTGTCGATGAACGGGAAACTGAGTTTCTGCAGTTCTTCGCCGATTTCCACCATCGGCGACACGTAGCGGCGCAGGCGCAGCAAATCCCGGCGCAGGGCGTGGATGCGATGAATGTCCGCCTCGTTGAGCTCGGTGCTCAACACGCTCTGCTCCAGCTCTTCGAGTTCGCAATGGATCGCTTCAGTGACCGGCTGGTAGTTTTCGGTGACGAAATCCAGCAGCGCATACAGCACGAAATCCTCGCCGTGATGCAGCAGCAGCGGCCGCGCCTCGCAGCGCTGGCGGACCAGCCCGTAGGATTTGGAATGGCCGTTGCGCGAGGTGATGATGTAACCCTTGCCGGCGAAGATGTGCGTCTCGATGAAGATCAGCTTGCCGTTTTCGCGGATCGGCGCGTAGGTGACGATGAACAGCGCATCGCCGAAGGTTTCAAGCTTGGGGCGGCTGTGGATTTCCAGCGCGTCTTCGATGGCCAGTTCATGCAGGTTGAACTGTTTCTGCAGGGAGGCCAGCTCCTCAGCGTTGGGTTGCTCAAGGCCGATCCAGACGAAATGCCCGGGCTTTGCGGCCCAGGCCGCACCCTCGTCGAGGGTGATGTTAGTAACCTTCTTTCCTTCACTGTAAACCGCGGCAGCGACAACTCGGCCCATGGTGATTCACTTCTTCTTTTAGGAGGGACTGACACGCAGCTTAGCGCGCTCTCCTGTTTCAGAGTCGGTGGAAATCAGTGAGTTCGGGAGTTTTGTGCGACTTGTTCAGCGGCGGTTCGGGAAAGCTGTGAATGTGTCTGCAATTGGCTGTCCATCTGCTCGATACAGGCCTGCATCTGGCTGTGGCACTGGGCGATCAGCGCGGGAATGTCGGCGTCGGTCAGGCGCGCGGTGGAGATCGCGGGCAGCGCACGAATCATCACCTGGCCGCTGTCCCATGCGCTCAGACGCATGTCGCGCACGTAGGTGCTGACGCACACCGGCACGATCGGCACACCGGCATCGACCGCCATCTGGAACGCACCGCGCTTGAACGGCAACAGGCCTTTGCCCGCGTTGCGCGTGCCCTCGGGGAAGACCCAGATCGAGGTGTCCTTGCGTTGCAGGGTTTCGGTGGTCTTGCGAATCGACAGACGCGCCCGCAGCGGGTTGCCGCGATCGATCAGCACGTTGCCCGCCAGCCAGAACAGCTGGCCGAAGAACGGCACCCATTTCAGGCTTTTCTTGCCGATGCACACCGTGCGCGGCGGCACGATATTGCCGAGGATGAACAGGTCGTAGTTGGACTGATGGTTGGCGATGATCACGCAGGGGCGGGTGCTGTCGAACTGCGCGCCCATTTCGGCTTTCAGGCGCAGGCGCAGGATCCACATCGCCGGCAGCGCATACAGGCGTGCGCACAGGCGGCTGTTGTCCGGGTTGAACGGGCGGCACAGGCCCAGTGCCAGGCCGAGTGCTCCGGCCACGACAAAATGCACCGCCATCAGCAACATACGCAGAACGAACAGCATGCAGACCACTCTCGTTACACAAAAAGGTGGCGCAGTGTACGGATGTGCACTCCAAGGGGCAATTGCCATGCAGACGGGTGGCGGCGGGGAGTTTGACGAGATATTTCCTGATTCGACATCGCTCCGTAGCAGCACGGCTTGCCGGCGGGGGCGGTATGTCTGTGACGAAGATGTCGCCTGACACACCGCCCCGCCGGCAAGCCGTGCTGCTACGGGGCCGGAGTGTGGCTTAGAACGCGTGTTGCTTGTCCAGCTCGATGGCCTTGTCGAGGATTTCGAGGAAATCCTTGCGCACCTTGAGCTTGGTCTGCTTGTGCGCCTTCATGTTGATCTTCTTCAACTGCAGGGCCGCGGTGCGGGCGGTGTCAGCGAGTTCTTCAGGCGCGACGACCTTGTCCAGGAAACCTGCCTCGACCGCCGCCTTGGGCGAGAACATCTCGCCGTTGATCACCGAGCGGCCGAACGCGCTCTTGTTCAGGCGATCGCGGGCCAGCTCGATGCCGGCGTGGTGCATGGTCATGCCGATCTGCACTTCATTCAGGCCAATGCTGAACGGGCCGTCGACACCGATGCGGTAGTCGGCCGACAGCAGCAGGAACGCGCCCTTGGCCACTGCATGGCCACCACAGGCCACCACGATCGGGAACGGGTGCGAGAGCATGCGCCGCGCCAGCGTCGAACCCGCGGCCACCAGGCCCAGCGCGGCCTCGGGGCTGGAGGTCATGATTTTCAGGTCGTAGCCGCCGGACAGAATCCCTGGCTGGCCGGTGATGATGACCACGGCGCGATCCTTCTCGGCCTGGTCCAGTGCCGCGTTGAACGCCGCAATCACCTCGTCGCTGATGGCGTTGACCTTGCCATTGCTCAGCGTCAGGGTGGCAACGCCGTCGTCCAGTTGATACGCGACCAAATCACTCATGGGGTGAGTCCTTTTTGTTTTGAATTGGCGCAGACGTTACCCACCCGCAGGGGCAAGGTAAAGCGTAAAGGATGACCGACAAGTCAGGGTTTCGGGCCGCGTGCAGGGCATTCCAGGGTGCGGCCCGAAGGAGGGGAGAGGCGTTATTCTTCGACGTCGTTGAGTTCGCAGTAGTCGTCCCAGTCCATGCCCAGGGCGTCGGCGGCTTCCTTGTGCGCGGCCAGGCGCATTTCCTTGAGTTGCTCCGGGGTTTCGGCGATGAATTGCAGGGCCAGGTCCCAGGTGGGGATGTTGAGGTCTTCGGCTTCGTCTTCGAAAGCCCAGAGGATCTGCTGTTGCTGTTCCTTGGGGTCCAGGTGGGCGATTTCGGCCTGAAGGGTCGGGTTGGTCACGATGTATTTCGCCAGGGCAGCTTCGGTCCAGTCGTTTGCGTTCATGCGAGGGTAATCTCCTGTGGTTCGAGCTGACGTTCTTCTTTATAGGATGCTGACGCGAAGGCGATTGTGCGGGATGTAGGAGGCATGCGCCAGTTGAAGCAGGGCCGCCGGTCGGGGTTGTTTTTCCAGACGGCTTGATCGCGGGCCCGCGCGGTCCTGCGGGAGTGCGTGAATTCCGCAGGTTGTACAGCAATCTGACAGCATCCCCCCATCGATTCCTGGCTGACATCCCGGACATGCTGCGTATGATGGGCCCGACGTTTTTATGAAAGGGCCCATTCCCTATGATGAAGTTTTTCGCCGCACTGCTTTGTGTCTTCACAGGGCTGGCCCACGCCGAACCCGCCATGCTCACCGACCTCGCCCTGCCGTACCTCGCTGCGGCGCCCGCCGACCCCAAAGACAAACCCCTGATCATCTTCCTGCACGGCTACGGCAGCGACGAGCGTGATCTGTTCGGCATCAAGGACGACCTGCCCCGCGACTACACCTACCTCTCGGTGCGTGCGCCGATGGAGGTCGATGGCGGCGGTTACAAGTGGTTCTCTCAGGACACCGATCAGGCCGAGTACGAAGGCGTGACCGAAGATGTGGACAAGAGCACCGACCTGCTGCGCACCTTCATCGAGCAGGCCACCGAGAAATACGGCACCCAGCCGGACAAGGTGATCCTGATCGGCTTCAGCCAGGGCGCGATGATGAGCTATCAGATCGGCCTGCAGCACCCCGAGCTGGTGCGGGGCATTGCGCCGTTGAGCGGGAAGATTCTTGCGGCCCTCAACAGCCGACTCAAACCCGAAGATCGCCTCAAACAGCTCAAGGTGTTCATCGGCCATGGCGAGGCGGATAACCGCGTGCCTTACAGCGGTGCGACCGAAGCCCGTACGGTGCTGGAGAATCTGCTGATCAACCCTGAGTTTCATGCCTACGCGGGGGCGGGGCATACCATCACATTGGCGGAAGTGGCGGATTTGAAGCGTTGGGTGCAAACCCAGTTATCCAGTCAATGACGCTCTCGTAGCAGCACGGCTTGCCGGCGGGACGATATGTCTGTAACGAAGATGTCGCCTGACACACCGCCCCGCCGGCAAGCCGTGCTGCTACGTACTCACAAACCTTGATTCATCCTGATCAACTCATACGCCCGTCGCGCCAGCGGGTTCACGGTGTTGGGCCTGATCCACAGGTGATAGGTGACATCCGGCAAGCGTGGCAGCCCGTCGGCTTCACCCAAGACTCGCATGTCCGGCCCGAGCATTTCCATGCTCCGCGCCGTCACGCCAAGGCCTGCGCGGGTCGCCGCCTTGATGCCGATCAGGTTTGACGCCAGATACGCCTGGCGCCACGGGATGTTCGCCTGCTCCAGCGCTTCGATGGCATAGCGCCGATAGATGCTGGGCTCGTCCACCAGAATCAGTGGGATCGGCTCGCCCGTCACGTGCTGGTACTGCGCCGAGCAGATCCACCACACCGGCGATGTCCGCAGCGCAAAGCCTTCCAATCCGGGATCGTGGCGAGTCGAGATCACCATGTCGACCTTGCCGCGATGCAGGTCGTCCATCAGAAACGGGCTGCGGCCCACGTCGATTTCCAGCCTCAGCCTCGGCGCAGAGCGGGCAATGTGGCTGAGGATCGGCGGCAGGATGGTGTCGGCGATGTCATGGGGAGAGCCGATGCGAAGCACGCCGCTCAGGCTGCTTTCGCGCAGGGAATTGAGCGCGTCATCGTTGAGCGAGAGCAACTGCCGGGCGTGCCGCAGCAATTGACGCCCCGGTTCGGTCAATTGCTTCTGGCGCCCCTGCTTCTGAAACAGGCTGACGCCGATCTGCTGCTCCAGCCGCTGCATGTGCTGGGTTACCGAGGATTGCGTACGCGATAACCGCGCGCCGGCTTCGGCAAAGCTGTGGTGGTCGACGACAGCGACGAAGGTGCGCAGCAGTTCAAGATCCAGGGTGGTCGACATGGGGCGAATTACATCAGGGAGGAGGCTTAATACATTACGGTTTTTTATGCGTTAAAGGGCGATAGTTTTATGGGAAAGAGTGAGAGCCTTGTATTTCGATGCTTATAACCATTTCGTTAAAGCCTGAACTGCACAAAGTTATAACCATATTTGATATTTGAATTTCCGTTCACCGGTTACCCTCCCTAGCATGCCGGTCATCCGCAGCCGCTGAACAAGTGCTGCGCCCATGACCATTCGAGGGAAAGTCCATGCCGTACACGCGCTCATCCATTGCCCGCCTGTTGCCGCTGTTTGCCGGAGCGCTTGTCACGCTGGGCGTCTGCGTTGCCGCTCAGGCGGATGCCACGCTGGACAAGATCGAGCAGCGCCATCGTCTGGTGGTGGGGGTGTTGCTGTCGGGCGGGCCGTTCGGCTCGATTGACCCGAGCAACCAGAAGCCCAAGGGGCTGAACGTCGACATGGCCGAAGACCTGGGCAGTCAACTGGGCGCTGAAGTCGAGCTGGTGCCGGTGTTGCCCGCCAACCGTGTGCAGTTTCTTCAGCAAGGCAAGGTCGATCTGCTGATCGCCAACATGGAATGGACCGCCGAGCGCGGTCAGCAACTGGGCTTCGTGCCGACACCCTTCTATCGCGTCGGCGGCACAGCGGCGGTGCTCAAGGACAGCAAGATCACTCGCTGGGAAGACCTCAAGGGCCAGCCGGTCTGCACCTCCCAGGGCAGCAGTTACGTCAAGCCGCTGACCGAGTTCGGTGCGCAATTGAAGGCGTTCAAGAGTTCATCCGAATCGCTGCTGGCCTTGCGCGGCAACAACTGCGTGGCCGCGGTGCATGATGCGACGCTGATCAACCCGCTGGTGGCCGACAGCCCCGAGTGGCAGAACTACCGCGCCATTTCCCCGGAACTGAACCCCGCGCCGTCGGTGATCTGGACCCGCCCCGGCGAAACCGACACCCAAGCTCGGCTCGACACCATCGTCAAAGGCTGGCACCGCAGCGGCTGGCTGATCGAGGCAGAAAAGCGTCATCACATCACCCCGGCATCGCCAGCTCTCGTGGAGCTGCACGAGCAATTCAAGGCCAGCGGTGCATGAGTCACTGGCTGGAGATATTCGTGCAATGGGCCGCGAGGCTGGGGCTGAATTACAGCTTCGTGCTGGACGCCTATGCCCGCGGTTCGCTGCTCGACGGGGCGCTGACCACGGTCTGGCTGTGCCTGTTTACCCTCGTTGGCAGCCTGTTGGCTGGCGTCGGCCTGGCGGTGTTGCTGACCAGTGGCAAGCCGTGGCTGGCGGGGCCTGCGCGGGCGTTCGTCGAAGTTACCCGCAATACCCCGACACTGGTGCAGCTGTACTGCGCATTTCTGGTGCTGAACATGCTGCTGACCCAGGCCGTGGGCACGGCCAATCCGCTGACGCCCTTTGCCTGGGTGGTGATCGTGATCTCTCTGCACAAGGGCGCGTTTCACGCCGAAGCCCTGCGCGCCGGGATCGAAGCGGTGCCTGCGGCCACCCTTGAGGCTGCCAGTTCGCTGGCCTTCAGCCGCCGCCAGTTGCTGTGGAATGTGCAGATGCCGCTGGCGCTGCGCTTCGCCTTGCCCTCGCTGATCAACAACCTGATCGATCTGGTGAAAATGACCGCCGTGGCCTCGGCCATTGCCGTGGGCGATGTCACCTATGCCTCGATCATGATCTGGACCCAGAGCGACAACGTGCTTGAACTGATGATCGTGCTGCTGGCGTTTTACGGCCTGCTCAGTTTCGTGGTCAACCTAGTGGGCCGCGCGCTCGAAGCCCGATTGAGGATGCCCGGTTATGGTCATTGAAACCTGGGTTGCACTGTGGGAGTGGTCAGCGGCGCTGGCGGCCGGATTCTGGCAGAACATCCTGATCAGCCTGTTGGCGATTGTGCTGGGTTCTGCATTGGGGCTGCTGGTCGGCGCACTGTCGGTCTCGCCGTTGTGGATCAGCCGTTTGCCCGCACGCATTTGGGTCCAGGTGTTTCGCAACGCGCCATGGCTGGTATTGATTTATTTCACCACCTACGTGTTTCCGTTCGAACTGCACATCGCTGGCAACTGGGTCGCCTTTCCCGACTGGGTGAAGGTCACCATCGGCCTGGCCTTGCCCGCCAGCGCCAACGTGGCGGAAATCTTTCGCGGGGCCATCGGATCGATCCCCGGCACCCAGTGGGAAGCGTCGCGCTCGCTGGCCTTCACCCGGGGCCAGATCCTGCGTTCGATCATCCTGCCGCAGTGCTTCAAACGCATGCTGGCACCGTGGATGAACCTGTACGCGGTGATCACCATGGGCACCGCACTGGCCTCGCTGGTGGGTGTGCACGACCTGATCGACACCGCGCAGATCGCCAGCAACACCGTCAATCGCACAGACTTCACCGTGCTGATTTACTTCACCGTGCTGGCGTTGTTCTTCGTCTATTGCTATCCGATTTCCCGACTCACTCAACACCTGGAGCGACGTTATGCCTTCGCTTGAAACGCGCACCGAACAACCTCTGATCAGCCTGCGCGACGTGCACCTGGCATTTGGCGGCAACCCGGTGCTCAAGGGCATCGATCTGGAGGTGCAACGCGGCCAGGCCGTGTCGATCATCGGTCCGTCGGGCTCTGGCAAATCGACCATCCTGCGCTGCATCACCGGCCTGTTGCAGCCACAAAAAGGCACGATTCGAGTGGGTGACACTCAAGTGAGTGCACTCAAAAGCGAGCAAGAGCGCATCGCACTGCGTAAACGTGTGGGCTTTGTGTTTCAGCAGTACAACCTGTTTCCGCATCTGTCGGTGCTGGAAAACCTGATGATCGCCCCGCGCAAGGTCCTGGGGCTGGGGTTGGCAGAGGCGGAAAAGCAGGCTAGGGCACTGCTGGCCAAGGTGCGCATGGAGCACAAGGCTGATGCATATCCGGGGCAGCTGTCCGGCGGGCAGCAACAACGGGTGGCAATCGCGCGAGCGCTGGCCATGCGTCCGGAGCTGATTCTGTTCGACGAAGTGACCTCAGCACTGGACCCGGAAACCGTCGGCGAGGTGCTGGCGGTGATTCGCGAGCTGACCGAAGAGGGCATGACTTGCGTGCTGGTGACCCATGAAATGCGCTTCGCCGAGGACATCAGCGACGTGGTGTATTTCACCGAGAACGGCGTGATTGTCGAGCACGGCAGCGCCGAACAGATCTTCCAGCGCCCGGCCAGCGAGCGCACCCAGGCGTTCTTGCGCCATGCCTTGGGTAGTCCCGGTCATCGCCCGGTGGTCAGTGGCGATCCGTATCTGTTGAGCAATATCGGGCGGTACAGCTTGTCCGTCTGAGCGCTGTCCTGCCGTTTGAAATCTATAAAAGGAGCACCTGATGAGCATCGAAACCCGCAGCCCCGTGATCGAAACATTCCTGCAGCAGATCCGCGCCATTCACCAGCGCGGGGTCGACCGTGCGGCCTTGCAGGAGATCGTGAGCCTGCTCGAAGGGCTGGCCGAGCGCCGCGATCTGTTCAATTTCGAGACCTTTCCCGCGCCGGTGCCGGGGGAGGGTGATACGGCGTTTCGCTATCGCCTGAACGACGATGGCGAAAGCCCGACGCTGTACATGAACTCGCTGCTACCGGGCAAAAGCACCTTGCCGCACAACCACGAAACCTGGGCGGTGATCGTTGCCGTCGAGGGGCAGGAAATCAATTACGTGTGGGCGCGCACCGACGATGGCAGCGACCCGGCATTCGCCCGGCTTGAGCTTGAGAAAGAAGTGGTGGTGCAGCCGGGAACCTCGATCAGTTTCCTGGGCGAAGACCTGCACGGGATCAAGGTCGACGGCCAGACGCCGACCCTGCATTTCCACCTGTATGGCCGCCCGCTGGAATCGCTGAACGGGCGTTACGGGGTCAACACCGAGGGCAAGGTGCTCAATTACAACGCCTCGCAGATGGCGCCGTCGATCAAGGCCTACGCTTGATATACCCGATTGAATTTAGCGCTTGACCCGTAGCAGCACGGCTTGCCGGCGGGGGCGATAGGCCTGTGATGAAGATGTCGCCTGACACACCGCTCCCGCCGGCAAGCCGTGCTGCTACGGCGCAAGATGTATTGCGCGATCACTCACGAGAATGCCATGACCCAAAAAGTCACCCCGCAACACCTGCAAGCCTGGCTGTTCGACGGACAGGAAATCGCCGTGTTCGACGTCCGCGAACACGGCCAGTACGGCGAAGCGCATCTGTTCTACGGGGTGAATCTGCCCTACAGCCGCCTCGAACTGGAGGTTCGCCGGTTGGCGCCGAACCTGGCCGTGCGCCTGGTGATCTACGACCAGACCGGTAGCGACGTCGCCCTGCGTGCCGCGCAGCGCTTGCAAACGCTGGGCTACACCCGCGTGCATGTGCTCGAGGGTGGCGCCGATGGCTGGCAGGCGGCGGGGTTGCAACTGTTCGCCGGGGTGCATGTGCCATCCAAGGCCTTTGGCGAGCGGGTCGAGGAGCTCAGCCATACACCGCATATCAGCGCCACCGAACTGGCCGCGTGGCAGGCCGAGCGCAGGCCGCTGGTGTTGCTCGACGGCCGGCCTTTCGACGAATACCGCAAGATGACCATCCCCGGTTCCATCTGCTGCCCCAATGGCGAGCTGGGTTATCGGCTGGCCGAACTGGTGCCGGACGATACGACGCCTATCGTGGTCAATTGCGCCGGCCGCACCCGCAGCATCATCGGCGCCCAGACCCTGATCGATCTGGGTGTGAAGAACCCGGTGTACGCGCTGGAGAACGGCACCCAGGGCTGGTACCTCGCCGACTTGCCGCTGGAACATGGCAGCAGCCGGCGCTACCCGGCCGTTTCACCCACCGCCTTGCTGACCGATCAGCGCGAAGCCGCGCAACGCCTGGCACGCCGCGCCGGTGTGCAAACGGTGAGCGCCGGGCAGGTCAAGGCCTGGACCCATGACCCGGCACGCAGCCTGTTTCTGTGCGACGTGCGCACCCCGGAAGAGTTCGCCGAGGGCAGCTTGCCCGGGGCCCAGCACACGCCGGGCGGGCAGTTGATTCAGTCCACCGACCTGTACGTCGGCGTACGTCACGCGCGGCTGGTGATGGTGGATGATGACGGGGTACGTGCGCCCATCGTTGCCAGTTGGCTACGGCAGTTGGGGCATGAAGCCTATGTCCTGGAAGGCGGGCTGCAGAGTGGTCTGGCGCTGCCAGCAAACGTGGCCGAAGCCGCCCCGACGCTGCCTGAAATCGACGCAGGGCAACTGGCCGACCTGCTCGCTGACAATGGCGTCGCGCTGGTGGACCTGCGCGGCAGCATGGCCTATCGCAAGGCTCAGATCGCGGGTTCGCGCTGGTCGATCCGCTCGCGTCTGGCCGATGATCTGCAAGGTGAAACCCGGACCGTGGTGCTGGTCGCCGAGCAGGGTGAAGTGGCGGGAGTTGCCGCGCTTGAATTGCCTGAGGCGCAGCGACATTCAGCGCGCTGGCTGAACTTCAGCACTTGGCTGACTGCGGATCTGCCTGTACACGCCAGCGCTGACAATCCGCCCGACGCGCAGTGCATCGATTTTCTGTTTTTCACCCATGACCGGCACTCCGGCAACAAGGACGCCGCACGCCAGTACCTGGCCTGGGAAATCGGCCTGTTGGGGCAAATGAGCCAGCAGGAAATCGCCAGCCTCAAGCCACTGGCTGCTAACGTCGGCGAAAACCGCGTGCGCACGCGTCTGGTCCATGCGGCGCGCGGCGAGAAGGGCAGTGGCGTGCGTGGCGTCAACCCGCCGGTGTCGCGCATGAGTACGGTGCTGTTCGACACCTTGGGCGAGATGCGCGACGCCCGTAAACGTCGCGACACCGACCGTGTGCTGACCTACGGCGCGCGGGGCAATCCTACGGCTTTCGAACTAGAAGATCTGGTGACTGAACTGGAGGGCGGTCATCGCACGCGGCTGTTCAGCACCGGGCTTGCGGCAGTGGCCCATGTGTTCTTGACGTACCTGCGCCCCGGCGATCACATCCTGATTACCGATGCCGTGTACTCGCCGGTGCGGCAGGTGGCGGATGAGTTCCTCAAGCCGTTCGGCATCGAGTACAGCTACTTCAACGCCGATGGCAGCGGCCTGGAAGAGCGGCTGCAAGCCAACACCCGCATGGTCTACGCCGAAGTGCCGGGGTCGCTGCTGTTCGAGCTGGCGGACCTGCCGAAAATGGCGGCGCTGTGCAAACCCCGGGGGATTCTGCTGGCGGTGGACAACACTTATGGCTCGGGTTATCAGTACCGGCCTCTGACACTGGGCGCGGACATTTCCATCATGGCCCTGACCAAATACCTGTCAGGCCACAGCGACGTGATGATGGGCAGTGTCTGCACCACTGAAGCGGTGTGGCAGCCGCTGGCGGTCATGACCGAAACCTTCGGCAGCACGGTCAGCCCCGACGACGCCTATTTGGTGCTGCGTGGCGCGCGAACCCTGGCCACGCGGCTGGATGTGCACCAGCGCCAGTCCCTGCAAGTCGCCCGCTGGCTGCAGCAGCATCCCCGGGTCAAGCGCGTGTTTCACCCGGCGCTGCCTGATCATCCCCACCATGACCTGTGGCAGCGGGACTTCAGCGGCAGCAACGGCCTGCTCACCTTCGAGCTGGCCGACAGCAACCCCCGGCACCTCGAGCAGTTCATCGACGCCCTGCAGCTGTTCGGCCTGGGCGCGTCATGGGGCGGCTTCGAAAGCCTGATCATCGTCGCCAGCGTCAGTAATCGCGACACCGCCGCCGACCGCGCGCTCAACCCGTTGCTGCGGCTGCACGTGGGGCTGGAAGATGTGAGCGCGCTGATCGAGGATCTGGAACGAGGCTTTGCGGCGATTGAATGATCGCTCCCGCGGGCAAGCCCGGCTGCTACGGGATGGTGGTCGGGCGCCGGGTTTGAGCACGAGAGCGACATCTATAAATATGTATCGCACAGATGCGGTTCCCAATCGTCACCATTCGTCGCTTGAGTCAGACATGAACAAGAGCGATGAGACGACACGGAAAAGGAACCGAACTGCGCGATCAAATCATCCGGTCGCAGGTCAGGATGCTCATCGGTCAGCGGGTTGCCAGCTCTGCCGAGCTGGCGGCGCAGGGTGTCGACCTGGGCTTGATCAGGTTTGAGCCCATCGATGCTGTTGCAGTGGCGGTGACTGACACCTGGGAAAGCAGTTCTTATCCCTGGGCAAGCGTTGCTCAATGGAAACTCAAGGATGCCAAAGGATTTGACCTGGCGATCTGGTACGGCGACGAGCTTTGCGGTCTGTGTTACGCAACGCCCAGAAAAAGCCGGTTGCGGATCAAGATCATTTTGCTGGAGGCCAAACCGGACGTTGATCATTCTCTCAAAGGAATGATTGCTCCGTTTGCCTTGATGGCTGTTGAGCTTTACGCGCGAATCCTGGGTTGCCGAACAATTGAAATTCAGCATCCGGAGCCCGGCGCCGTGGCTTATTACAAGGCGCTTGGGTTTGACTATGACGAGGCTGGATGCCTTGTCATATCGGTGAGCGACTCCTAAGATGACCACCATTGTCCAGACGCGGGAGGTGTCTATGAACGCGAAAAAACGCAGGGAAAAGCTCCGGTCGATCGTGGATTCGAAAGCGCGGGCATGCGCGTTTGCGCAATCGCTTTCCGAGAATCAAAAGCGTTTTCTGCGGGTGGGTCTCAGCCTGGGGAAAGTGCTTGAACCCGCAGGCCCGATGGCTGGATTACGAACTTGAGCATTCAATAAAAGACCGCCTTTGCAGGCGGTTTTTTATTCGTGGTTGAAAGCCTTCGATCAAATCCCCGCCTTGCCCACCGAAGCCCCGCCGTCGACGAACAGCGTCTGCCCGGTGATAAACCCGCTCTGTTCGGACAACAGAAACGCGATGGCCGAGGCGATTTCCTCGGGTTGGCCGAAGCGGCCCATGGGCACGCCGGCCAGGTAGCGTTTTTCGCCTTCGCTGCCGGGCGGGTTGTTCTGGCGGAACAGTTCGGTTTCGGTCGGCCCGGGGGCGATGGCGTTGACGGTGATGCCGGTTTGCGCCAGTTCCAGCGCCCAGGAGCGGGTGAAGCTGATCAGCGCGGCCTTGGCGGCGGCGTAGGCGGTGCGTTGGGTGATGCCCAGTACGGTGAGGCTGGAGATGTTGACGATCCGGCCCCAGCCCTGTTCGCGCATGTTCGGTAGCAGCGCCTGGGTGGCGAGCAGGGCCGAGTGCAGGTTGACGCCCATCACCGCGTCGAAGTCATCCAGTTGGATCTGCCCCAGCGCTTGCGGCCGCACCAGGCCGACGTTGTTCACCAGGCCGTCGAAGCGGTAATGCTGGGCCAGTTCGGCCAGGCCGCAGCGGGTCTGGTCCTTGTCACTCAGGTCCAGGGCCTTGAGCACGCCGGGGAAGGTCGGGTCGTCCGCGTTGCGGGCAATGCCTACGACGTGATGGCCGGCTGCGGCCAGGTGTTCGGACAGCGCGCGGCCGATGCCTTTGCTGGCGCCGGTGATCAGGAAGGTGCGTTGGGACATTGGGTAAATCTCCATCAATACAAGGTTGCGTCCTGTAGGAGCGCGCTTGCCCGCGAAGGACGGCGATGCGGTGTGCCTGATACACCGCAGCAACCGATTCGCGGGCAAGCGCGCTCCTACAAAGGCTAATCAGCGTCTGTGGGTCGAGTGTTTCAGGAACATCAGCAACGCCAGCAACGGAAACGCGCTACCGGCCACCACGATCCAGCTCCAGCCGCCGTGGTCATACAGGGCGCTGGCGATCACCGAGCCTGCCGCGCCGCCGATGAAAATACTGGTCATGTACAGGGCGTTCAGGCGGCTGCGGCTCTTGGCGTCCAGGGCGTACACCGAACGCTGGCCGAGGACCATGTTCATCTGCACGCAGAAATCCAGCACGACGCCGGTCACCGCCATGCCGATGACCGCGTAGGATGGCTGCGCCAGGCTGGGCAGAAAACTCAACGCGGCAAACAGCATGGCGAAGCGGCTGGCGACCCGGGTATGCCCGGCATCGGCCAGGCGGCCAGCGATGGGTGCAGCGACCGCACCGATGGCGCCGACCAGGGCAAAGAGCGCGATCTGGCTCTGGGACAGGCCGTGATTGCGTGCCAGTTCCAGCGGCACGGCGGTCCAGAACAGGCTGAAGGTGGCGAACATGCATGCCTGGTAGAACGCCCGCTGACGCAGCACCGGCTGTTGGCGCAGCAGGATCCACAGCGATTTGAGCAACTGCCCGTAGCTGGCGCTGTGGGCCGGCTGGTGCTTGGGAATGGTGGTTGCCAGCACGACGCTGATCAGCAGCATCAGCACGCCGGCGGTGCCGAACACCGCGCGCCAGCCGAAGTGGTCGGCGATCAGGCTGGACGCAGGCCGGGCCAGCAAAATGCCCAGCAACAGGCCGCCCATGATGCTGCCGACCACCCGGCCGCGGGATTCTTCCGGGGCCAGATGCGCTGCCAGCGGAATCAGGATCTGCACCGCCACCGAGCTGAAACCCACCAGCAAGGACGCCAGCAGAAACAGGTTGGGCGTCTGGGCGAAGGCCGCGCTGGCCAGGCTCAGAATCGCCACCGCGGTGGTGGCGATCATCAGCCGGCGGTTCTCCAGCAGATCCCCCAGCGGCACCAGGAAAAACAACCCCAGCGCATAGCCGATCTGGGTCAGCGACACGATGAAACTGGCCAGTGTGCTGGACAGCCCGATATCTGGCGCGATCAGGCCGATGATGGGTTGGGCGTAGTAAATGTTGGCCACGATGGCGCCGCAGCAAAAGGCGAACAGCATCGCCAGGCCTTTGGTCATCGTCGCGCGGTGGGTGACATCTGTCATGGCAGTCATGGGGCTCTCGACGGGCATTCAGGGGAGGCGCCGCACCGTTGGCCCAAGGGCGCTGAATCGGTGCTCGGCGGAAAGTGAGGGAAAGCTAACGCTTTTTCGTTGCGTTAAGAAGGTCGGGGCTGGCGATATGATTCATGCCTTGGAGGAATACCCCAGCGTCCGCTTTGCTGCACCCCACATCCCTCGAAACTTTTCCCGCGCCGCCCCGGTCATTCCTGAATACACCCAAAGGGAAAACAGGCGATGGCTCGGGCAATCTGGAAAGGCGCAATCAGTTTCGGGCTGGTGCATATTCCTGTGGCGCTGGTGTCGGCGACGTCCCAGCAAGGGGTCGATTTCGACTGGCTGGACAAGCGCAGCATGGACCCGGTGGGCTACAAGAAGATCAACAAGACCACCGGCAAGGAAATCAACAAGGACAACATCGTCAAGGGCGTGCAGTACGAGAAGGGCCGCTACGTGGTGATCAGCGAAGAAGAGATCCGCGCCGCCCATCCGGCCGCCACCCAGACCATCGATATCTTCGGTTTTGTCGACAGCGCGCAGATTCCGCTGCCGAACATCGACACGCCGTACTTCCTGACACCCGACAAGCGCGGCGAGAAGGTCTACGCTCTCTTACGGCAGACCCTGAAAGACACCGATAAGGTGGCGCTGGCCCATGTGGTGATCCGCACGCGCCAGCACCTGGCGGCGGTGATGCCGCTGGAATCGGCGCTGATTCTGGTGTTGCTGCGCTGGCCCGCCGAAGTGCACGGGCTCGACAGCCTGGACCTGCCCAAGGCGGCCACCGACGTCAAGCTGGGCAAGAGCGAACTGGACATGGCCAAGCGCCTGGTCAAGGACATGTCCACCGACTGGACGCCGGACGCCGAAGAGTACCGCGACACGTTCCAGGACCAGATCATGAAGCTGGTCGAGACCAAGGCCCGGGAAGGCAAAATCGAACGTGTGGAAACCGACGCCGGCCAGACCGAGCGCAAATCCGCAGATGTCATCGATCTCACCGAATTGCTCAAACGCAGTCTGGGCAGCCGTGGCGCTTCGGCCAAGGCCCCGGGAAAGACCAAATCTGCCAGCAAGAGCAAAACCGCTGCCGCTGAAGCTGCTGTTGAGGGTGATGCTCCACCGGCCAAACGGCGCGCCCCTGCAAGGAAGAAAACCACCAAGGCGTCCTGACGCTGCGCAACGCAAGCCCGGGCGCCTGAGGCTAAAAAAGTGCAGAGGTTTTATCGATCATGGCAAAACCCGTGAGTGAGTACACCCGCAAGCGCAATTTCGACATCACCTCAGAGCCCCCTGAAAGCGCCGTCCGCTCCCGTGGGGGCAAGGGCAAGGCGCTGAGTTTCGTGATCCACAAGCACGATGCGCGCAACCTGCATTACGACTTTCGCCTGGAATTGGACGGCACCCTGAAAAGCTGGGCGGTGCCGAAAGGGCCGAGCCTGGACCCGAAAAACAAGCGCCTGGCGGTTCACGTCGAAGACCACCCGCTGGGTTATGGCAGCTTCGAGGGCAGCATTCCCGAGGGGCAATATGGCGCCGGCGACGTCATCGTCTGGGATCGCGGCATCTGGCAGCCCCATGGCGACCCGCGCCAGACCTACAAGGACGGCAAACTCAAGTTCACCCTGGTCGGCGAGAAACTCACCGGCGAGTGGGCGCTGGTGCGCACGCATCTGCAAGGCAGCGGCGACAAGGAACAGTGGCTGTTGATCAAGGAGAAGGACGAGGCTGTACGCTCGGCCGATGACTACGACATTCTGGTCGACAAGCCGGAAAGTGTGGTCAGCGGCGCGACGGTGGGCGAGCAGCGCTCCCCGACGAAAACCACCAAACGCAAAGCGGCCTCTGCCCCGGCAGCCAAAAAGGCCGCCAAGCCGGCCGCAGGCAAAAAGTCGGCGATCCCCGACAAACTCGCGCCACAACTGGCGACCCTGATGGACGCGCCGCCCGAAGGCCAGTGGCTGTACGAAATCAAGTTCGATGGCTATCGGATCATGACCCGCATCCGCGACGGCGAAGTGCGCCTGATCACCCGCAACGGCCACGACTGGACCGAGCGCTTGCCCTTGCAGGCCAAGGCCCTGAGTGAGCTGGAAGCCCCGGACACCTGGCTCGACGGTGAAGTGGTGGTGCTCAACGAAGATGGCCTGCCGGATTTTCAGGCGCTGCAGAACGCTTTCGAAATCGAGCGCACGAAAGACATCATCTATTACCTGTTCGACGTGCCGTTTCTCAACGGCCAGGACATGCGCGACAAGCCGGTGGAAGACCGCCGCGCGGCGTTGAAGAAGCTGCTGAACAAGCACAAGAACCGTCTGCTGCGCTTCTCCGATGCGTTCTCTGCCAACCACCGCGACATTATCGAAAGCGCTTGTTCGCTGTCCCTTGAAGGGGTGATCGGCAAGCGCGCGGGCAGCCTGTATCAATCCCGCCGCAGCCCGGACTGGATCAAGCTCAAGTGCAAGCTGCGCCAGGAGTTCGTGATCGTCGGCTTCACCCAGCCGCAGGGCTCGCGCAGCGGGTTTGGCGCGCTGTTGCTGGCGGTCAACGAGGAGGGCGCCGGGCTGGTGTATGCCGGGCGGGTCGGCACCGGGTTCAGCCAGAAAACCCTGGGTGATATCCACGAAAGGCTCAAGCCGCTTGCGCAGGACGCGTCGCCCCTGGGCAAGAAACTCACCAGCGCCCAGGCCCGCGGCGTGCATTGGGTCGAACCGACGCTGGTGGGTGAGGTGGAATTCGGCGAGTGGACCCGCGAAGGCATCATCCGCCATTCGTCGTTCATCGCCCTGCGTAGCGACAAGCCGGCCAGCGCGGTGGTCCACGAATTCCCGAAAACGCCGAAGGACATCAAGGCGCCGTTCAAGCCCAAGGCTTCGAAAAAGGGTGCCGCCGCGCCCGAGGTCACAGCTGAAAAAAACGGCAAACGCAAGACCAAAGATGCAGAACGAATCGAGGTGGCGGGCGTGGTCATCAGCCATCCCGAGCGGGTGATCGACCAGCAGAGCGGGTTGCACAAGGTCGACCTGGCGCATTTTTACGAGTCGATCAGCGACTGGATTCTGCCGCATCTGGACCACCGCGCCGTGGCCTTGTTGCGCTGCCCGGAAGGCGTGGAGGGCGAGCAGTTCTTTCAGAAGCATTCCGAGCGTCTGGCGATTCCCAACATCAAGCAACTGGACGCGAAACTCGACCCCGGCCACGCCCGGCTGATGGAGATCGACAGCGTGCAGGCACTGGTGGGCGCTGCGCAAATGGGCACCATCGAGCTGCACACCTGGGGCTCGACCTACGACAAGATCGAGCTGCCGGACCATTTCGTCCTCGACCTGGATCCGGACCCCGCCTTGCCCTGGCGCAGCATGATCGAGGCCACCCAGATGACCCTCGCCGTGCTGGACGAGCTGGGGCTGGAGGCGTTTATCAAGACCAGTGGCGGCAAGGGCATGCACATCATCGTGCCGCTGGCGCGCAAGGCCGATTGGGACACGGTCAAGGCGTTTGCCAAGGCGCTGGCGCAGTTCATGGAAAAGCAACTGCCGGAGCGCTTCAGTGCTACGTCGGGGCCGAAGAACCGCGTTGGCAAAATCTTCATCGATTACCTGCGCAACGCCCGGGGCGCCAGTACCGTCGCCGCCTATTCGGCGCGGGCCAGGCCCGGCTTGCCGGTGTCGGTGCCGGTCACTCGGGATGAGCTTACGAGCCTGAAATCATCGGCGCAGTGGAACATCGCCAACCTTGGCAAACGCCTGCGCAAGCTCAAGGCCGACCCGTGGGCGGGGTACAAGAACACCCAGCGCATCACCAAACCGATGTGGAAACGGCTGGGGGCCAAGCCACCGGCTTAATGAGTGTCGAGGCTGCGGCGCATCTGGCCGGGAGCCATGCCGTAGGTGTCCTTGAACACCTTGCTGAACGCCGCTTGGGATTGATAACCGACCTGGGCGGCGATATCGGACAGGCCGCTTTGCGAGCGGCTCAACAACCCCAGCGCCAGTTGCATGCGCACCTGGGTCAGCAGGGTCCAGGGCGAGCTGCCGGCCAGTTTGCTGAAACTGCGCATGAAGGTGGCGCGGGACATGCTCGCCAGCTCCGCAAGGGCTTCGACGGTCCAGTCGTGGGCCGGGTCCTGCAGCATCGCCTGCCAGGCGCGACCCAGACGCCGGTCGCTCAATAACGCCAGGCTGCCTTCACTCTGCGGCGATTGTTCCAGGTGAGCGCGCAGCACCAGGGTGAACAGCGCCGAGGTAAGCGCGTTGACCATGAACTGGCCGCCGGCGCGATTGTTTTCAGCCTCGCTGCGCAACAGCGCCACCAAGGCGCGCAACGGATCGCCCTGGTTCAGCGACTGGCTGGAGATGACCAGGTGATCGGGCAGGGCGCTGAGCAACAGGGCGTCGGGCTGATAGAGAAAGCGTCCGCAGAGCAGGTCAAGGTCGGCGCCATCGCCGAAGCGCTTGATCGGCAGCAATCCGCCACTTTGCACCTTGGGACGTGAGGCGGCCACGCGCTCGCCGGGGCTGGTCAGCACGTGGTCGATCCCGCGCGGCATCACCGCGATGTCTC
Source organism: Pseudomonas sp. 2 (assembly GCF_056627435.1). Lineage (NCBI taxonomy): Bacteria > Pseudomonadati > Pseudomonadota > Gammaproteobacteria > Pseudomonadales > Pseudomonadaceae > Pseudomonas > Pseudomonas sp. 2. Next base: position 163,368 of record NZ_JBWXNG010000010.1, read on the forward strand.
CCCCTGACAGGGTCAACCGACGACCGTCCGGCAGTTCGATGCGGCACTGGCCGGACAACACGATGTGATAGGGCGCAACACCGCGGGCTTCCTGATCGTGGTCCAGCGCCCAGTCGCCCTGGAACTGGCAACGCAGGTCAAGGCTGCCGCGTACGTCGGCTAGAGTGATGAGCGTGTCGATGGCGTTCATATGCGACTTTCGGACAAAGAAATGAGCCAAACGAGCAAGTTACCCGAATGCCATAGGCGGACACTATCTGTGTTCCCGGCGCAGTCTAGTCGCCGATCTCAGGAGATACCACCATGTTCAGCAATTGGCCCGACCTCGTTACCACCATCAAGAAATCCTTCGGCGCGCTGTCGAAGTCCAACCCGAAAATGGTCACCGCGTACAAGGCGCTCGGTGACGCCGCTGCCGAAAACAATGTGCTCGACGCCAAGACCCGCGAGCTGATTTCCATCGCCGTGGCGATCACCACCCGCTGCGACGGCTGTATCGGCGCCCACTCCGAAGCCGCCATCGCCGCCGGCGCCACCCGCGAAGAAGTGGCCGCCGCACTGGCCACCGCCATCTCGCTGAACGCGGGGGCGGCGTACATCTACTCGATGCACGCGCTGGAAGCGTATGACGCGTTGAAGAAATAACCTGCGACACAAGGGTGCTCGCGGCTGACCTTTAACCCGTAGCAGCACGGCTTGCCGGCGGGGGCGTCCTCAAGATCGCCCGCGGGCAAGCCCTGCTGCTACGGGGCTGAAAGGCATCAGGTATTGGCTTTTATACCTGGGGCAAATCCGGCACCGGCCCGCTGGCCGTGACATCCACCGCCGTGCTGATCGCCTTCCAGCGTTCGGCGCTGGCGGCGCGGTTGTTTTCCACCGGGGCCAGGTTGCTCAGGGCGTCGCTGCCTAGTAGCAGGCGCAGGGGCGGCTGTTCGTGTTCGGCGATCTTCAGCACGACCTGCGCCACCCGCGCCGGATCGCTGTTTTCGTTGCCCGCCAGATTGCGCAGCAGTTCGCGTCGGCCACCCAGGTGTTCCTGATAAGGCGCCATGATCGGCGTGTCGGCGCCCCGTGCGCGCAATGCCCAGTTGGTGCGCATGCCGCCGGGCTCCAGGGTCGTCACCCGAATCCCCAGCGGTCGGACTTCCGCCGCCAGCACATCGGAAAACCCGCCCACCGCCCACTTCGCCGACTGATAGGCGCTCATGCCCAGGCTCGCCAGGCGGCCGCCCACCGACGAGATCTGGATGATGTGCCCCGACCCCTGCTCGCGCATGACCGGCACGGCGGCGCGGCACAGGTTGACCACGCCGAAGAAATTGGTCTCGAACTCATAGCGAAAGTCCGCCGCGTCGATCTGCTCGAACGGCAGCATGTGGCCGAAACCCGCGTTGTTGACCAGCACATCCAGCCGTCCGAACGCCTGCACGGCGGCCTCCACCGCCGCCTGCGCGGCGAGGGCATCGGTGACGTCGAGCTCGAAGGGCACAATCTGCTGGCCATAACGCTGCCGCAGATCATCCAGCCGCTCGATGCCGCGCGCCGCTGCCAGCAAACGGTCGCCCGACGCCAGTACCGCCTCGGCGATGTCGCGACCCAGGCCGCTGGCACACCCGGTAATCAACCAGACTTTGGACATGATCAATCTCCTGTTTCATCAGTATGTGATTGAGTAATCACTCATTTAAAAGGCAAAAAAACTCAGTCCCTTGCAATTGCATTCCAGTACGCCGCAAAGCCCGCTTCGCAGTAGCGCTCGGCGTGCTCGGGCTCGTTGCTCATGAAATCCATGGTGGTGTCGGCGAGCGAGCGCATGATCGCGGCGATGAACGCCGTGGGCTGATCGCGCAACGCGCCGCAGGCCGTGCCTTCCTGCATGTGCTGGTGGATGTCCTTGAAGTCTTCGCTGCCCGAGCGCTTGCTGGCGTCGGAGACGCGATCGGACATCATCAGCAGCGCCATGACTTTGCGCTTTTGCGGGTTGGCCACGCCCCAGCCGACGTAGGTGTGCCAGGCGTGATGCAGGCGGGCTTTCAGATCCGGCGTGGTCGGGTAGCCCGGGATCATGGCGTCGCGCAGCTGTGCCTTTAGCTCCAGGTACAGCTGGTTGAGCAGCTCGTCCTTGGTCTCGAAATAGTTGAACAGCGTGCCCTCGGCCACCCCCGCGCCCTTGGCGATCTTAGACGTGGGCGCGCCCAGGCCCTGCTCGGCGAACACCTGCAGAGCGGAATCGATCAGGGCATTGCGCTTGTCTTCGCTTTTGGGGCGGGCCATGGGAAATTGTTTAATAAGTGAGTAGGCGCTCATTTATACGCTCGAGACATGTCTTCGGCAAGCGCAATCTCCACTCTGTAGGAGCGAATTCATTCGCGAAAGATTATCCAGGCGATACATCTCCATCGCCTTATCCATCTTTCGCGAATAAATTCGCTCCTACAGGTATGGTTCACCCCATCGAGGTATTCCGGCCTCCCGTCTGCGCCGGATAGAACTCCCCCTTGAGCCCCAGCGCCTGCAAGCGCTGGCGCACGTCGTTTTCGATGTCCAGCACCTGGTCCGGATCGTCGATGTCGTCGACCACCAGCCACACGCCGGACAGGTTCTGGTCATGGGTGCCTTCGCTGAGCATGTCGTGGGTGAAGGCTTCATTGGAGCGCCACAGGCACAGTTCGTCTTCGCTGTGGCCACTTTCGGCCAGCGCTTGCGCCGAAGTCAGCCAGACTTCCTTGTACGGCCGCAGGTCCGCTTCGGCGAGTTCTTGCAGGGTGATCACCGTTTTCATCTCAACGCCTCCATGGTCAGTGCATAGGTTGTGACGCATGGCGCGCCCACGGTGTTCCCGGCAACGTGTCCGGGCAGACGAAATGGCCGTTGAACCGACCCGGCGCACTGGCGGTCGACCTCACAGTGCTCGAACAGGAGATTCGCAATGGCTTGTCCCGGACACCTGCGTGCCGATGATCCCTCGTCATGACCAGCTTTTCGCCTCTTAAAGGCCTCGAGGTTCGCGCCCATGAGCGGGCCGCGCTGCTGTTGGGCTTCGTCTTTCATTTCTGCGTGCTGGCCAGTTATTACCTGGTGCGGCCGCTGCGCGATGCGCTGGGGCTGGAAGGCGGCGCCGACAAACTGCAATGGCTGTTCAGCGCGACCTTCGTGGTGATGCTGATCGCCGTGCCGCTGTATGGCGCAGTGGTCGCCAGATTGCCGGCCATCCGCTTCGTGCCGCTGGTGTACCGGCTGGTGGCGCTGTCGATGCTGATCTTCGGCGTGCTGATCGCCCGTCATGATGCGCCGGTGCTGGTGGGGCGGGTGTTCTTCGTCTGGATCAGCGTCTACAACCTGTTCATCGTTACAGTGTTCTGGAGCGTGCTGGTCGATCGTTTCTCCAACGAGCAGGGGCGACGGTTGTTCGGCTTCATTGCCGCCGGTGGCACGCTGGGGACCTTTATCGGGCCGCTGCTGGCCGCGACCATGGCCACCCGTCTGGGCCCGGTGGCGCTGACTCTTGCTGCCGCCGTGCTGCTGGAAATCGCCGTGCGCTGTTATCGCGCTTTGCTGAAACGGACCCAGCCGCGCAACCTCAGCGAAGCAGGCGAGGGCGGTTATCAGCGTATGGGCGAGGAGAGCCGCAGCATGGGTGGCGGCGTGCTGGCCGGGGTCACGCTGATTCTCAGATCCCGCTATCTGCAGGGCATGGTGCTGTTCATGCTGTTGCACACCAGCGCGGCGACCCTGCTGTATTTCGAGCAGGGCCGCATCGTGGCCGACAGTTACGCCAGCGTTGCCACGCGCACGCAGTTCTTCGCCTATGTCGACCTGATCGTGTCGGCGCTGACCCTGATCTTCCAGTTGCTGCTGACGGCGCCATTGATCCGCCTGATCGGCATCAGCGGTGCACTGGCGGCCATGCCCATGGCGACTTTGGTGGCCTTCGCCGCCATGGCGCTGGCGCCGGTGCCGGCCAGTGTCGCGCTGGCCCAGGGGCTGCGGCGTGCGGTGGAATTCGCCATTGTGCGGCCAAGTCGCGAGGTGCTGTGGACCGTGGTCAGCCGGGAAGAGAAGTACAAATCCAAGAACGTCATTGAGACGCTGGTCTATCGTGGTGGCGATGCCGCCAGTGGCTGGCTGTCGGTGGGGTTGACCGCGCTGGGCGCCGGTTTTGGCGTACTGGCGCTGTTGATCGTGCCGTTTGTCGGGCTGTGGAGCTGGCTGGCGGCGTGGATGGCCGAACGCCAGGAAGAGCGCAAGCGCGACGCCGAAAACAGGAGCATGCCATGAACGACGCTACGCTGTTCACCCGAAGACGCTTCGTCACCCTGGCCGCCGGTGTGTCGGCGGCGCTTGTGTTCGATTCTGCAGCAGGTGCCACGTCCGGCGCCCAAGGAGACGTGAAGATGCTGACCCGCAACATTCCTTCCAGTGGCGAAGCCTTGCCGATGATCGGCGTGGGCACCTATCGCGGTTTCGATGTGGCGCCTGACAGTGACGCCTACAAGCTGCTGCCCCAGGTGCTCAGCGAACTGTTTCACGCCGGCGGTACAGTGATCGACAGCTCGCCCATGTACGGCCGCGCCGAGCAGACCACCGGCGAGTTGCTCTCGATCCATCGGCCGCGCTCGCCGGCGTTTCTGGCCACCAAGGTCTGGACCCGAGGCCGCGAGGCGGGCATCGCGCAGATGGAGGACTCGTTCAGGTTGCTGCAGACCGATCGCATCGACCTGATGCAGATCCACAACCTGCTTGACTGGAAAACCCACCTGCCGACCTTGCGCCAGTGGAAGGAGCAGGGGCGTATTCGTTACATCGGCATCACCCATTACACCTCGTCGGCCTATGACGAAGTGGAGGCGGTACTGAAGGCCGAGCCGCTGGATTTTCTGCAAATCAACTACGCGCTGGATGACCGCGCCGCCGAGGCGCGATTGCTGCCGCTGTGCCGTGAGCGTGGCGTGGCGGTGATCTGTAATCGGCCGTTTGGCGGTGGTGGGTTGTTGGGAAGGCTGCGCGACAAACCGCTGCCGGGGTGGGCCGCGCAGGTGCAGGCGAAAAGCTGGGCGCACCTGGCGCTGAAATTCCTGATCTCTCACCCGGCGGTGACCTGCGCCATTCCGGGGACGGGTAATCCGAAATACATGAGGGAGAATGCCAGCGCGGCGGCAGGGCCGTTGCTGACCGATGCCCAGCGCCAGCAGTTGATTGCGTTGGTTTGATGCGTCTCTGTACCTGTAGGAGCGAATTTATTCGCGAAAAACGATCGGGCGATAGAGATGTATCGCCTAATCGATCATTCGCGAATAAATTCGCTCCTACAGAAGACCGCGCAAACAGAACACGTTGTTTAGCGATTCACCAATTTGGCAGGCAACGCCACCACCAACAGACTGCTCAGCACCAGGCACCCGGCAAAGAACCACAACGCCCCGGCGCTGCTGCCGGTGACGTCGATGGCGATGCCCATCATGGAGTTGCTCACCAGCCCTGCGATGTTCGCCAGCGAGCAGGCCAGGGCAAAGCCGGTGGCGGCCGCACGGCCCTTGAGGAAGGTCGCCGGCAGGCTGAAGAACACCGGCACCGCGCCGATGATCGCCGCCGAAGCGATGGCGAACAGCACGACCGTGGCGACCACGTTATGGGTGAAGAAGGGACTCGCGGCCATCGCCACGGCACCGATCCAGAACGGCACGATGATGTGCCAGCGGCGCTCGCGGCGACGGTCCGAGCTGGCACCGATCATCAGCATGCCGATCAGCGCCGCGACGCTGGGCAGTGCGGTCAGCACGCCGATGTGGAAGGTGTCGGTGACCCCGGCGTTCTTGATGAAGGTCGGCATCCAGAAACCCATGGCGTAGGCGCTGAGCAGAATCGAGAAGTCGATACCGCCGAGCATCCACACCTTCAGGTTGAAGAAACCGTCGCGAAAACTGTGCTTGCTGTCCTTGCCCTCGGCTTCATCCAGACGCAGCTCGCCTTCGAGCAGCGATTGCTCCTCGCTGTTCAGCCATTTGGCGTCCTTGGGGGCATTGGGCAGCGCCCAGAAGGTCAACACGCCGAGCAGCACGCTGGGGATGCCTTCGATCAGGAACAGCCACTGCCAGCCGCGCAGGCCTGCACTCTGGTCGAAGTGGCCCATGATCCAGCCGGACAGCGGGCCGCCGATCACGCTGGACAGCGGCAGGCCGATCATGAACAGGGCGATGATGCGCCCGCGTCGGTAGGTCGGAAACCAGGTGGTCAGATAGAACAGCACGCCCGGCAGGAAACCGGCTTCGGCGGCGCCGAGAAAAAAGCGCAGCACATAGAACTGCATGGGCGTGGTGACGAACAGCGTGCACACCGACAATGCGCCCCAGGTGATCATGATCCGGGCGATCCAGATCTTCGCGCCGACCTTTTCCAGGATCAGGTTGCTGGGCACTTCGAACAGGATGTAACCGACGAAAAACAGCCCGGCACCGAGGCCGAACGCGGTTTCGCTGAAGTGCAGCTGGTCGAGCATCTGCAGCTTGGCGAAGCCGATGTTGATGCGGTCCAGGTAGGCAGCCAGGTAGCAGAAACACAGGAACGGAATGAGCTTCCAGGTGATCTTGTGGTACAGCGCCTTGATCGGGTCCGCGGCATCTGACGCGGAGGTTTCTACATTCGCAGAGGGCATGGGTGTCTCCTGGCGGTTCTATGACCTTTGAGCGCCGCGGCGGCTGATTTTGCCCGGGTTGGCGACGTTCTCATACGGCCTGTTGTGGTTTTTGTTTGCCGCACATCAAGTACTTTGGCAAGCACCTGCAGGCGGCTTCCAAAGGCAGTGTCAGAAGACTGGGCAACGCCTGGCCGATCCATGGCCGGGCAGCGTCCAGTGAGTGCGCAATCGGGTTACGCGACCAGCGCTCTATCGGGCTGGTTCTGGTGGCGGAAATCCGTTCTGCCGGTGTCGCTTATCCCTGTAGGAGCGAATTCATTCGCGAAGGTGGGGCAGGCGAAAGAGATGTATCGCCTGAAACATCGTTTCGCGAATGAATTCGCTCCTACAGATCCGGGTTCATTTCCTGAATTGGTCTATCGCCTCCTGCTTGCTGACGACATCGCCATATTTGCTATCGATGTCGAACAGATTGGCTTCGTGAGGATCGGGGTGGCGATCGCCGACGCATTCGCGCACCACGATGGTCCGGAAACCGTGCTGCACCGCATCCACAGCGGTGGCGCGGATGCAGCCGCTGGTGGAGCAACCGGCCAGCACCACGGTGTCGATGCCCTGTGCGTGCAGCATCGATGCCAACGAGGTGCCGAAGAACGAGCTGGCGTACTGCTTGCTGATCACCACTTCTTCAGGGGTCGGCAGCACTTCTTCGCAGAACGCCGCCAGCGGATTGCCTTCGACCATGTCCTTCATCACCGGCGCCTTCTTCACCCACACACCGCCATCGGCGAAATGCTCGGCGTGGTAGCGGATGTTGGTGTGCACCACCGGGATGCCCTGTCGGCGCGCCGCTGCCAGCAGCTCGACGCTCTCGGCCACGGCACTGACCACGCCGGGCGCGAACAGCGGCGCACCCGGTTGGGTGTAGCCCTGCATGAAGTCGATCATCAGCAGTGCAGGCTTGTTGCCAAAACCGATGCGGTTGCCCCATACGCCCTGGTAGTTGGCGTCGACGCTTTGTTGATTACTCATCCCGTTCTCCTTGAGAACTAACGGCTTGAAAGCTGATACCCGATTTTGTTGCTGGTGGAGTTCCTGTGGGAGTGAGCTTGCTCACGAAAGCGGTACGTCAGCTACAGGGATAGAGACTGACGCTCTTCGTGAGCAAGCTCACTCCCACAAGGAAATTGCACCTGGCGTTAGCGCAGTGGTGTGCCCAGAAAATCCCCGAACGCCGCAAAGAACCCCGGCAGGTTGTCCCACGGAATCATGTGGCCGGCGTTTTCCACGCGGGCGATCAGAATCTGCGGTTGCAACTGTCGGATCTCGGCTTCGTCCTCGGCCTGAATCACACCACCGCGACCGGCGACGATCAGCAGGGCAGGCACCGGCAGCTTCGGGAGGTCCTGATGGAAGTCCACTTCATGGAAGTCGTTGAAGGCGCGCACGATAGCCGGCTCATAGCAGGTGTGCAGCCACTCGGCGCGCAGCTGCAATTGCTCCTCGGTCCATGTCGGGCAGAACGCGCGCATGTCGTCGGCGCTCATGCCTTGTTGCGATTGGCGAATCGAGTCGACATACCACGGCAACTTCGACGGGTATTCGCGGCGGCCCGGGCCCGACACCGGTGGGTCGATCAACACCAGGCTTTGCAGCCCGCGCGGGTTGCGCACTGCAGTGCGGGCGGCAAAACGCGCGCCCATCGAATGGCCGACCAGGTGATAGCTGTCGATGCCCATCGCCTCGGCAAAAGCGCTGATGTCATTGGCGCAGGTGTCGACGCTGTAGTCCAGGTCCGGCCCCGAGGAAGACAGGCCGCGACCCCGCGCGTCCAGCACGTAGGTGTCGAAATACTGCCCCAGGCGTTCGGCGACGAAGCCCCAGGTGATCGCCGGGCTGGTGATGCCGGGGATCAGGATCAGCGCCGGTTGCCCTGCATGGCGGGTGCCGCCGTAGCGCAGGTAGTGCTGGCGAATGCCATTGGCCTGGACGTTGCCGCCGTGAATGAAGGTGCTCACGCTGCCACCCCCGATTTCAGTGCTTGGGCGTAGAGGTCGTAACCGTAGACCCAGGCCGGATCTTCCTGGGTACGCAGCCAGGTGTTGGCGTTGGACACGGCCTGCACGCGGGAGGCGCGCTCCTTGCGGTTGGCTTCGTAGAGCTCGAAGGCGGTGCGGTAGTCGCTGATGCCGGTTTCCTGCAGGCAGCGGGTCAGCATGGCAGCGTCTTCGATGGCCATGCCGGCGCCCTGGGCCATGTGCGGCTTCATCGGGTGGCAGGCATCGCCCAGCAGCACCAGGCGGCCGCGGCTCCACAGCGGCAGCGGATTACGGTTAAGCAGCGGCCACTTGGTGACGCTTTCGGTGGATTCGATCAGCGCCTGCACGGTGGGGTGATAGCCGGCGAAGGCCTCGTACATTTCTGCCTGGCTGCTGTCGACGAAATTGCCCTGGAAATCCCACGCCGCATGAGGCACGCCGGTGACGTAGTAGTACTCATCGCGCTTGCCGGTGGTGTGGTAGACCATCATGTGACGATCCTCGCTCCACCATTTCACGCAGTTCTCGAAGTCCAGGTTGTACTTGGTCAGCACTTCGCTGCGGATCAGGGCGCGGTGGGCCACCCAGCCGCTGTACAGCGGTTTCTCGAAACCGAGCAGTTCTTCGCGGATCTTCGAGTTGATGCCGTCGGCGCCGATCACGATGTCGGCGTCGGCGTGGGTGCCATCGGCGAAGTTCAGGCGCACGCTGTTGTCGCGTTCTTCAAGGGTGGTCAGGCATTTGCTGAAGTGCACGCTGCCAGGGGCCAGGGTCGACATCTGTAGCGCATGCAGATCGCCGCGGTGCACGGTGATGTAGGCCGCGCCATATTCCTTGCGTGAGAACTCGCCCAACGCGATGCGGGACATGTAGTCGCCAGTGGCGCCATCGCGGCTGAACCAGAAATCCGGGTGCGAGCCCATGTCGCTCAGGCGTTGTTCGATGCCCATGCGGCGGAAGATTTTCATGATGTTGGGGCCCATGTGGATCCCCGCACCGATGCGCGAGAACTCCGGCGCCTGCTCATAGATATCGACTGTGAAACCGGCCTGCTGCAACAGCGTGGCGGCGGCTGCCCCTCCGAGACCGGCTCCGACGATGGCGATTTTTTGCGTGGTTGGCATGGCGCACTTCCTTCGTGTTTCGTGAATCTTCGGTAAGGGTGTGGCGATTGAGCATAGTCAGTCATTCGCGTTTTTAAAGTGTATACGCTGAAAAATTTAAAAGTGAACTGCTTTTTGAAAATTAACTGTGCGACGTCGTAAATGGGCATGTCACCCTTTGTAACCCATAAATATAGGGGTATGTGTGCATGGGTAACAAACTGGTCTGCCTATTGCAGTCAATCTGAATTTGATGTCTGATCGCTTTTTATAAGTGTGTACGCTTTAAAATTTGCACTAATCCGGAGCGCGGTGCCTTTCGCTGGTGCATCTTGAGCAACGCACGATGCCCCCCGCTTCAAACGCCAGGAGAAAAGAAATGCCGGTTAGCGATTGCGAATTGACCCAGATGTTCGAACACGTGCTGACGCTGTCGAAGGTGGACGCGACCCAGAGCGTGGCGGTGCTCAAGAGCCACTATTCCGATGCGCGCACGGTGCGCGCGGCCATGGATGCCGCGCAGCGTCTGGGTGCCAAGGTGTACGCGGTGGAGCTGCCGTCGTTCAACCACCCCAGGGCCATGGGCAACGACATGACCGCCTACTGCGGCGACACCGCTCTGACCGGCAACATCGCCGCGCAACGGGCGCTGGAAGCGGCGGACCTGATCGTCGACACCATGATGCTGCTGCACTCGCCGGAACAGGAGCAGATCCTCAAGACCGGCACGCGGATTCTGCTGGCGGTCGAACCGCCTGAAGTGCTGGCGCGCATGCTGCCGACCCTGGCGGACAAAGAGCGGGTGTTGGCCGCCGAGCAGGTGCTCAAAGGGGCGCGCTCGATCCATGTGAAGTCCCGTGCCGGCAGCGATTTCCGTGCGCAGCTGGGGCAGTATCCTTCGGTCACCGAGTACGGTTTCGCCGACGAGCCCGGGCGTTGGGACCACTGGCCCAGCGGTTTTCTGTTCTCCTGGCCGAACGAGGAAACCGCCGAGGGCACGCTGGTCATCGACGTCGGTGACATCGTATTGCCGTTCAAGAACTACTCTCGTGAGCGGATCACCCTGGAGATCGAGAAGGGCTTTATCACGAAGATTCACGGTGGTTTCGAGGCCGAGTACCTGCGTGACTACATGAAGTATTTCAACGACCCGGAGGTGTACGGCATCTCCCACATCGGCTGGGGCCTGCAGCCGCGCGCGCAGTGGACCGCCATGGGCCTGCACGACAAGAACGACGGCATGTGCATGGACGCCCGGGCGTTCTACGGCAACTTCCTGTTCTCCACCGGGCCGAATACCGAAGTGGGCGGCACGCGCAAGACGCCATGCCATCTGGATATTCCGCTGCGCCATTGCGACATCTATCTGGATGACCAGGCGGTGGTGGTGGGAGGGGATGTGGTGGCGCCAGAGGCTTCCAAGGTTTAGCCGATCCCTCTGTAGGAGCGAATTCATTCGCGAAAGATCGTTCAGACGGTGCATCTCTATCGCCTGATCTATTTTCGCGAATAAATTCGCTCCTACAGGGAGGGGCGTAGCCTGAAGATTCCCCTGCCTGCCCACAACCGTTAATGTACCGCCACCCCCGATCCTGCGAACGAGCCACCCGTGTCCACTGACAACCCCTCCGACAACCATCAGTCCTACACCTTTTCCGAGCAGGTCGGCCATCTGCTGCGCAAGGCGTACCAGCGCCATCTGGCGATCTTCCAGCAGAACGTCGGCGACTCGCAGCTCACCGCCGTGCAGTTCGTCACGCTGTGTGCGTTGCGTGATCACGGACCCAGTTCCCAGACCGAGCTGGTCAAGGCCACAGCCGTTGACCAAGCGACCATTCGCGGCATCGTCGACCGCCTCAAGGCTCGCGACCTGATCAGCCTGGACCCCGACCCGCAGGACCGGCGCAAGGTCATCTGCAGCCTGACCGACAGCGGTCTTGCGCTGGTGCAGGAGACCGTGCCCCGTGCCGCGCAGATCAGCGAGCTGACCCTGAGCAGGCTCAACCCGGCCGAGCGCGTGGCGGTGCTGTTTCTGCTGCGCAAGCTGATTGATGAGCCTGGAGAATAAAACGCACCGCGGTTCTCTGTAGGAGCGAATTCATTCGCGAAGGTGGGACAGGCGCAGGAGATGTACCGCCTGAAACACCGTTTCGCGAATGAATTCGCTCCTACAGGTAATGCGATATGTCTGTGAAGAATTCATCGACTGACACACCGCCCCGCGGGCAAGCCCGGCTGCTACGGGGCAGGGGCTGTTCATGCCATCCGGGTAACACTCCCGCCTGAAATTTCCCCGTTTCCTACATCCCTTTCCCCACTGGCACGCTTCCTGCTCTCCATTCATGAAGTAATCACTTCATCAAAAGCCCGAGAGGGTTCGTAACACATGGGGAAGGCGATATGAGCGAGCAGCAGGTGGCGGTCGAACGGACCGTTGCACTGAAGGTCAACGGCCAGGCCGCGACGGTGACGGCGATGGCGGACACGCCGCTGTTGCTGATTCTGCGCAACGACCTGCAGCTCAACGGCCCCAAATACGGCTGCGGCCTGGGCGAGTGCGGGGCGTGTACGGTCATCATCGATGGCGTGGCGGCGCGTTCCTGCGTGTTTCCGCTGGCAGGCGCCGAAGGGCGGGACATCACCACCCTGGAAGGCATCGGCTCGCGCCAGTGCCCCCACCCGGTGCAACAGGCGTTCATCGACGAGCAAGCCGCGCAATGCGGCTACTGCATGAACGGCATGATCATGACCGCCAAGGCCTTGCTCGACCGCAACCCGCACCCCAGCGAAGCGCAGATCCGCAGCGAGCTGTCCGCCAACCTGTGCCGCTGCGGCACGCACATCGAAATTCTTCGCGCGGTCATGCGTGCCGCCCGCCAACAGCCTTGAACGGAGCGTTTTCCTTGTCCAGTCCAACCCCTCAGGCAACGCCCACCCGCGATCAACTGCTGGCGAGTAGCGGTGTGCTGCTGATCGTCGACGACATCCTGCCCCCTTCGGGTCCGGTCGCCAAAGGCGGCACGCCCACCGTCAAACCCAAGGAACTGGGGCTATTCATCGCCATCGATCAGCACAGCTTGGTGTACGCCTTCAACGGCCATGTCGATCTGGGCACCGGCATTCGCACCTCGCTGGCGCAGATCGTCGCTGAAGAACTGGACCTGCGCATGGATCAGGTGACCATGATTCTGGGCGACACCGAGCGGGCGCCGAATCAGGGCGCGACCATCGCCAGCGCCACGCTGCAGATCTCGGCAATTCCGTTGCGCAACGCCGCAGCCGAAGCACGGCGCTACCTGTTGCAGGCCGCCGCGCAACGCTGGGCTGTCGAGGCCGATTCGCTGCTGATCGAAAACGGCGTGATCAAAGCGCCGGATGGCCGCACCTGCCACTTTGGCGAATTGCTGACGGGCGAGCGCATCGAGTTGCGCATCTCCGGCAACGCACCGCTCAAGCGGCTGGAAGACTACAAACTGGTCGGCACAGTCGCTGCGCGGGTGGACATTCCGGGCAAGGCGACTGGGGAATTGACCTACGTGCACGACATGCGCCTGCCCAACATGCTCCACGGCCGGGTCGTACGCCCGCCTTACGCTGGCTACGACACCGGCTCGTTCGTCGGCACCAGCCTGCTGGCGGTCGATGAGTCGTCCATCGCGCACATTCCCGGCATCGTCAAAGTGGTGGTGATCGGCGATTTCATCGGCGTGGTGGCGATGCGCGAAGAGCAAGCCGCCAAGGCGGCCAAGGAACTGAAAGTCAGCTGGAAGCCCTGGCAGCAGCAGTTGCCGGACATGAGCGATGTCGAGCAGGCGATTCGCGACAACCCGAGCATCAAGCGGGTGGTGCTGGATCAGGGCAATGTCGAGCAGGCGTTGGCCCAGGCCAGTGAGCGGATGACCCGCACCTATCTGTGGCCCTACCAGATTCATGGCTCCATCGGACCCTCCTGCGGGTTGGCGGACTACACGCCAGAAGGCATTCGCGTCTGGTCCGGCACGCAGAACCCACACATGCTGCGGGCGGATCTGGCGTGGTTGCTGGAATATTCCGAAGAGCAGATCGAGATCATCCGCATGGAAGCGGCCGGTTGCTACGGGCGCAACTGCGCCGATGATGTGTGCGCCGACGCGGTGCTGCTTTCCCGCGCGGTCGGGTTGCCGGTGCGGGTTCAACTGACCCGCGAGCAGGAGCATGCGTGGGAACCCAAGGGCACGGCGCAGCTGATGGAGGTCGATGGCGGCATCAATGCCGACGGCGGGGTGGCCGGGTATGACTTCACCACCAGTTATCCTTCCAACAATTCGCCGACCCTGGCGCTGCTGCTGACCGGGCGTGTCGAGCCGGTGCCGGTGATGTTCGAAATGGGCGACCGCACTTCGATCCCGCCCTACGACATCGAACACATGCGCGTGGCCATCAACGACATGGCGCCCATCGTGCGCGCGTCGTGGATGCGTGGCGTTTCGGCGTTGCCCAATACCTTCGCTCATGAGTCCTACATCGATGAGCTGGCGTTCGCCGCCGGGGTCGATCCGGTCGAATACCGCCTGCGTTACCTGCACGATGAGCGCGCCGCCGAGCTGGTGCGCTCCACCGCCGAGCGGGCCGAGTGGGCGCCGCGCACCCAGCCGATGCAGACCCCGGAAGAAGACGGCGTGCTGCGCGGCCGTGGATTCGCCTACGCCCGTTACATCCACAGCAAATTCCCCGGCTTCGGCGCGGCGTGGGCGGCGTGGGTCGCCGATGTCGCGGTGGACAAGCACACCGGCGATGTGTCGGTGACGCGGGTGGTGATCGGCCACGACGCCGGGATGATGGTCAACCCGGCCGGCGTGCAGCATCAGATTCACGGCAATGTCATTCAGTCCACCAGCCGGGTGCTCAAGGAGCGGGTGACCTTCGAAGAGTCGACCATCGCCAGCAAGGAGTGGGGCGGCTATCCGATCCTGACCTTCCCGGAAGTGCCCAAGGTCGACGTCATGATGATGCCGCGCCAGGCCGAGCCGCCGATGGGCGCTGGTGAATCGGCGTCAGTGCCCAGCGCGGCGGCCATCGCCAACGCCATCTACGACGCCACCGGGATTCGCTTTCGCGAGCTGCCGATCACTGCTGAACGGGTGCTTGCGGCGCTGAAAGGTGCGGGAGAAGCGGCTAACGCCAATCCGCCTGAGTTGCCCAAGGCCAAGCGCTCGAAGTGGCTGTTCGGTTCGCTGTTCGCTGCCTTCGGCGCGGTGCTGGGCATGGCCGCGACGGCCTTGCCTTGGCGCGCAGAAATCGCCCCGATCGCACCGCCTGGCGCGGGCACCTGGTCAGCCGCGACGCTGGAGCGTGGGCGGCTGCTGGCATCGGCTGGCGATTGCGCGGTCTGCCATACCGCGCCGGGCGGGGTAAAGAATGCTGGCGGCCTGGCAATGCAAACGCCGTTCGGCACTTTATATAGCAGCAACATCACCCCCGATCCGGAAACGGGGATCGGCAACTGGTCGTATCCGGCGTTCGAACGGGCGATGCGTGACGGCATCAGTCGTGATGGCAAACACCTGTACCCTGCGTTTCCCTACACCGCGTTTCGCAATATCGACGACGCCGACATGCAGGCGCTGTACGCGTACCTGATGTCCCAGGCGCCGGTCAGGCAAGTGCAGCCGGCCAATGACATGCAGTTTCCGTTCAACGTGCGGCCACTGATGGCGGGCTGGAATGCGTTGTTTCTGCGCAAGGGCGAGGTCAAGGCGCAACCTGAGCAAAGCGCGCAGTGGAATCGCGGGCAGTATCTGGTCAATGGCCTTGGGCACTGCGCGGCCTGCCATTCGCCGCGCAATCTAATGGGCGCGGAGAAGGGCGGGACGTCGTTTCTAGCAGGTGGGATGGTCGATGGCTGGGAAGCGCCGGCGCTCAACAGCCTGTCGAAAGCGCCGACGCCCTGGACCGAGGATCAGTTGTTCAACTACCTGAGCACCGGCTATTCCGACGCTCATGGCGTGGCAGCAGGGCCGATGGGGCCGGTGGTTTCGGAGTTGTCGAAGCTGCCGAAATCCGATGTGCGGGCGATCGCGGTGTACCTGGCGTCGCTCAACGGCTCGGCGCAAGCCACGCCCCAGGCTTCAGTGGCCGTGCAGCCGGTGGTGTCGGCGCAGTCATTGAGTAACGGGCAGCGGGTGTTCGAAGGCTCGTGCCAGGGCTGTCATGCCGATGGCGCGGGGCCGAAGCTGTTTGGCGTGAGTCCTTCGCTGGCCAGCAACACCAACGTGCACAGCGCGCTCCCGGACAACCTGATCAAGGTGATCCAGCAAGGCATCGCCAACCCGGCGACCAAGGATCTGGGCTACATGCCCGGTTTCAAGGACAGCCTGAGCGATACCCAGATCAGCGACCTGGCGGCCTATTTACGCAGCCGCTTCGCGCCCAGCGAGCCGCAGTGGACGGGGTTGCAGGAGAAAGTGGCGTATCTCAAAGCCAACCCTGGCACCCACTGACCTCTCACCGACCCCGTAGCAGCACGGCTTGCCGGCGGGAGCGGAGTGTCTGCGACAAATGTATTGTCTGACACACCGCCCCGCCGGCAAGCCGTGCTGCTACGAGATCAGTTTTGTGCTTTCACCCCACGCACCACCAGATCCTGAATGAACGCCAGCCAGTCCTGCCGCTGGCCCTGGCCGCCCATGTCCTGGCCCAGGAACGAGGTCAGGGTGTGCAGGTTGGAGTTATAGAAGTAGCAGAGCGAGGCGATCATCAGGTAGACGTGCTTGAGGTCCACGTCCAGCCGAAACAGGCCCTGTTGCTGGCCGGCTTCGATGATCGGCTTGAGCACGCCCACCGCTTCGCCCGACAGGCGTCGCAACTCGCTGGACTGTTTGGCGTGTTTGCCCTTGTGCAGGTTTTCGATGCTCAGTATCGCCACGAACTCGGGATGATTGACGTAGTAGTCCCAGACGAACGCCACCAGTTGCTGCAGAGTCTCGACTGGCGTGGCCGGGTCGAGCTGCAGCTGGCTTTCGGCAAGGTTGAAGCGCTCGTACGTGTGCTCCAGCACTTTGACGAAGAGCTTTTCCTTGCTGCCGAAGTAGTAGTAGATCATCCGGTCGTTGGATTCGGCCTCGGCGGAGATCTTCTCGATGCGCCCGCCCGAGTAGCCATCGCGGGTGAACACCGTGATGGCCGCCTTGAGGATGCGTGCCTTGGTTTCTTCGGCCTGTTGCGCGCGAACGCCCGTGTTCTTGCTCATGGCGATCAGAGGATCCGGTACAGCAGGCGTTCGACCCGCACCCGGCTCACCCGGCGTAGGAAGGTGCGTACGCCCAGCGGGTATTCGCTCAAGGTGTCCAGCTCATCGAACTTGCCCACGCGGTGGGTGTTGCGCATCAACAGCTCGATTTCCTCGGCGCGCGGCCTGAGCCATTCGCCCTTGGGGTCGTCGATCAGCACGGCGTTTTCCAGGTCGAGCTGAAACGCGCGCGGGTTGAGGTTGTTGCCGGTGAGCAGGGTGTAGCGCTGATCCGACCACAGGCCCTTGAGGTGGAAGGTGTTGTCGCCGTCTTTCCACAAATGGATGTTGAGCTCCTGACGGGCCACCGCATTCTGATGCTTCTGCATGAAGCGGCGCAGGCTGATTTCGTACAGGTAAGGCAGCGCCGAGATGACCTTGAACGGCTCCTGCGACGGGATGAAGAAGTCGTTGGCGGTCTTGTCGCCAATGATGATGTCGACTTTGACCCCACGCTTGAGCGCCCGGTTGATCTCGCGTTTGACCACCAGCGGCATGTTGAAATACGGCGTGCACAGCGTCAGTTGATGGCGGGTCGCGGCGATCAGGTCGCACAGCACTTTGCTCAGCGGGTTCTTGTTGCCGATGCCCAGCAGCGGGATCAGGCGTATCTCGCCGTTTTCCCGCACGCCGTCGTTGATGTCATAGCTGGCGCGCTTGAGGCGCTGGCGGAACTGGCGGATTTCCCCGCGAATGCTGCGCGAGGCCGGTGGATTGGGCAGGTCCAGGCGATGCACGGCCTCGGACGGGAGAATCTGTTCATGCACCAGGCGCAGGAAGGAGTCGGCCAGCGCCTTGTTTTCGAGCAACTGGTAACGATCCAGGCGGTATTTGCCGAGTTTGTGCAGGTAAACGTTGTTGATGCTGGCGCCGGTGTAGATCACGCAGTCATCGATGATGCTGCCTTTGAGGTGCAGCACGCCAAACAGCTCGCGGGTCTGCACCGGCACGCCGTAGATCGGCACTTCCTGATCGTGTTCCAGGTGCTGGGCCTGATACCAGGCCGAGTTGCCCGCCTGTTTGCCGGCGCCGATCAGCCCGCGCTGGGCGCGGAACCAGTCCACCAGCACGACGATTTCCAGCGCCGGGTTGGCGGCTTTGGCGGCGTAGAGAGCGTCGAGGATTTCCTGCCCGGCCTCATCCTGTTGCAGATAAAGGGCGACGATGCAGATGCGCCGGGTGGCCTGGGCGATCTTCTGCAGCAACACGCGGCGATAGTCGGCCGCGCTCGGCAGCAGGGTAATGGCCTGGCCGGACGACTCGAAGCCGCGCAGCGCTGCAAGGGTGGAGCGTCGGAAGGGAGCCCGCATAAGCCTCTCGATGGGTCGAATCAACAGCGCACGAGCTTACACCAGAGTGCGCCTATTGGTGGCTTTGGCAGCAGGTTCGTTGAGTTGTTCAGCGGATTTTCAGGAAATGCGCGGAGGTGGGAATGGCTTTTGATCCCGTAGCAGCACGGCTTGCCGGCGGGAGCGGTGTGTCTGTGGCAGATGCATTGTCTGACACACCGCCCCGCCGGCAAGCCGTGCTGCTACGGGGGAGGGCAGCGATCGAATCAGAAATCAATGGTCCCGGAAAACTTCACCAGCCGCGGATCGCCCTGGGTCAGGAAGCCGCCCGCCGCCGAGGCCCAGTAATTCTTGTCAGTGATGTTCTCCACGTTCACCCGCAAGGTCACATCCTTCTGCGCCACCTTGAAGCCGTAGCGCGCGCCGGCGTCGAAGCGGTTCCAGGTTGGCAGGCTCAGGGTGTTGGCCTGGTCGGCGTACTGGCCGCCGGTGCGCAGGGCCCGGGCGTTCAGCGACAGGCCGTTGATGCCCGGCACGTCCCAGTCGACGCTGGCGTTCATCAGGAAGGTTGGCACGCCCACCGCGTGGTTGCCGTCGTCGGCGCCGTTGCCGGTGTCCTTGAGCTCGGAGGTCATGCGCGTGGCGCCGGCCAGCAGGCGCAACCCTTCGATCGGCTCGCCGTAGACATTCAACTCGATGCCGCGGTTGATCTGCTTGCCGTCACGCACGAACACATCGTCGGCATTGATGAAGCCGTCGGTGGGTTTTTCGATGCGGAACACGCCCAGATTCGCGCCGTAGGAGCCCATGTCCAGCTTGATCCCCGCTTCCAGCTGCTTGGTGCGGCCCGGCGGGAAGGTCTGCCCGAGGTTGATTGCCGGCGCTCCGGCGGTGGGCCCCTGGGCCAGGCCCTCAATGCGGTTGGCGTACAGCGACACGCTTTCCACCGGTTTGTAGACGATGCCGTAGACCGGCGTGGTGATGCCGTCGTCGTACAGCGCGGTGCGGCTGCCGGTGGTAAGGCTGTAGCTTTCGACCCGCAATTGCTGGCGCCGCACGCCGTAGGTCAGCAGCAGTTTGTCGTCGAAAAAGCCCAGCGTGTCCGACAGCGCGATGCTGCGGTTACGGGTCTTGCCGTTCAGGTCAGGGTCGCCCAAGTCGCCCGAGGCGAAGGTCACGGTGCCAGGTTTGGGCACCGACGGCGTGTGGTAAATGTTGGTGGGTACGCTGTTGAAGAACACGAAGGCGTTCTCTTGGCGGGTCCAGATGCTCGCCGCGCCCAGCGCGATCTGATGGCTGACCGGCCCGGTCTGGAAGCGGCCGTTGAGCCCGGCCATGACAGTGCCCGCGTCTTCGTTGTGGTTGATGTTCGACGCTGCGATATCGGCATCGCCGGTGGCCGAGTTGTTGAGCACGGGCGTGCCGTAGACCCCGGTTTCCCGGGTGTGCTTGCCGCCGCCGGCGAGGTACGCGGTCCAGCTGTCGTTCAGGTCGTATTCGCCGCGAATCATGCCGAAGGTGTCTTCGGTTTCCTGGTGGGTCCAGTTCTGCCCGTAGTTGTGATCGGCCGACGGCGCGGTGGGGATGCCGTCGATGCTGCCGAAGCGCACGTTGTTGCGCAAATGGTTGATGCGTTCCTTCTGATAGCCGAAGTCGGTGGAAATACGGAAGCGA
The DNA here is from genome assembly GCF_056627435.1 of Pseudomonas sp. 2. Taxonomy (NCBI): domain Bacteria; kingdom Pseudomonadati; phylum Pseudomonadota; class Gammaproteobacteria; order Pseudomonadales; family Pseudomonadaceae; genus Pseudomonas; species Pseudomonas sp. 2. Next base: position 183,374 of record NZ_JBWXNG010000010.1, read on the forward strand.
TCGCCCCGGTAATCCAGGCCTGCAATAAACAGTTTCGAGCGCTGGTCCATGTCGTCGATCGCCGTTTCCCCTTCGCGCTGGCTGAGATTGAGCCGGGCGCCGAACCGGTTTTCCGGCCCGAAGCGCTGGCCGATGTCCAGGTGCTCGCCGATCCGTCCGTCGGTGCTGATGTCCTGGGTGTAGCGGCGGGTCGGGATGTCCTGGGCGCGCTTGGGCTGCAGGTTGACGTTGCCGCCAAGGCCGGTGCCGGTGGGGCTGGCGCCGTTGAGGAAGGCGTTCGGGCCCTTGAACACTTCGACGCGCTCCACCGAATCGATGGAAATGATCTGCCGCGGCAGCACGCCATACAGGCCGTTGAAGGACAGGTCATCGCCGTTCAGCGGCAGCCCGCGAATGGTGAACACCTGAGACTGGTTGCCGAAACCGCCCGACACCCGCACCGACGGGTCATTGAGCAGCACGTCGCCGACGTTTTCGGCCTGCTGGTCCTCGATGATTTTCGAGGTGTAGCTGGTCATGGTGAAGGGCACGCTCATGTTGTCCTGATTGCCCAGCACGCCCATCTGCCCGCCACGGGCGACCTGGCCGCCGGCGAAGGGCTCGGGGAGGGTGCTGGGTGTCTGTTTCAGAGCATCGGCGTTGATGGCGGTGGCGCCGAGTTCCAGTGCCTGATCGGCGGCGTAGGCGCTGACGCTGACCGAGCAGCACAGTGCAAGAAAAGTGGGGCGGGAGGGCAAGCATATGGCCATGGAAAGGGTGTCCTCTACAGGTCTCGAAAGGATGCCAAGCGCTTCCATGCCTTGCTTACAGCGGCGTATCGAGACTCAGTATAGGAACGTATTGCAAATTGTTATCATTGCGTATCTGGGTTTTTACATTTTTTTCACATATGCAGGTGGTCGTTTGGATGGATTTTGTTATCTGAAAGCCGATATGAGTTCATCCCGTAGCAGCACGGCTTGCCGGCGGGGCGGTTTGTCTGTGACGGATATGTCGACTGACACACCGCCCCGCCGGCAAGCCGTGCTGCTACGGGGCTGTTTTAAACCTTGAGAACCAACTTACCGTTGTTCTCGCCCTTGAACAGCATCTGCAAGGTCTCGGGAAAGGTTTCCAGCCCGTCGACCACATGCTCCTTGCTCTTCAATTTGCCCTGGGCCAGCCAGCCGGCCATTTCCATGCCTGCGCGGCCGAAATGCTCGGCGTGATCCATGACCACGAAGCCTTCCATGCGGGCGCGGTTGACCAGCAGTGACAGGTAATTGGCCGGGCCCTTGACCGCTTCCTTGTTGTTGTACTGGCTGATCGCACCGCAGATCACCACCCGCGCCTTGAGCGCCAGGCGCGTGAGCACGGCGTCGAGGATGTCGCCGCCGACGTTGTCGAAAAACACATCCACGCCTTTGGGGCATTCGCGCTTGAGGGCGGCGTGAATATCTTCGCTCTTGTAATCGATGGCGCCGTCGAAGCCGAACTCGTCGATCAGGGTCTTGCACTTGTCCTGGCCGCCAGCGATGCCGATCACCCGGCAACCTTTGATCTTGGCGATCTGCCCGGCCACGCTGCCCACCGCACCCGCCGCGCCGGAAATCACCACGGTGTCACCGGCCTTGGGCTGGCCGACTTCCAGCAGGGCAAAATAGGCCGACATGCCGGTCATGCCCAACGCGGCCAGGTACACCGGCAGCGGCAGCAGTTTCGGATCGACCTTGTGAAAGCCCTTCGGCTCGCCGACGAAGTAATCCTGAACGCCGGTCACGCCCTGCACGTAGTCGCCCACGGCGAATTTCGGGTTGTGGGATTCGATCACCTTGCCCACGCCCAACGCGCGCATCACCGCGCCCAATTCCACCGGCGCAATGTAGGACTTGCCTTCATTCATCCAGCCGCGCATGGCCGGGTCCAGCGACAGGTATTCGCTTTTCACCACGATCTGGCCGTCGGTCGCAGCCTGTACCGGCACGGTCTGAAAGGTGAAGTCATCGCGGCTGGCCGCACCGACAGGACGGCGGGCCAGCAGGAATTGGCGATTGTTCAGGGCGGTCATGGCAGGTTCCTGGATCAAAGGGGAAACGCCAGTGATAGACGCTCAACGGCTGAACGGCAAGCAACGCCACCCCGGCGAATGCGGGGCGATCCATCGCAATGATGTTTTTCAATCCGAATATCACCACTGCCCATGATCAGGCAAACGGCTGTTTGATAGTGCTGACGGCGGCCAGCGGCCCGTGACTACACTGTCTGGCAACGGGCTGCGGGCCCTTCCTTACAAAAAGCACAACACAGGACGATTCCATGAGCATGACGTTTTCCGGCCAGGTGGCCCTGGTCACCGGCGCCGCCGCAGGTATCGGCCGCGCCACGGCGCTGGCTTTTGCCGAACAGGGCTTGAAAGTGGTGGCGGTGGATCTGGACAGCGACGGCGGCGAGGGCACTGCCGAACTGATTCGTCAGACCGGCGGCGAGGCGCTGTTTCTGCGCTGCGACGTCACGCGCGAGGCTGAAGTGGCGCAAATGACCAGCAGGGTAGTGGAGGCATTCGGCCGCATCGACTACGCCTTCAACAACGCCGGCATCGAGATCGAAAAAGGCAAGCTGGCCGAGGGCAGCGAAGCGGAGTTCGACGCGATCATGGGCGTCAACGTCAAAGGCGTGTGGCTGTGCATGAAGTATCAGTTGCCGGTGATGCTGGCCCAGGGTGGCGGGGCGATCGTCAACACGGCTTCGGTGGCGGGCCTGGGGGCGGCGCCGAAGATGAGCATCTACGCGGCGTCCAAGCATGCGGTGATCGGCCTGACCAAATCGGCGGCCATCGAGTACGCCAAGAAGCAGATCCGGGTCAATGCGGTGTGCCCGGCGGTGATCGACACCGACATGTTCCGCCGCGCCCACGAAGCCGACCCGCGCAAGGGCGAATTCGCCGCCACCATGCACCCGGTCGGGCGCATCGGCAAGGTCGAGGAAATCGCCAGCGCCGTGTTGTACCTGTGCAGTGACGGCGCGGCGTTTACCACCGGGCATTCGCTGGCGGTGGATGGTGGGGTGACGGCGTTTTAAAGGGCGCTGCAATGTTCAATTGTGGGAGCCGGCTTGCTGGCGATTGCGGTCAATCCTTCACCACAACGGTGTCTGACCTGACGCTTTCGCCAGCAAGCCGGCTCCCACAGGTTTATGCGTGCCTTCACGCATCCAGCGCCTTGAGCAAGGTCTTGCCGGTGTCGAGCAATTCGGCCGCCAGCGCCTCATCGCTCACCGCCCGCGACAGGCCGATCGCGCCCACCAGCGTGGAGATTGCCAGCAAGGCCTGGGCGCGTTTTTTCGCCGGTTGCTTGCTGCTGGTCAGGGCGGTCAGCGCGGCCAGCTCGTTTTCCAGCGCGCGCGTATAGAGCTCACGAATCGGCTCGCTGCTGCGCGCCACATCGTTCATAACCGCTGCCAATGCGCAACCTGAACCGGGGTCATTCTGATGGCGCTCGCTCAGATAGCGCTCCACCAGATCGCTCATGGTCAATGTGGAGCCTGCATCGGTGTAGTTTTTCAGCGCTTCGGAGCGTTTGTCGAAGGCGCATTGCAGCGCTTCCTCGACCAGTTTTTCCCTGGATTCGAAATGCTTGTAGAAGCCGCCGCCGGTCCGGCCCGCTTCTTTCATCAGGTCGGAAACGCCAATGCCGTTGAGGCCGACTTCGCGAAACCGTTCCGCCGCCAGGTTGACGATGTGGTCATGGATGATGGCTTTGTCTGCCTGCGAGCGCGACATGGGGAGGTCTCCGGTAATCACTTTTCACCACGATATGGTGAGCGATCATACGCCAAATCCCGAGAGAGAAAATTTTAATTTGGAGTATGGACGAAATCCAAAATAAGAGTATGGTTGTACTCCATAACGTGCTGGTGGGTGCCAGATTACGTTGCCATCCACATCCATTGACTCTGCAGGAGCCATCATGACTGTCCAAGGCAAAAGCATTCTGATCACCGGCGGCAACAGCGGCATTGGCCTGGCGACTGCCAGGTTGTTGCTGGAAAACGGCGCACGCGTCGCCATCACCGGCCGCGACCAGGCCAAGCTCGACGCCGCCGTCGCCGAACTGGGCGGCGAGGTGCTGGGCATCCGTGCCGACGTGAACAACCTGGCTGAAATCGAAGAAGTGGTGAAGCAGGTCGGCGCGGCGTTCGGCACCCTCGACGTGGTGTTCGCCAACGCCGGCATTTCTGGGCCCACGCCCTTGGGCAACACCACGCTGGAGGCCTTCGAGTCGATCGTGCGCACCAACCTGACCTCGGTGTTTTTCACCGTGCAAGGCGTGCTGCCGCTGCTCAAACAGGGCAGTGCGGTGATCCTCAACGGTTCGGTGATGCGCGAACTGGGTTCGCCTGGGTCCTCAGCCTACTCGGCAACCAAAGGCGCGATCACCTCGATGGCCAAGGTCTTCGCCTCGGAGCTGGCGCCCAAGGGCATTCGCGTCAACACCGTGATCCCCGGCGCAACCCGTACGCCGATCTGGAGCCGCGGGGCGCGGGCCGGTACAACCATCGACGCCACGGAAAAAGCCATGTCGCCACGCATTCCGATGGGACGTTTTTCCGACCCTGAAGAGCTGGCCCAGGCCGTGATGTTCCTCGCCTCGGACGCTTCCAGCGGCATGACCGCCGCCGAGATCGTGGTCGATGGCGGCAACATCGGCGCGCCCTGGGGGATTCCGCTGTTTCGCGGGTGATGCATATCCGTCTGTAGGAGCGCGCTTGCCCGCGATTGCGTCCGTGAGACCGATGCATTTATATCGCCTGTCATGGCCATTCGCGGGCAAGGTGGAGCGCCACCCCGGTCGCTCCTACAAGGTAATCAGCTAAGCTCCTGTGGCTGCTTACCTTTAGAGAGCTTCGATGGATCACCTCTGGTTCGCCTATCCCCTGATCAGCGCTTCGGTGTTGCTGATCCTGGACCTCGTGCTCTGGCAATGGCTGCACGCGCGCCTGCTGCGACGCAAACTGGCGATTCGCCTTGTGCTGTTCGTGTTGTTCAGCATGGCGCTGCTCGATGGCGGTCTGAGCCCGTTGTACCAGGTGCCGGCCGACTGGTCGGTGTCGCGTCATGTGCTGGCGACCATTCTGACCATCGCCTGGTGGCTGTTCGGCGCGCGCACCCTGACCGTGCTGGTGGTGGTCATCATGGAGCCGCGCATCGGCGGCAAGGGCCATCTGCTGCAGGACGTGATGGGTGCCATCATCTTTCTGGTGGCCGCCGTGGCCGCAGCGGGGTACGTGTTGGACCTGCCGGTCAAAGGGCTGCTGGCGACGTCCGGTGCGGTGGCGATCATCGTCGGTCTGGCGGTGCAAAGCACGCTGGGGGACGTGTTTTCCGGGATCGTGCTCAACGCCACCAAGCCGTTCAGGGTCGACGACTGGATACGCGTCGACGACATCGAAGGCAAGGTCATTGAAATCGACTGGCGCTCCACCCATCTGCTGACCTCCGAAGGCAGCATGGCGGTGATTCCCAACGCCATGGCGGCCAAGACGCGGATCGTCAATTTCAGCCGCCCTGATCATTTCCACTCCGTCAGCCTGACCATCGAGCTGCCCGTGCGCCTGCGCCCAAGCCTGGTGCTGGACTCGCTGGACAAGGCGATACAGGGCTGCCGCGAACTGCTCGGCCAGCCCAAGGCTTCGGCCGTGGTGGCAAAATCCGGCTTGCGCAGCGTGGTCTATGAGGTGACCGGCTACGTCAAATCCCGCGACCGCCGCGCTGCCGTGCGCAATCAACTGTACGACCTCATTCATCGCCAGCTGGCGTCCACCGAAACCCGTCTCGATCAGTCCCGCCCGGCCACCCGGCAATCGGCGGTGCTCAACACCGTGGGCGCGCTGCGGATGCTCAGCGACGAAGACCGCGCCCAGCTCGAACAGCACATGCGCCTGGGCGCCTATGCCGCCAAAGACGTGATTCTGTCCGAAGGGGTGGTGCCCGATGCGCTGTTCATTATCGAATCCGGGATCATCTCGGCGTCGATCCAGCGTACAGATGGCTGGATGGAAGTGGGGCGCATGGGGCCGGGGGAATTGATCGGCGAAACCGGTTTTGTCGACGGCACGCCCACCGTGGCGCGGTTCTGCGCTTATACCGACTGCATGGTCTATCGCATCGACAAGGCTGATCTTGCGCCCTGGCTGGATCAGCACAGCGAACTGGTCGGGGCGTTGGCGGGGCTGGCGAAATTCCGCGCCAATGCCCGGGCCTCGCTGCTGGAAACCCGCCCGGTGATCACCGATCCGAGCGGTTTCATGGGCTGGCTGCGCAAGAATGTCACGCGCTTCGGGGTGAGCCGCCATCAAGGCCCGCCCGACAGGATGAGTTGAATCGGACTACGCTTCGAGCGTCAGTTTGCGCATAGAGCGTCAGGCATTTCTGGCTGGCCGCAGCGTAAATGGCGACTGGATTCGATCAAGGGAGTGCTCTAAATTGCCGGTTCATTCGAAAGCCTGCCGAGTCGTTGAAATGCCTGTGAACCGCCCGATCCTCAACCCTCAAGTCCTGCGTCCCGGTGATGCCGTTGCGCTGGTGTCGCCCGCCGGCCCGGTGGCCGAGACGCGGGTGCAGGCAGCGGTGCGCGAGCTGACGGCATGGGGGCTCAAGCCGCGAATCTATCCCCACGCGCTGGATGCCGAGCACTATCTGGCTGGCAGCGACGCCAACCGGGCGGCGGACCTGAACGACGCCCTGGCCGACCCGGACATTCGCGCCGTGCTGTGCAATCGCGGCGGCTACGGTGTTCAGCGGATCATCGAACATCTGGACTACGACGCCGTGCGCCGCGATCCGAAGCTGGTGGTGGGGTTTTCCGACATCACGGCGCTGCACGCGGCGCTCTGGTCCTACACCGGCCTGGTCACCGTGCACGGCCCTGTCGCGGCGCAACTGGAACGCGGCGGTCTGTTCGCCAGTACGTTGAAGCATGCGCTGATGAGTACCGAGCCCCTGATCGTTCGTGCCGACACCGCTGAACCTACCTTCAGTGTGCGCACGTCTGGCGTTGCCGAGGGCACATTGCTGGGCGGCAACCTGAGCATGCTCAGCACCTGCATCGGCACGCCGTTCATGCCGGATGTCGATGGCGCGATTCTGCTGATCGAGGATGTCGGCGAGCTGGCATACCGCGTCGACCGGCTGCTGACTCACCTGGGCAATTGCGGCGTTCTCAAACGCCTGGCAGGCATTGCCGTTGGCCAGTTCAGCGAGCCGGGGCATGGCAACAACGCGATTCGTCCGCCGGACGTTTTGATGGAGCGGCTGGGCCGACTGGGCATCCCCGTGTTGGGTGGTCTGTCGATCGGCCATGGCGACCGCAACCATGCAGTGGCCTTGGGCTGCCCAGCGATTCTGGATGCCGATGCAGGCACCCTGACCGTCACCTCTGCCACTCGCTGAGCGGCTCCACATCGGAGGGCGTTACCGGCGCACGAATGTCACCTCAAGGCCCGGTTTCGCTCCGCCATGGCGCGTTACCTTTCGTCGCACCGACACCTGGTTTGCGACGTTTTCGCAACACCTCTCCCTGCTGAGGATTCTGCAAGCGCCGATAACCATTCTGGAAGCGACCTTGGCGTAGCTATTTGCCATTATTCCGACGTCAAAAGCTTGTTTTGCCGCAAACCCGTTGCGAATCTGCACGAAAATTGAATGGTCATGCAAAAGAACATGGCCTGCGTGTGGGCGCCTTTTTGCTGTGACTGGGGATGATCCTATGATTTCGGCCGTGCAATCGCGTTTTGCTAATCTCGGAATGGCAAAGAAACTGGGTATTGGGTTCGTCCTCGTGCTCGCGCTGACCGCAGTGGTCGCCGCCATTGGCGTCTGGTCGCTGCGCTCGATCAGCGTGCATTTCGACAGCCTCAAGGAAATGACCGCGCTCAACACCGGGCTCAACCGCGTGCGGTTGCTGGAACAGGAATTCGCGCTGCACAGCGATCCGAAAGTGGTCGATGAACTGCACGCAGGTCTGGACGCCTTGAATGCCCAGGCCGAGCAGCTGAAATCGACCTCGGCGGTCAATCAGCGACTGATGGCCCAAGTGCAGCAGTCGCTGGCCGCCTATCGCAAATCCTTCGACGAATTCGTCAGCATCAGCCAGAGCAAAGACCTGGCGCTGGACATGGCCAGTTGGTCGGTGTCGAGCGTGGCCAACAACCTCGACGTATTGCAGGCCGGCCTGGCCGACGATGGCGCCTATGGCCTGAAGGACTCCCAGGGGCAGCAGGGTTCGGAATTCATCGAGCAGTCGACCAAGGTCAGCCAGATCGCCAAGCTGATGATGCAGGCCATGGACGAGGCGCGGGTGCGCCTGGACAAGAGCCGCAAGACCGGCACGGGCGAGGAGGCCAACAGCGGCAAGATCGAACAAGCGGTGCAGGCCAAGGAATTGGCCGAGGAGCTCAAGGGCGTGATCAAGGACGCCGGCTACCTCACCGTGCTGACTGAAGTCAGCGGCCATATCACCAACTTCGGCGAGAAACTCGACGAATACACCGGGCTGTTGGTGGACGAAGCCAAGGTTTCCCAGACGTTGGCGACCAATGCCAAGGCCGTGGTGCAGCAGGTCAATCAGGCCTACGACGCTGAAGATCAGTCGATGCTCGGTGAGCTGGCGGCCAACTCGTTGAAGATCATCGGTTCGTCGATCCTGGCGCTGTTGGTGGGCCTGATCGCCTCCATCGTCATCACCCGCATCATTGTGGCGCCGCTGCGCAGCGTGATTGCCACCGCCCAGCGCATTGCGTCCGGCGATTTGAGCGGTACGGTCCAGGTCACCCGCAAGGATGAAATCGGCCAGTTGATGCAGGCCATGCAGCAGATGGGCGCAGGCCTGAGCGGTATCGTCAGCGGCCTGCAGGCGGGCATCGAACAGTTGGCGACTTCGGCGCATTCGCTGTCGGCAGTCACCGAACAGACCAACCTGGAAGTCAGCACCCAGAAGGAAGAAACCGAACAGGTGGCCACGGCCATGAACCAGATGACGGCGACGGTCCACGACGTGGCGCGTAACGCCGAAGAAGCCGCGCTGGCCGCGCAGACCGCCGACAGCAAGGTCGACAGCGGCCAGGCCGTGGTGCGCCAGAGCATGCAGCGCATCGAGCAACTGGCGGACTCGGCCAATTCGGCGAGCCACAGCATCGAAGACCTGAGCGATGAAATCCAGAACATCGGCAAGGTGCTGGGTGTGATCAAGAGCGTGGCCGAGCAGACCAACCTGCTGGCCCTAAACGCGGCTATCGAGGCGGCGCGCGCCGGCGAGCAGGGCAGGGGCTTCGCGGTGGTGGCTGATGAAGTACGAGCCCTGGCCAAACGCACGCAACAGTCCACCGAAGAGATCGAACGCCTCGTTACCCGCCTGCAAAGCGGCGCCCAGGCCTCTGTAGCGCAGATCCAGAGCAGCGGCGAGTTGGTCAAGCTGGCGGTCAGCGACGCACTGCAGACCGAAAGCGCCCTGGGCAGCATTGCCGCAGCGGTGTCGCTGATCCAGCAGATGAACCAACAGATCGCCGCCGCCGCCGAGGAGCAAAGCTCGGTGGCCGAAGAAATCAACCGCAGCGTCACCAGCATCCGCGCCAGCGCCGATCAGTCAGCGGTAGCGATGCAGGGCAATGCCGCCTCCAGCATTCAACTGGCGTCGCTGGGAATGGAGTTGAAGGGGATGGTGGGGCATTTCAGGTTGTGATTGCGGGGTTGATATAACCCCGTAGCAGCACGGCTTGCCGGCGGGGGCGATCTTGAGGGCGACCCGCGAGCAAGCTCGGCTGCTACGGGGATGAAGGCGCTCTCTCGCTTTTGATCTTCATGCGCGATAGCCCAGACACCACCAATCGCGACTTGGGTGCAGGCTGAATGGAGGTCTCGCGCAGTGGGCCAAGCGGCAGGATGCCGCGCGAGGCGCGGGGCCATGGATGGCCCATTCGCGCCGGGCCCACGGAGCGAGACCGGAATGAAGGTACCCCGACGAAGGAGGGGCCCAACCAGGAGCAAAAGCCCTTGGTTACTTGGGGCTTTTCCAAGTAACTCGACGAAGTCGAAACAGATCTGACGTTAGGAAGAACGCTCTTGATCTTGATCTTGATCCTGACCTACTTCTTGTAATTCAGAATCACCAGCGTCAACACCCCCGCCACAATCCCCCAAAACGCCGACCCAATGGAAAACAGCGTCAACCCCGACGCCGTCACCATGAAAGTAATCAGCGCCGCTTCCCGCTCCTTGGGCTCGTTCATCGCCACGGTCAGCCCATTGATGATCGAACCGAACAACGCCAGCGCCGCGATCGACAACACCAGCTCCTTCGGAAAGGCCGCGAACAGTGCCGCCAGCGTTGCGCCAAAAATCCCCGCGATGGCGTAGAAAATCCCGCACCAGATCGCCGCCGTGTAACGCTTGTTCCTGTCTTCATGGGCATGAGGCCCGGTGCAGATCGCCGCGCTGATGGCGGCCAGGGTGATGCCGTGGGCGCCGAAGGGCGCGGTGATCAGCGAGATCAACCCGGTGGCGCTGATCAGCGGCGAGGCAGGCACGTCGTAATGATCGGCGCGCAACACCGCCATGCCCGGCATGTTCTGCGAGGTCATCGCCACCACGAACAGCGGGATGCCGATGCTGATGGTCGCCCCCAGCGAGAACGACGGCGTGGTCCACACCGGCACGGCCACTTCCAGGGTGAAGCCGCTGAAGTTCAGCATGTCGAGCATCGCCGACAGCGCGACGCCCACCAGCAGCGTGACCAGCACCGCGTAGCGCGGTGAGTAGCGTTTGACGATCAGGTAAGTGAAAAACATGCTCAGCACCAACCCCGTGCGGTGCTGGGCGGCGACGAAGATTTCACTGCCGATCTTGAACAGGATGCCGGCCAGCAGCGCGGCCGCCAGGGAAGTGGGCAGGCGCTTGACCAGTTTTTCGAAGCTGCCGGTGATGCCGCAGATGAACACCAGAATCGCGCTGGTGATGAATGCACCGATGGCCTCGGGGTAGGCGACGTGGCCCAGGCTTGCGATCAGCAGTGCCGCGCCCGGCGTCGACCAGGCGACGCTGACCGGCGCACGGTATTTCAGCGACAGGCCGATGCTGCAGATCGCCATGCCCATGAACAGCGCCCAGATCCACGAGGAAATCTGCGCCGACGTCAGCCCGGCCGCCTGGCCGGCCTGGAAGATCAACACCAGCGAACTGGTCACGCCGGTCATCATGGCGATGAAGCCTGCGACGATGGCGGAGGGCGAAGTGTCGCTCAGCGGGCGCAGCGGGGTGTGGGTCACGTCAGTCATGCGGTCTATCCTTGGAACGGCCGATTCACAGATCAGCAAGCCTATACGCAGTTGTGACATTTCGTTGCAATACAGCCGTCAGCGTTATGGTCGGAACAGTTGAATCAGGCCCGGTTAAGGGTATTACCCAACGCCTGGTTCACCGCCAGCCAGCCATCCACCGCCTCGCGCCCGGCGTCGGCAAACACCCGCTGCAACAACTTGACCTGCTCACGACGCAGCGACTCTTCGAGCTTTGCGCCTTCGGCGGTCAACTCAAGCAGGCGTTTGCGCTTGTCGTCTTCGGGCGCGACGCTGAGCACCAGCTCCATCTCCACCAACTGACGCAGCGGCGTGTTCAGCGCCTGTTTGCTCACCCCGAGTACGCCCAGCAGTTCCTTCACGCTCAAACCCGGGTAGCGGGCGATGAAAAACACGATGCGCTGGTGCACGCGGCTCAGGCCTCGACGGTCGAGCATTTCATCGGCCTTGGCGGTGAACGCTTGGTAGCCGAAGAAAAACGCCTCCATGGCGATTTGCTGGGTCGCTGAATTTTTAAGGTCAAGCATATTGACGTATCCGGTCGCGTCGTCGTAATTTCGGTCAAACAGTTTGACCTATTTCCATTTGTGTCCGCCAGCGGTGATCTCATGGCTTTTTCCGAACGCGTTACCCGTTTGAAGAGTTCCCTGATTCGCGAAATCCTGGCCGCTGCCCAGCGCCCGGAAATGATGTCCTTTGCCGGCGGCCTGCCCGCCGAAAGCATGCTGCCTCGCAGCGAGTGGTCCGACATGCCGCGCAGCATCGGCCAATACGGCATGAGCGAGGGCGAGCCTGCGCTGCGTCAGGCACTGGCCGCGCAGGCGCGCGAACTGGGCATCGAGTGCGACGCCAGCCAGGTGATGATCGTCAGCGGCTCGCAGCAGACGCTGGATCTGGCGGCCAAACTGTACATCGACAAGGGCACGGAAATTCTTCTGGAAGGCCCGACCTATTTGGCCGCGCTGCAGATCTTCCAGCTGTTCGGCGCCGACTGCCTGACCGTGCCGCTGCTGGCCGAAGGCCCTGATCTGGATGCGTTGCGCCAGCGTCTTGAGCAGCACAAGCCGTCGTTCGCCTACCTGATTCCGACCTTCCAGAACCCGTCAGGCGTGCGTTACAGCGAAGCGGCGCGCGATGCCGTGGCCGCATTGCTGGATGAATATGGCGTGACCCTGATCGAGGATGAGCCCTACCGCGAGCTGACGTTCGACGGTGGCGGCGCGCGCCCGATTGTCAGCCGCTTGAAGAATGCCAGCTGGATCTACACCGGCACCGTGTCGAAAACCCTGATGCCGGGCTTGCGGGTCGGTTACCTGATCGCGTCCAAAGACCTGTTTCCGCACCTGCTCAAACTCAAGCAGGCCGCCGATCTGCACACCAACCGGGTGGGCCAGTGGCAGGCGTTGCAGTGGATCGGCAGTGAGCAGTATCAGCAACATCTGCTGGAACTGCGTGATTTCTACCGGAGCCGGCGCGACCAGTTCGAAGCCGCGCTGCAGCGGCATTTCAGCGATCTGGCCGAATGGAACAGCCCGCAGGGCGGCTTGTTTTTCTGGCTGACGCTGCGCAACCGGATCGACACCCGCCGCCTGCTTGACCGGGCGCTGGCGCAAGACGTGGCGTTCATGCCGGGCGAGCCGTTTTTCACCGACCCGGACGCCAATCCCGGTTACTTGCGGCTCAATTTCAGCCACATCGATCCGGCGCGGCTGGACGAAGGCTTGAAGCGTCTGGCGGCAGTCATCAGAGAAGCACAGGCCGACTTGGCAGCCTGATACAGTATTGAAAGCGGATTGAAGGGGAGCGCGGCGATGTACAAGGTTTACGGCGATTACAACTCGGGCAACTGCTACAAGATCAAACTGATGCTCAATCTGTTGGGCGCGCAATACGAATGGGTGCCGGTGGACATCCTCAAGGGTGAAACCGAAACCGAAGCGTTTCTGGAAAAGAACCCCAACGGCAAGATCCCGGTGCTGGAGCTCGAAGACGGCACCTGCCTGTGGGAGTCCAACGCGATTCTCAACTTCCTGGCCGAAGGCACGCCGTACCTGCTGACCGAGCCGCGGCTGCGCACGCAGATGCTGCAATGGCAGTTCTTCGAGCAGTACAGCCATGAGCCGACCATCGCCGTGGCGCGTTTCATTCAGTTCTATCTGGGCCTGCCTGACGAGCGTCTGGAGGAATACCAGATCTTGCAGAAACGCGGCTACAAGGCGTTGAAGGTCATGGAGAAGCAACTCAAGCAGACTTCGTTCCTGGTCGGCGAACAGTTCTCCATCGCCGACATCGCGCTCTATGCCTACACCCACGTGGCCCATCAGGGCGGTTTTGACCTGGCGCCGTTCCCGTCGATCCAGCGCTGGTTGGCCCAGGTTCAGCAGCAACCCGGTTATGTGGGTATGCTGGACTGACGATCACGCAACAGAAGGGAGCATGGGATGGTAAACAGGATGAAGGTCATCGTGGCTGCGCTGGGTTTGAGCATGGCCGCCTTGAGCATGGCGGCTCAGGCCGAGGATTGCGACAGCACCCAGGCCTCGATGAACCAGTGCGCGAGCAAGCAATACGCGGCACTGGATGCCGAGCTGAACAAGCAGTACAAGGCACAGATGGCGTATCTGAAGAGCCCGGGCGAGAAGAAGGCCCTGCAGGACGCGCAGAAGAAGTGGATCGCCTTTCGCGATGCCGATTGTTTGTATCAGGTGGGCAGGCGCGAGGATTCCGGCTCGATCTGGCCGCTTGAGCAGGCCCAGTGCCTGGCCGATCAGACCCGGGTGCGGGTCGAGCAGTTGAAGAAATTCGTGGCGTGCCGGCAGGAAGGTTGTCCGAGGTAGTCATGCATGCCCCGTAGCAGCACGGCTTGCCGAACAAAAATGGCGCGAGCCTGCGAGTATCGAACCTGTGGGAGCCGGCTTGCTGGCGAATGCGATATGTCTGTGACGAATTCATCGACTGACACACCGCCCCGCCGGCAAGCCGTGCTGCTACGGGATCGCGAAGGTCTCAAACGGCTGCGAAACGCTTTTCCAGGTAATCGATGATCACTTTGGATTCGTACATCCACACCGTCTGGCCGGCTTCTTCGATCCGCAGGCAGGGCACCTTGATCTTGCCGCCTTCGTTGAGCAGGGTCTGACGGTCCAGCTCGTTGTTCTTCGCATCGCGCAGGGCCACCGGCACGTTCAGCCGGTGCAGGGTGCGGCGGGTCTTCACGCAGAACGGGCAGGCGTGGAACTGATACAGCGTCAGGTCCTTCGCCTGTTCCTCGACCCGCGCCTGCGCCTCGGGCGAGCGCTTCTTCTTGCCCGGACGGGTCAGAAGGTCGCCCAGAATGACCAACTGGCCCAGGCCGACCCTCAATGCCTTCATCAACATGCTTGCAACCTCTTCAGAACGCCTGCGTCACTTGATCAGGCTGAGGAACTCGGTGCGGGTCGCGGAGTTCTCGCGGAATTCGCCCAGCATCACCGAGGTGATCATCGACGAGTTCTGCTTCTCGACGCCGCGCATCATCATGCACATGTGCTTGGCCTCGATGACCACGGCCACGCCCAGGGCACCGGTGACCTGCTGGACGGCTTCGGCGATCTGGCGGCTGAGGTTTTCCTGGATCTGCAGGCGGCGGGCGAACATGTCGACGATGCGCGCAACCTTGGACAGGCCCAGCACCTTGCCGCTCGGGATGTAGGCCACGTGGGCCTTGCCGATGAACGGCAGCAGGTGGTGTTCGCACAGCGAATACAGCTCGATGTCCTTGACCAGCACCATCTCGCTGTTGTCGGAGCTGAACAGCGCGCCGTTGGTGACTTCTTCCAGTGTCTGCTCGTAGCCGCGGCACAGGTATTTCATGGCTTTGGCGGCACGTTTGGGGGTGTCGAGCAGGCCTTCGCGGGAGACGTCCTCGCCCAGTTGACCAAGGATCGCGGTGTAGTTCTGTTCCAGTGTCACAGGGTTGTGTTCCGTGTGGGTTCAAAAAAACGCAGGCTTGGTGGCCGGCAAAGGCGCACATAGTAGCGTAGCTGGGCGGGGAGGGGTACGGCGGGCGACCGACTAACGTGCGACAACTCGCCACTCGCCGGGGCCTGGGGGACCTTTACCTAACCTTTACCGAGCAAAAATGTCGAAATGTGTCCGTTTGGTGTCTGAGTTAGTGGGTGATAGATGCCCGGATGAAGAGAGTAATCATAATGTTTAGCCGAATCGCGAAAATCGCACTGGTGATCGCCCTGATGTCATCGGTTTCGGGATGTTTTTTTGGCCCTGGATGGGGCCGTCACGGCGGCTGGGATCATCGCCACTATGATGGTGGCCACTATTACGACGGGCGCGGAGGCTACGGGCCGGGGCCTGGTTACTATCGTCGCTGATTCATCTTTCCTTGATCGGGTGTAGATGTCCTCGCCCTGCACAGACACTGAATAAAGGCCACATCGGGGGTGTTTTCCTGATGTGGCCTTTTCGTTTCCAGGTGTGTTCTGTGTCGTGTCTGATACCGGCTGGCTACCAAATGGCGACGCAGTTTGCCTGCGTCCTGCTGTCAGACTTGGCAGGTGATAAGTACCTGTTTTCAAGAGAGTAACGAGCATGTTGAGGCGTATTGCGAAGGTCGCGATGGTTGTCGCGGTGATGTCGGCCATGTCCGGCTGCTGGCCGTTCTGGGGACCGGGTTGGGGCGGTGGTCACGGGGGAGGCCATGGCGGCGGTGGCGGCCATTATGAAGGTGGCGGCCCGGGTGGTGGCGGTGGTCCTGGCGGCGGTGGCCCCGGTCCGCGCTGATACACCTCGGTTCCCGTAGCAGCACGGCTTGCCGGCGGGAGCGGTGTGTCAGGCGATGAATGCGTCACAGACACACCGCCCCGCCGGCAAGCCGTGCTGCTACGGGGCGGTGGAATGTTCCGGATTACTCGTCCCGGCCTTCCATCATCGTACGTTTGAGCATCACGTACACTGCGCCGGTGCCGCCATGTTTGGCCAGGCACGAGGTAAAGCCCAGCACCTGCTGATGCTGGCGCAGCCAGGTGTTGACGTGGCTCTTGATCATCGGCTTCTTGCCGTCCAGGCGTACGGCCTTGCCGTGGGTGATGCGCACGCAGCGGATTTCCAGTTTGGTCGCTTCGGCGAGAAACTCCCACATGGTTTCCCGCGCCAGTTCAACGCTCATCCCGTGCAGGTCCAGGCTGCCCTCGAAGCTGATCTGACCCAGCTTGAGCTTGCGCATCTGACCTTCCTGAACCCCGTCACGGGCCCAGTGCAACGAGTCTTCAGGGCCGACGTCGATCACGAATTGATCCGACAGGCCGTCCACGGTAATGGTCGCGTCCGAGCGCACAGTAGCCGCCTGCCGCAGTTTGGCCAGGTTCTTGCGATCGGTCTTGGGTTTGCCTACATCGGCGTGTTCAGTCTTGAGCGGCTTGATGCCGCGCGTTTCGTTTCTGAACAGGGAAAAATCGTCGTCTTGCATGTCGGTCTCCGCGAAGGACGCCAGTTTAACCAAGTCACGCCGTAAACGGCGCGACTAATACGTGCAAACGGCAGCGGATGACGCGGGGAGGGGTCAGTCGTGCTTCTTCATCAGGTGTGCAGACATGCTCAACTCGCCAGCGCGGCGACGGCGACGACGGCTGCGGCGCCACATCCACACGCCGATGTAGAGCAGGAACAGCCCGAACACAATGGTGATCACGGCGCCTGCGGGGCTGGCGTTGAGTTCGCCCAGGGCATCCGGGTGGCCGATCAGGCTGGCCACGCCGGCCATGGCCAGCAGTACGCCTGCGGTCGCGAGCAAGGCTGATATGGCCGCGCCAATGCGCATGCGCCAGTTGCTCGGGCCCTTGGGGCGCAGGCGACGGGCATCGAAACCATCGTTTATCTTCATCCCGACTTCCTCTATGGGTATCGGCGCTCAGACCCGTTTGTGTCACCGGGGTTCCCGTGCGGCCACCGCTCAAAAGCAAACATCAGCGTTTAACGGATAGGCGGTTATGTGAGACGGGTCACAATCCGTATGACTGTATTTGTACGCTTTTTCTTCAGGAACTGCCGGAAATGATGCGAGACGTTACCTGACTCAGCGGATCAACAGGGCAGTTCCTCGAGGAGAAGGTCGGTCAGATCAGGTCACGGGTAAACGCGAGTTTGGCGAAGTTGTCGTTCATGATTGCCATTTCGGTCTGTTGCACCTGTTCGGCCTTGATCACGCCGGTCGGGGTGGGCAGGTCGCGGGTGGCGCAGGCGTCCTGGACCAGGGTGCAGCGAAAACCGTATTCCTTGGCCGCACGCACGGTGGTGCTGACGCTGGAGTGGCTCATGAAACCGCAGACCACCAGGTCCAGGCGGCCGAGGTTTTCCAGCAGGCCATGCAGGGTGGTGCGGTCGTCGTTGAGGACGGTGCCGTTGAGGGCATTGGGCAGGCGTTTTTCGATGATGATGTCCTCAGCTTGAGGCACCAGCTCCGGGACGAATTTGCCGCGCTCGCCCTGAGGGTCGAACATGCCGCCCACGGTGCCCAGATGGCGAACATGGATGATCGGCGACTTGGCGATGCGCGCAGCGGCCACCAGTTGCACGATGTTGTCGATTGCGTCCTGAACCCCGGTCAAGGCCAGAGGACCGCTCAGATATTCCTTTTGCGCGTCGATGATGATCAGCGTGGCATTGCTCAAGGTGGCCGCCGAGTATTCACGGCCACTGAGTTGAAACATGGTCTTGGGACCGGTGTTTGAAACAGACATCTGGGGCTCCTTCGAGTGGGGCTTTTGCCACATTGTCCACTGGCAGAGCGATTCTGTGAATCTCAATGCTCACAGGCGTCGCTTTTTTGCCGGGCTTCAAGCCGTCGAGCAGGTCGCGGTTACTGTCATATTGCCTGCAAATTCAGCGAAAGGCTGTTGAAAGTTTCAACCGCCAGAGCCGCGTTGGTGCAAGGCGTCGTGTCCTGAGCGGATGGCTGATAGAATCGCCCGTCGTTTTTTTCCAGGAGTTTCTCGTGATCACTTCCCGCCTGCGCACCCTGCGCGATCATATCCGTTGGGCTGTCAGCCGTTTTCACGGGGAAGACCTGTTCTACGGTCACGGCACCGACAACGCCTGGGACGAGGCGCGCCAGCTTGTCCTGGGTGCTCTGCACCTGCCTTGGGAAATCTCCGACAACTACCTGGATTGCAATCTGGAAGACGACGAGCTGGTCAACGTTCAGCGTCTGATCAAGCGCCGCATCGAGGAGCGTGTGCCCACCGCCTACCTGCTGGGCGAGGCCTGGTTCTGCGGGATGTCGTTCATCGTCGACGAGCGCGTGCTGATTCCGCGCTCACCCATCGGCGAGTTGATCGAAAACGGCTTCACCCCGTGGCTGGCCAGCGAACCCGCGCGCATTCTCGACCTGTGCACCGGCTCGGGTTGCATCGGTATCGCCTGCGCCGACGTGTTCCCGAACGCCGAAGTAGCACTGGCGGACCTGTCGTTCGAAGCCCTTGAAGTGGCCAACCAGAACATCGAGCGTCACGGCCTGGAAGAGCGGGTCTACACCGTTCAGGGCGATGGTTTCGATGGTCTGCCGGGCCAGCGCTTCGACCTGATCGTGTCCAACCCGCCGTACGTTGATGCTGAAGACTTCGCCGACATGCCGGATGAGTATCAGCACGAGCCGGAATTGGCGCTGGCCTGTGGCGATGACGGCCTGAATCTGGTGCGGCGCATGCTGGCCCAGGCGGCGGATCACCTGACCGAGAAGGGTTTGCTGATCGTTGAGGTGGGCAACAGCCAGGTGCACGTTGAAGCGATGTACCCGGAAGTGGATTTCGCCTGGCTGGACTTCCAGCGCGGTGGCCATGGTGTGTTCATGCTCAGCGCCGAGCAGTGCCGCCAGCATCAGGCGATTTTTGCCGCTCGGGCGTAAGCAGCTCACCTCGTAGCAGCACGGCTTGCCGGCGGGAGCGGTGTGTCAGTCACAGGTGTTTTGTCTGACACACCGCTGCCGCCGGCAAGCCGGATTGCTACGGGGGGGCGATGCCGTCAGCGATGCGTCGCAATCCAGATCAACAACCCCGCCTGAAACACCGCGAACGTCACCAGGCAGGCGATGGTGAAACGCAAACCGCTGTCGTCGCGCTTGTACTTGCTGACTTTGTCTTCGGCTTTCTTGATCAGGACTTCCTGTTCCTGAATCTTCTGCTCGGCCTGCTGCAGCATGTGCGCGGTGTCGAGAATCTCGACGATCTGCACCTTGTCGGCGTTCCAGGTGCTGTTCAGGTTGCCGACCTTCACGTCCTTGATCGTGCCCTTGAGGTGCTGGGCATCGGCGTACGCCACCTCGAAACCCTGGGTCTTGAGGAAGTGGTCGCGACGCAGGCGGGTGTCTTCGTTCAGCGCGTCCTTGTTGGACAGGGCGGTGCCGGCAATCTTGTATTCGGACCAGCGTTTCTGCGCCCAGAGAATGCCCTGCGCGGCCATGAAACGGCCCAGCCCGCGATTGGCCGGCTCCACTTGCAGGCCCGATTCCGGGCCGACCCGCACCGAGCGGTTGGCATGATCGACCCAAATATCCAGCTGGTTCTGTTCTTTGCGGGTCTTCTGCCCCGGCAGGTTGTAGCTCAGGCGCAGCAGGCTGAAATCCTTACTGTTGCGCTCCGCACGGCCGAACTCGACGAACCGCAGAGGGCGGCCGCCCGTGGCGCGGTCAGTCGGCAAGGGCGCCAGGCGCAGCATCGAAAAATGTTCGGCCACCACGTTTTCCCACAGCACCGGTGCGGCAACTTCGCCGGTCTGGGCCTGGGTCTCGGTGGGCGCTTGGTCTTCAAGGGTAGCTTGGGTCATCACGGCGATCCTGTTCTAGACATTGCTCGGCAAACACAATGCCAGCATCCCGCTATCGGCCGGTTTTGCTGAAGCTGAAGGGGAGGATCGATCTTGTGAGCGCCCCACATTCCGTAGCAGCACGGCTTGCCGGCGGGGCGATATATCTGTGACGAGTTTATCGCCTGACACACCGCCCCGCCGGCAAGCCGTGCTGCTACGGGGGAGGGGCGGCGGCGCTTCAGGCCGCTGGCACCGAATCGATGAACTTCATAATCCGGTCCGACAACTCGCTGGCCAGCGGCAACTGCGGGTCCTTGTAGGACGCCAGTTGGCGCTTCATGTCCATCGGCACGATGCGCAGCACATGGTTCATGCCGTCGATGATCGCCAGTTGCGAGTCGGGTTTGGCCTGGTGCAGCAACTCGGCGTCGCCGACGCCGACCTGCATGTCGTTGCGGCCCTGGAGGATCAGGGTCGGGATTTTCAGCTTGCCGAAGGCCGCTGCCGGGTTCTGCCGGAACAAGGAAATCAGGTATGGCTGGACGCTGGGGCGAAACACCACCTGCAACGGCTCGGGCACGTTGTCGTCGGTCTTGCCGGCCTTGATCTCCTCGATCAGCTCCTCGCTGCGCGCAAGCAAAGGCGGCGGCAGGCGGTATTGCAACTGTTCGCGCACGACCTGATCCACTGGCCGACCGGTGCCCGCGACGGAAATCAGCGCGCGGGCGCTGGCGCGTTCGGCGGCCAGGGTCGCGACCAGCGCGCCTTCGCTATGGCCCATCAGGATCAACGGCCCAAGACGCGGATCGGCCTTGAGTTTCTCGCTCCAGGCTACGGCGTCGTCGACGTATTTCTCGATGGACAGATCGCGTTCGTCCGGAGTGGCCGGGCGGCTGGCGGCCACGCCGCGTTTGTCGTAGCGCACGCTGGCAATGTTGTGTCGGGCCAGAATCAGGGCCAGGCGCTTCATGCTGTCGTTGCGCCCGCCGTCAGGGTTGTTGCCGTCGCGGTCGGTCGGGCCTGAGCCGGCGATGATCAGCACCACCGGCACCGGCGTGCTGGATTTGGGCAGCAGCAGAGTGCCGAACAGCTCTCCGCTGCCGGTGTCCAGGCTGATAGGACGTTGCAGCACGACCGGGGTGCCCGCGTGGGCCAGGGAGGTCAGCAGAGTGAGGGTCAAGGCGATTACTCGCAGCGGCATCAAGCCGCGAATCAGGGACATACCACGTAGCATCGCAGGGCCATCATCAATAAAGTGTGAAATTGGACGCGGTCAATTGAATAAGGTTCGGGCGTGATCTGGACGCGGACCCTGCGTATACTGGCGCCCTCGTGATTTTGGTCGATTTATCGGAGCCTCCCGCATGTCCGGCAATACCTACGGCAAGCTGTTCTCTGTCACCACCGCCGGCGAAAGCCATGGTCCGGCGCTGGTCGCTATCGTCGACGGCTGCCCGCCGGGTGTCGAACTGTCTGTGGAAGATCTGCAGCGCGATCTGGACCGCCGCAAGCCCGGCACCAGCCGCCACACCACCCAGCGTCAGGAGGCCGACGAGGTCGAGATCCTGTCCGGGGTGTTCGAGGGCAAGACCACCGGAACCTCCATCGGCCTGCTGATCCGCAACACCGACCAGAAGTCCAAGGACTACTCGCAGATCAAGGATCTGTTCCGTCCGGCCCACGCCGACTATACCTACCACCACAAATACGGCATCCGCGACTACCGCGGCGGTGGCCGTAGTTCGGCGCGGGAAACCGCGATGCGCGTGGCCGCCGGTGCCATCGCCAAGAAGTACCTGCAGAGCCAGGGCATCACCGTGCGTGGCTACATGAGCCAGCTCGGCCCGATCGAGATCCCGTTCAAGGGCTGGGAATCGGTGGAGCAGAACGCTTTCTTCAGCCCTGACCCGGACAAGGTGCCGGAGCTTGAAGCCTACATGGACCAGCTGCGCCGCGACCAGGACTCGGTGGGCGCGAAGATCACCGTTGTGGCCGAAGGCGTGATGCCGGGCCTGGGCGAGCCGATTTTCGACCGTCTGGATGCCGAACTGGCCCACGCGCTGATGAGCATCAACGCGGTGAAGGGCATCGAAATCGGTGCAGGTTTTGCCAGCGTGGCCCAGCGCGGCACCGAGCACCGCGATGAAATGACCCCCGAAGGTTTCACCTCCAACAATGCCGGCGGCATTCTGGGCGGTATTTCCTCGGGCCAGCCGATCGTCGCGCACCTGGCGCTCAAGCCAACGTCGAGCATTACCACGCCTGGCCATTCCATCGACGTCGATGGCAACCCGGTCGAGATGATCACCAAGGGGCGTCACGATCCTTGCGTCGGCATCCGCGCCACGCCGATCGCCGAGGCGATGATGGCGATCGTGCTGCTCGACCACCTGCTGCGTCATCGCGGGCAGAACATGGACGTGCGCGTGAACACGCCGGTTCTGGGCCAGCGCTGATGCCTTCGCCCGTTGTCGCTGCCAGGGTCGTTTGACCGTGGCAGCGCTTCCTTACTGGCGCCTGTCCAGTTTCTACCTGTTCTATTTCGCCTTGCTCGGCTCCACGGCGCCGTTCCTGTCGCTGTACTTCAACCATCTGGGATTCCCCGCTGCGCGCATCGGCGAGCTGGTGGCGATTCCCATGCTGATGCGCTGCGTGGCGCCGAATATCTGGGGCTGGCTGGGTGACTACACCGGGCAACGTCTGGCGATCGTACGGTTCGGTGCCGTCTGCACCCTGGCGTGTTTTTCCCTGATTCTCGTCGACAAATCCTACGCCTGGCTGGCGATGGTCATGGCGCTGCATGCGTTTTTCTGGCACGCCGTGTTGCCGCAGTTCGAGGTCATCACCCTTGCGCACCTGCAGGGCCAGACGGCGCGCTACAGCCAGATCCGCCTGTGGGGGTCGATCGGTTTCATCCTGACGGTGGTCGGGCTGGGGCGCTTGTTTGAGTGGTTCAGCCTGGATCTGTATCCGAAGGCGTTGCTGATCATCATGGCGGGAATCGTCGCCAGCAGCTGGTGGGTGACCAACGCTCAGCCCGCGCAGTCGAGCCAGCGCCTGGCAGGCGAGGGCTTTTTGAAACAATTGTCGAGCCCGGGTGTGCTGGCCTTTTACGTCAGTGTGGCCTTGATGCAACTCAGCCACGGGCCTTATTACACCTTCCTCACCCTGCATCTGGAGCACCTGGGCTACAGCCGCGGGATCATCGGCATGCTCTGGGCAGTGGGCGTGGTCGCCGAAGTGCTGATGTTTCTGTTCATGAGCCGCATCCTGCAACGAGTGAGCGTGCGCCATGTGCTGGTCGCCAGTTTCGGCCTGGCGTCGTTGCGCTGGCTGTTGCTGGGCAATTTTGCCGACCACCTGTCAATCCTGATCTTCGCCCAATTGCTGCACGCGGCCACTTTTGGCAGTTTTCACGCGGCAGCCATCCATTTTCTGCAACGCAGCTTCGGCCCGCGCCAGCAAGGACAGGGGCAAGCGCTGTACGCCGCGCTGTCCGGCACCGGCGGCGCCATGGGTGCGCTTTACTCCGGGTACAGCTGGAACGCGCTGGGCGCAAGCTGGACCTTTGCCATCGCCAGCCTCGCGGCCCTGACTGCCGCGATCCTGGCCGCTGCTCGCATGCGAGCTGACTGAACTCTAGGAACCCCGCACATGAGCATTCTGTTCGTCTACCCCGTGTCATCCCCGGATCTGCCGAACAAGGTCCTGACCCACTTCGAAGACATCGCCTCGACGCTGGCCGAGCACGGCATCCTGTTCGAGCGCTGGCAGGCGAAGACTCCGGTTATCGCCGGTGCCAGCCAGGACGAGGTGATCGGTGCCTATCGGGCCGAGATCGACCAATTGATGACCGAGCGCGGCCATCGCTCGATCGAAGTGGTCAGTGTCAGCGGCGGCCTGGGGCAAAACACCGAGTTGCGCACCCGCTTGCTGCATGAGCAGTTCCACGACACCGACCAGGCTCGGCTGTTCGTTGTGGGCCGCGGCTTGCTCTGCCTGCATCTCGATGATTTCGTGTATGCCGTGCAGTGCGAGAAAAACGACCGGATCAGCCTCCCGGCCGGCACCCGGCACTGGCTCGACATCGGAGAACAGCCGCACTTGGTCACCATTGATCTGTCGGCCGGGGAGCAGGACACGACCGCGAAATTGACGGGTGACGATATTGCCGGTCAGTTCCCCGGTCTGGATGACTGAAGTGTTGGCTTCTGAATAAAAGAGCAAGACGAAAGTTGCACACGGTAGTGCGCAACTTTTTTCATGGGTGTATAAATGTTCTGGTTCGTACAACTTTGTACAACTGCCAATGTCACAAATAGGGCTGTTTTTGTGGCTTGCTCGACAAAACTGTAAGCGCGTTTTTATTGTTTTGTAAGACGTTGCCTGTTTGTGAGTCAGGCAAGACTGTTTGTTTTCCTCCTTGTGTTTAACCCCTTCCGACTGTGTAACCCTAGTCCTGTCGATGCCTGACAGCCCCCGGGCTGCGCTACGCCTTGCGGTGTTCCTGCAGGGCCTGGCGCGTCCGGGTGGCTGCAATCAACTTCAAACTCTAAAGAGCGCTCAGGGACGACAGTTGATGTTTATACGGAGGGGAAAATGAAAAACGTGAAAACAGGGACATTGAATCCATTGATTCAGCAGATGGTCAGCAGCGTGACCCAACAGGATGGCGATGCGGCCATTGCCAACGCCCTCGACTGGCTCAGGCAAGAATGCGGCTGTGAGCGGGCGATGCTTTATCAATATCGCGAGAGTACGCTGCTCAGTTGCATCACCTCCAATGTCGATCCGTACTGGAAGGATCTCTACGTTCAGGGACGCTTGATGATCGAGGACCCGGTGGTGCGCTGTTTCCGCCACGAGATGGGGTTTCTCGACTGGCGACAGGCATTCGAGACCTACCCGGCGTCGTCGGCCTACCTGGCGGCGGTAGAAGACTGTCAGCTGTTGCCGGCCATTTCGTACGGCTACAGCAGCGATAACCGCGCCAACCGCGGCGTGATTACTGTGTGTTCGCTAAATGGCATGACGCGGTCGTTGACCCACACCGACCGTTACCTGCTCACAAGTCTTGTGCCGATGCTGCATGTGGCGGGCAAGGGGCGGCAGTTGCTGACCCGGGCGCTGACGCCCAAGGAGCTGGAAATCCTCAAGTGGGCCCGCGAAGGCAAGACGGCCTGGGAAATCGGTTTGATCAAGGAGGTTTCCGAAGCCACGGTCAAGCATCACTTCAAGAGCATCTACGCCAAGCTGGGCGTGTCCAACCGGGCACAGGCGGTAGGCGAGGCCCTCTGCCGAGGGATCATCCGCTGACGCGACAACCGTCGCTCAGGTGTTGAAAGGCAAAAAAAAAACCGCGATGGCCCAGACGGCGATCGCGGTATCAATCAAGGGATGCTTCAGGCAGTGCAGCGGTAGCGGCTTAGCGAGTGTGGTAGGTCGGCAGATCGAAGCGGTGCTGGCTCTGCAGCATCGAGATGGCTGGCAGTTCGCTCGCCTGGGCCGCCAAGTCACGACGGATGGCGCTGATCACCCATTCCAGCTGCACCGGTGTGTGCAGTTGGGCGTAAGACACCGAACGACGGATCTGTTTGCCTTCGCTGTTACGCAGCGAAAGCAGCACTCCACCATCCGGACGCGGCTGGGTGGTGACTTCGAAATCGGAAAAAACAGAAGCGAATTTCTCTTGGATGAAAGTCATGTCTAGCGGCTCCATTGCTCAGTGTAAACAGGCTTGGAAGGACTAGTGCAGTGACTGTGCCATCAACGTAAAATAAAAAAATCCTTTAAAATCAATAGATTAGTAATTGTGCGTTTTTTTGCTTTCGTGCATTTTGCATGAATGGCCGATGGGGCATCCTGCATTTTGCCGGAGTCATTGACGCAAGGAGGGCAGCGGAGGGAGGAAATGGAGTGCTGTTGAAAAGTCTGACCGCTAGGCTCCGGAAACATTTCGAATGATTTCACCCATTTTTCAGTCGCGCCGATAAACGGCAATTTCTATCGGGATCATCCAAAAGGTTCATGGTCAGACTCCTCGTGAGCTGTCATCGTTGTGACCATCAGCGCAGCCGTGAATCCCTTGAGCTCTGCGCGTAAAACCTTTCATCGAACGCGCCCGAATGCCGCGCTACAGGAGTTATGCAATGTCTGATGCCCCGAACACTACCGGTTCCGCCACGCGCATGACCGACGAGGAGGCGCTGGAGTTCGCCGAGCAGGTATTCGACCGCGCCCGTGCCGGTGATGCCGCGATGCTCGACCGCCTGCTGGAAAACGGCTTGACCCCCAACCTGCGCAACCACAAGGGCGACACGCTGCTGATGCTCGCCAGCTATCACGGCCACCAGGAAGCGGTGAAGGTGCTGCTCAAGCACAAGGCCGACCCGGAAATTCGCAACGACAATGGCCAAAGCCCCATCGCCGGTGCGGCGTTCAAAGGTGATCTGGCGGTGGTGAAAACACTCGTGGAAGGCGGGGCGGATGTAGAGGGTGCGTCCGCCGACGGGCGCACGGCGCTGATGATGGCGGCCATGTTCAACCGCACCGCGATCGTCGATTACCTGATCTCCAAAGGCGCCAACCCCCACGTCAAGGATGCCAAGGGCGTCACGCCACTGATGGCCGCGCAGACCATGGGCGCGTCCGAAACCGCCGAGCAGCTCACCCGCCTGGGTGCATGAGGCGCTACAACGGCCTGATGTAAGAGGCCGATAGAGGCGCGAAGGATTTCCGGATATCCTTCGCGCCTGTTTTTTATCCCCCGGAAGTTCGCCGCCATGAAAGCCTCACTCATCGAATTCATCAGCAAGATCAGCTCCGGCTGCATGAGCGAGGAGGAAATCGAAAAGATCGCCGACGAAGCCGCCCAGGCCTACGCCGATCCGGATACCTTTCTGGCGGCCAATCCCGACATCAACTACGACGACACTTTCCCCATCCCGCTGGGTGAATGGGTGGTGGTCGGCAGCCTGCCGGAAACCGTGATGTTCCAGGCCGACACTTACATGGACCTGTTCAGCGAGATCACGGCCTCATTCGGTCCGGGCGTGGCATTCAACATCAAGCCCAAGCAACTGGCCAAGACCGAACCGCTGACGGCGATGAACCGCATCCAGATCCAGATGGGCAGCATGAACAAGGAAATGGGCGGCTACGTGGTGATGAACCTCAGTGAGCCACTGGACGATGAGCTGCAGACCGTGCTGGTCTACGGCAACGACCTGGCGCGGGTGATGGAGCTGGGCGTCGAGCTGGGCATCCTGATCGAACCGACGCTGGACGCGCTCAAGCGCCAGGATTGAGGCGTACGCCTGTTGAATTCGAGGGCGACCCACGGAACCCTTGCCAAAGGCCACCACTCCTAAAAGGGCAAGCCCTCAATAAGGAGCGACACCATGGGTTCCACCTTTAATGGTCTGGTTGGTTTGATCATTCTGGCCCTCGATATCTGGGCCATTCTCAACGTCTTGAAGAGCGGCGCCGAAACCGGCATGAAAATCCTCTGGGTGCTGCTGATCGTCCTGCTGCCGGTGCTGGGGCTGATCATCTGGGCCATCGCCGGGCCGCGGGGGAACGTGCGGATATAAATGCCCGCAGGCGGCAATGGACATCGACGCCCGATTGGCCGGTACGGCAATCGGGTGTTTTTATCAGGTTGAATGTTATTTATACGTTACATTTAACATTTTAAGTTATTTATACGTAACATTTTCTTGTGAGGGTATGATGTTACGTATATATTCCTTTCATCTTGAAATGTTATGCAGACGTAACTTATGGACGCTCTTCTGATTACCCAGCGCCTCGGTCAGCAAATCGCGCAAATGCGTAAAAGCAGAGGCCTGACGCTGGTCCAGCTTGCCGAACAGTCCGGGATGACACGGCAGAAACTTGCGGAAGTCGAGCGGGGTAGCCCGACGGTGTCCATCAACTTTTACGCCAAGGCGCTCGCTGCGCTGAATGCTGAAATCAAAACGGCACCTGCCCGGCGGCCGACGTTCGAAGAGCTGCGTGAGGTGTTTCAATGAAAGCGCTGGATCGCGTGCGAATTCATACGCCCGAAGGCGAAAGCGGCGAGTTGTCTCTGGCCGAATCCGGTGATTACCTTTTTCGCTATGGCTTGGACGCCGGGGTGCAGTCGCAGATCAGCCTGACCATGGGCGTGCGCGATGCGGGTTTCACGTCGCGAACCCTGCATCCGGTTTTCCAGATGAACCTGCCGGAAGGGTATGTCCTCGAACAACTGCGCAACCGTCTGGCCAAGACCACTCCCATCAATCCCATGTTGCTGATGGCGCTGACGGGCAGCGGCTCCCCCATCGGGCGGGTTGCCGTTCATTCGCCGGCGATTGACCAGCTGTTGGGTAGCGCGACTCAGGGCAAGGGGCGAAGTCTGGCGCAGATTCTCAGTTGGGACGGTGCGCACGATCTTTTCGCCGAACTGGTGGACAGCTACATCCTGCGCACCGGTATTTCCGGGGTGCAACCCAAGGTCATCGTTCCGGAGGATTTTGCAGCGGATCCCAAGGCAACTCTGCTGATGCCGGAGCTGATCGTGAAGTCGGGCAGGGCGGATTTCCCAGGACTGGCCATCAACGAGTTCGTCTGCATGGATGCCGCGCGCAGAGCGGGAATGCCGGTGCCCGAGTTCTATCTGTCGGACAATCGCCAACTGTTCGTCATGCGTCGCTTTGACCGCGAGGCAGATCAGCGTCCCATCGGATTCGAGGACATGGCGGTATTGATGGGCCTGGGCACAGAACAGAAGTACGACTCAAGCTATGAAAACATCGCGCGGGCCATCGCCCTGTTCTGTGCTCCCGAACATGTGCAGTCATCCAGAGAGCGGTTCTTCGACATCGTGGCCCTGAGCTGCATGGTAGGCAACGGCGACGCCCATCTGAAGAATTTCGGGCTCTTGTACCGGGATCCGCTGGGTGGCGATGCTCACCTTGCCCCGGCGTACGACATCGTCAACACAACGGCCTATATCGAAGGAGACAGTCTGGCGCTGCGTCTGGCGGGCTCGAAAAGTCTGTTTGGCTCGCGACTGGGCATTCTCGAGCTGGCATCGGCTTGCAACATCCTCAAACCGCAACCGCGCATCAGGCGCCTGATCGAGGCCGTGAAAGCGTCACTGGAGCACAATGCGGCGTTGGCTCCCCATGCACCGCAGGTGTTCGAAGCGATCAGATACGCGCTGAAACTCTACGATCAGTCATTCAAGTGACTGGTTTGTAAGAAAATATGAGATTACTGGCGAAACGACGGAATTTTCACTGTTTCTTCGGGAAAATCCCTGCGCTTTGCCTTGCCAACGCCTGATTTGAAGAGGTCGCCCTTCGAGCGAGCATGAAGAATGCTGCGCACCGGTGGTAAAGCTCAGGCGTTCACGTAATATTTGCCCCCCGCGACCGGACCTGCACTGCTTGCTGCGGCCGCACAGGCTTTTCGAACCTAAACTTGAATCCAACGGATCTAAAGACCCATGGCCAAAACGGACGCCCCGGCGCGCACGCCGCAACCTACCGTCAAATCGCACCTGGCTTACACGCTGTTGAGCGGCCTGGCGCTGATGGTGCTGTACACCCTGCTGCGCGTGGCGCTGCTGGTCTACAACCGTGAAGGCATCGGCGCCACGCCAGCCTCGACGTTCATCGAGGCCTTCGGCAACGGGTTACGTTTCGACCTGCGCCTGGTGGTCTACATCCTCATTCCGCTGCTGCTGGCGCTGTTCAGCGCACGATTGATGGCCGCGCGCGGCTTCTTCCGTTTCTGGCTGACCCTGGTGGCGAGCCTGACCACCTTCTTCGGCCTGATGGAGATGGACTTCTACCGTGAGTTCCACCAGCGCCTGAACGGCCTGGTGTTCCAGTACGTGAAGGAAGATCCGAAAACCGTGCTGAGCATGATCTGGTACGGCTACCCGGTGGTGCGCTATCTGCTGGCGTGGGCGCTGCTGACCTGGCTGCTGAGCCTGGTGTTCAAGGGCATCGACCGCCTGACCCGTCCTCGCGGCGGTTTCAATATCGGCAGTTCCAGCAACCGTGCGATCGCGCCGTGGTACACCCGGGTCGGCGTGTTCGTGCTGTGCCTGGTGGTGGCTGTAATCGCCGCTCGCGGCACCTTGCGCCAAGGCCCGCCGCTGCGCTGGGGTGATGCTTATACCACCGAATCGAACTTCGCCAACACCCTGGGCCTGAACGGCACCCTGACGCTGATCGCAGCGGCCAAGAGCCGGATGTCCGAAGACCGCGACAACATCTGGAAAGCCACACTGCCCCAGCCCGAAGCGCAGCAGACCGTGCGTGACATGCTGCTGACCGCCAACGACAAGCTGGTCGATGCCGACAGGGCCGCCGTCCGCCGCGACTTCACGCCGCCGGCCAGCAACACGCTGCCGATCAAGAACGTGGTCGTGATCCTGATGGAAAGCTTCGCCGGTCACTCGGTGGGGGCGCTGGGCGACGAGTCCAACATCACCCCGTACTTCGACAAACTGTCTGAAGAAGGCTTGCTGTTCGACCACTTCTTCTCTAACGGTACGCACACCCACCAGGGCATGTTCGCCACCATGGCGTGCTTCCCCAACTTGCCGGGCTTCGAATACCTGATGCAGACGCCGGAAGGCAGCCACAAGCTGTCCGGCCTGCCGCAGCTGCTCAGCGCGCGTAAATACGACGACGTGTATGTCTACAACGGCGACTTCGCCTGGGACAACCAGTCCGGGTTCTTCAGCAACCAGGGCATGACCAACTTCATCGGCCGCAACGACTTCGTCAATCCGGTGTTCTCCGACCCGACCTGGGGTGTTTCCGACCAGGACATGTTCGACCGCGGCGCCGAGGAGCTGAAGGCGCGCGAGGCCAAGGGCAAGCCGTTCTATGCCTTGCTGCAGACACTGTCCAACCACACGCCATACGCCTTGCCGGCCAACCTGCCTGTGGAGCGCGTCACCGGGCACGGCTCGCTGGACGAGCACCTGACTGCCATGCGTTATTCCGACTGGGCGCTGGGTCAGTTCTTCGAGAAGGCCAAGAAAGAGCCTTACTACAAGGACACGCTGTTCGTGGTCGTGGGTGACCACGGTTTTGGCAACAACGAGCAGATCACCGAGATGGACCTGGGCCGTTTCAACGTGCCAATGCTGATGATCGCGCCGGGACTGCAGGACAAGTTCGGCAAGCGCAGCAGCATTGTGGGTACGCAGATCGATATCGTGCCGACCATCATGGGTCGTCTGGGTGGCGAGACGGTGCATCAGTGCTGGGGCCGCGATCTGTTGAACCTGCCGGCGGGTGACTTGGGCTTTGGTGTGATCAAACCGTCGGGCAGTGAGCAGACGGTGGCGATCGTGACGGGCAATCGTATTCTGATCGAGCCCAAGGAGATGGAGCCGAAGGTTTACAGCTATGAGCTGGGCACCAAGCCCCATGCCGAGTTGATGCCGGATGCGCCGGATGTGGCGGAGCTGCGCAAGAAGCTGGACAGCTTCCTGCAGACGGCGACCAAGAGCCTGTTGGATAACACGGCTGGGGTGAAAGACGCCAAGCCTTGAGATTGGGATTGGAAAGGGGCCTTCGGGCCCCTTTTTTGTTCTGGCTAACGCCAGGCCTGTTTCGACGGGGGCGTTCTCAAGGTCGATCCCCCCGGCAAGCCGTGCTGCTACGGATGGTTGTTCTCTTGGCTTTTGGTCTAGGCCTTGAGGCTGAACAAGGCCATCTGCGGGGCTTCGCTGATCCAGTGTTCGTCGACGGTCCAGCCTGCCCGGGCTGCCAGTTCGGTGAACGATTGCACGGTGAACTTGTGGGAGTTTTCCGTGTGCAGGCGCTCTCCTGCGGCGAAGTGGAAGCGTTGTCCGGCGACTTCGACGACTTGTTCGGCCTGGCTCACCAGATGCATTTCCATGCGCGCCTGTTCGGCGTTCCAGAGGGCCAGGTGGCTGAAGGCGTCGACGTTGAAATTCGCGCCCAGTTCTCGGTTGATTCGCGCGAGCAGGTTTTTGTTGAAGCGCGCGGTCACGCCTTCGGCGTCGTCGTAGGCCGCTACCAGCGTGTGTTCGTCCTTGACCATGTCGACGCCGACAATGAAGTGCGCGTTCTCGCCCAGTACATCGTGGGCTGAATGCAGGAACTCCACGGCCTGTTCATGGCTGAAATTGCCGATGGTCGAGCCCGGGAAAAAGCCTACACGCACGTGGCTGCGGGCTTGTTCGGGCAGGGTCAGCACGCGGGTGAAGTCGTCGACCTGTGGTGCCACAACCAGTGATGGATATCGTTGGCGCAACGCTTTGGCGGCCTTGTTCAACGCCGTAGCGCTGATGTCGATGGGCACGTACACGGCGATGTGCGGTGCGGCGTCGAGCAGCAGGCGGGTTTTCTCGCTGGCGCCGCTGCCGAATTCCACCAGTGCGGCACCTTCGGGAATACTCGCGGCGATTTGCCCGACGACGTTTTTCAACAGGCCCGTTTCGGCGCGAGTCGGGTAGTACTCGGCGGTTTCGCAGATGGCTTCGAACAGGTCCGAGCCCTTGGCGTCGTAGAAATATTTGGGGGACAGGGATTTGCTCGGCGCCGACAGTCCGGCGATGACGTCGCGAGCAAACTCGCTGTCGTGGGGGTTGACCACGCCCGGTTGCCGAGGATCCCGGGCCAGGCGCAATCCGGCGACCATCCAGCGTTTCTCGGCGTGGAAGAAGTTGCGGTAGGTCAGGCGGCAGTGCTCGGGCGAGGTCACGCTGGCGCCGCCGCGCAGCACCATCTGATTGACCATGAACTTGCCGTTGTACTCACCCACCGCGCCCACCGATGGCTTGAAGCCGGGGTAGGGGTTGTAGGCGGTCTGGGTCCACTGCCAGGCCACGTCGTCCACCTGTTCCAGCAGGCCCGCGCGGGCGGCAGCTTCCCATTCGGCTTCGGTGGGCAGGCGCGCCCCGGCCCAGTTGGCAAAAGCCGCCGCTTCGTAATAGCTGATGTGAGTCACCGGCGCGTTCGGGTCGATGGCTTCCAGGCCGCGCAGGCTCATGCGCTTCCAGCCGCTGTCGTCATGCTGCCAGTACAGCGGCGCGTTCCAGCCGGCCTCCTGCACCAGCGTCCAGCCCTCGGACAGCCACAGCGCGGCGGTGTGATAGCCGCCATCGGCGATGAAACTCAGCCACTGGCCGTTGGTGACCAGCCGATCACTGATCTCGAATGCTTGCAGGTAAGTGGTGTGACGCGGCCCTTCATTATCGAACGCAAAGCCTTCGCCGCCATGGCCGATCTGGGTCAGGCCGGCATTCAGCGGTTTGAAGCGACCGCGCCGCCCGGCGGCATCCTTCGGCCAGCGCGGATCGTAGGCCGGCTTGAGCGAAGACAGGCTGAACAGGTGCAGGATGTCCATCAGCAGCAGTTCCTGGTGCTGCTCTTCGTGGGCCAGGCCCAGTTCGATCAGGCTGATGGTGTCATCCGAGAGCCGGCCCATCAGTAGCTGCGCCATGTGCTCGTCGACGTACTGCCGATAGGCACGCACCTGGTCCACGCTTGGCCGGGTCATCAACCCACGTTGCGGGCGCGGATGACGCGGGCCGACGGCCTCGTAATAAGAATTGAAGAGGTAACAGAAGGTCGGGTCGAAAACCTGATAGTCCGGCACATTCGGCGCCAGCAGGAAGGTCTCGAAAAACCAGGTGGTGTGCGCCATGTGCCATTTGGCGGGGCTGGCGTCGGGCATCGATTGCACGACCATGTCCTCGGCGGTCAAGGGTGCAACCAGTTGTTCGGTACGGCTGCGAACGCTCTGATAACGCTTGCACAGTGCGGTGCTGGCGGGTGTTTCACGTAGCTGGCGGGAGTGACGCGTCATCGGGGCTTTCTCCGGTTCATGCCGGCGCATTGGTGCGCCGGTTCGAGCATCAGTGGACTTC
Source organism: Pseudomonas sp. 2 (assembly GCF_056627435.1). Lineage (NCBI taxonomy): Bacteria > Pseudomonadati > Pseudomonadota > Gammaproteobacteria > Pseudomonadales > Pseudomonadaceae > Pseudomonas > Pseudomonas sp. 2. Next base: position 217,404 of record NZ_JBWXNG010000010.1, read on the forward strand.
GATGGTCACCTTGTCCGGGTAGAACGCGACGTGTTCCCTGATTTCCTTCACGGCAGGGTACGGCTGTTCGTAGCTCCAGACGGCGTTTTCGGCGAATTCGCCATTGGCCTTGAGGGTGAAATAGCTGGCATCGCCCTTGTAGGGACAATGGGTTCGATGGTTGGTTATTTCGTAATGTTCAATGGAAATATCCGAACGGGGCACGTAGATGACAACCGGGTACTGTGCTTCCTTCAATTCCAGGGCCTTGTCACTTTGCGCGACACGCACACCTTTGAACTGAACCGTGACGCGGCCTTTGACCGGGGCGATGGTGATGGGGTGGTCCGGACCTGGGGTTTTCATGGGGTGTCATCCTTTCCAATCGTGGGCGTTGGCAAGCCTGACTCGGGCAGTCGGGCTGCCGGAAGGGGGGAAGGGCAGTGTAGTCGGGCTGATTGTGGGGTGGGGGCGTTTTTTCGCGAACGGTGGAGGTGAGTGTGGCGCTTCAAGATCAAGATCAAGATCAAGAGCGTTCTTCCTAACGTCAGACCTGTTTCGACTTCGTCGAGTTACTTGGAAAAGACACCCAAGTAACCAAGGTGTCCTGCTCCTGGTTTGGGTCCTCCTTCGTCGGACTTCCTTCATTCCGGCCTCGCTCCGTGGGCCCGGCGCGAATGGGCCATCCATGGCCCCGCGCCTCGCGCGGCATCCTGCCGCTTGGCCCACTGCGCGAGACCTCCATTCAGCCTGCACCCAAGTCGCGATTTGTGTCGTCTGGAAGATTTGCGCATGAAGATCAAAAGCCAAATCAAAGGCAAACGGCTAACGCCATCGACCGGCTAACGTCGTCCCGTAGCAGCACGGCTTGCCGGCGGGGGCGATCTTGAGGGCGACCCGCGAGCAAGCTCGGCTGCTACGGGACGGCATACGCCACCCGCTTTTGATTTGGCTTTTGATCTTCGTGCGCAACAGTCCAGACACCACAAATCGCGACTTGGGTGCAGGCCGAACGGAGGTGATGTGGAGTGGGTCAAGCGGCAGGATGCCGCGCGAGGCGCGGGGCCATGGATGGCCCATTCGCGCCGGGCCCACGGAACATCGCCGGAGAGAGGGTAGTCCGACGAAGGAGGACCCAAACCAGGAGCAGGACACCTTGGTTACTTGGGTGTGGTGCGGCATTCCGACTTTTCCAAGTAACTCGACGAAGTCGAAACAGATCTGACGTTAGGAAGAGCGCTCTTGATCGTGATTCGACGAAGTCGAAACAGGTCTGGCGTTAGCCAGACCCAGAAACATCAGCATCACCGCAGAATTTGGATCAGTCCGCTAAGGCAAATTAACCAATCGCCATCGGCTTCTTCACATTGCGATGCGCACCGCTGCCCAACAGCGGATGCGGCCCATGATCGCCATACACCCCGATCGGCTCCGGAAACGTGCGCAACAGCGTCAGATACAACAGCGCCGCCAAACCCAGGGTAATCGGCAAACTCACATCAATCCCGCCCGCCAGATTCCCTAAAGGCCCCACGAACTGCCCCGGCAGGTTGACGAAACACAGACCCACCGCCGCGCTCGGAATCCACGCCCCCAGCCCGCGCCAGTTCCAGCCATGCTCGAACCAGTAATGCCCGCCGCTCTGGCCGCGGGTGAACACCTGCAGGTCTGCCGGGTGATAGAAGCCACGACGAATGATCAGCCCCAGCACCATGATCACGATCCACGGCGAAGTACAGGTCACGATCAGCACCGCGAAGGTCGACACACTCTGCACCAGGTTGAAGGCGAAACGGCCGATGAAGATGAAGGCAATCGCCGCGATGCCGATCAGAATCGTCGCCTGGGCGCGGTTGAGCAGGCGCGGGAACATGCTCGACATGTCCAGGCCTGTACCGTACAGCGACGTGGTCCCGGTGGACATGCCGCCGATGATCGCAATCAGGCACACCGGCAGGAAGAACCAGCCCGGCGACACCGCCAAAAGCCCGCCCACATAGTTGTTGTCGGTGATGTACTGCGGCGCCTGGGTGGCGACGATGGTGGCGGTGCACAGGCCGAAGAGGAACGGAATCAGCGTGCACACCTGTGCGAGAAACACCGAGGCCATGATGCGTTTTTTCGACGTGTTGCGTGGGATATAGCGCGACCAGTCACCGAGGAAGGCGCCGAACGACACCGGGTTACTCATGGCCAGCAGCGCTGCGCCGATGAAGGCTGCCCAGAAGCCTTCCGAACCCTGATTCACGGTGCCGGCAAAGCCCGCATCGAAGCTGCCGCCGAAGGCGAAGATGCCCAGCAGGAACAACAGGCTGGAAGCGAATACCGCGATCTTGTTCACCCACAGCATGAAGCGGAAGCCGTAGATGCACACCACCAGCACCAGCACCGCGAATACGCCATAGGCGATGGCCAGGGTCAGGTCGTTTTCGGGCAGGCCGATCATGCGCTTGGCGCCGCCGATCAGCGCGTCGCCCGAACTCCAGACCGACAGCGAGAAAAACGCCACCGCCGTGAGCAGAGACAGGAACGAGCCGACGATCCGCCCGTGCACGCCGAAGTGGGCGCCGGACGACACGGCGTTGTTGGTGCCGTTGAGCGCACCGAACAGCCCCATGGGCGCGAGGATGATCGAGCCCAGCACGATGCCGAGAATGATCGACCACACGCCTGCCTGGAACGACAGCCCGAACAACACCGGGAAGCTGCCGAGTACTGCTGTGGCGAAGGTGTTGGCGCCGCCGAAGGTCAGGCGGAACAGGTCGATGGGCCGGGCATCGCGCTGATCGTCCGGTATCTGTTCGACACCAAAGGTTTCGATAGTGGTAGTGGGTTGTGACATGACGTTTTCCTGCGCGCAGTCGTGTTGTTATGAGGCCGGATCGGGTCCGGCGCTGGCTTGGCAGTTATTGCGGGTAAGGGTACTGCTTGTTGTATGAAAGTCTTGTATGAGAGATCTGGCGGCGGCCTCTGATCGGGCGCTCACCAGCGTCGGATTCAGGCCGCAGGCTGCTCCGACAAGTGCTCGTGACAGGCCAGCCAGCGCTGGCCGTCGAAGCGGAAAACGATGGTTTCGCGTTCCTGAAACTGGCTCTCTTCGCTGCCGAAACGCACGCGGGTGGCGACGTCATGCATGAAGATCGCCACGTCGCCCTGCAGGTTGATGTGCACGTTGCTCGACTGGCAGTCGAGTACGGCAAAACCATCGGCCTGCCAGCCGTTCCACACTTCGCGGTAAGCGGCGCGGGACAGCAGGGGCGCGGGCAGGGTGTAGAACAGGAAAGTGGCGTCTTCGCTGAAGGCGGCGAAATACGCTTCGGTGTCGTTGCTGGAAAACGCCGCCACCAGTGCGTTGGCGGCATGCTGGACGTGTTCTTTGAGGTGCGCAGTGGAGGTCATGGCCGTCTCGTTATTGTGGTACTGGCGATGGGGCATGACTTTAAGCAGCTCTTACATTCGGTAACATCGTTGCCGATAAATACTTAGTTCAGAAATTTCGCAAGTAATACGCCAGCGCGGATCAATTCCCACCGGACTGAAACAGCGTGCCCTTCGCCGGCTGACGAATCTTCCCGCCTGACGGGTCGAAACAGGCGCTGTTGTAGATCGGCGCAACGCAGGTCGATGGCACCCCGGGCGGTGGCGGACGAATGGCCTGCATGTGGTCGGAGATTTCTTTCTCGTTGGTGATGATGATCTTTCTGCGGCGGCTGACCTGCAGAATGTCCGTGGCATTCTTGTTCACCCGGTGCGGGAAGTCCCGCTCTTCCCAGTCACTGGAAAGCCGCGAGCTGGCGGGGCGTTGCAACATGGAGCTGCCGACGTAGTCCGGGCACGGGGTCGAGGCGAAACTGACCTTGCCGTCGTGGGACACGCACTTGAAGGCTTCACCGTTGGCCGCACTGCTGAGGCACACGGCGAGCGCCGCGAGCACGATATCAAGCCGTTTCATCAAAACTCTCCCTGAATGGCGCAAGGCTACCATCCACGAGAGTGGCTGTCAGTGTGGCGGCGACGAACTCAACGGGCTTCGTGGTTGGCCTTCTGCACCCGAGCCAGGGCCATGGCGACAAACATGTCGGCGTCGCCCTGCAAGACCCGCAAGTGATCCTCGACGTGATCGATCTCGTGCTGATCCCGCGAATCGACCAATCGGGTCACCTCACACAAGGCATTGGCCGTGACCCACAGGCTTTGCCGCAACTGGCCGATGATCCGCACCACGCTCTCGGCGCTGCTGGCGTCTTCGCTGGCAATGTCGGCCTGGCTGGCGATCAGGGAAGGGAACATCGGCATGTCGACCCGATTGCCCGACTCGATGCCCGTGACCACTCGACCGATGTCCACCCCCGCCGCGGCGATGCGAAACAGATAATCCGCCCGGGGCAGGCGCTGCCCGCTCTCATAGTGGCCCTGGGCGTTGGCCTCCACGCCACCGATGGCACCCAGCGCGCTCTGGGTGAGTTTCAACCGCTTCCTTTCCTGCCTTAACCGCTTGCCGATACCGTTCATCAACCTGCTCCTGCGAAATTCGCGTCCCGACACTCGTACGGATGGGGCGCGCAATGGGGGCTGGAATACGGGCTGGGTGATTCTGGTGCAGAACTACCCTCGTACTGAATGGATACTCGTTGAAAAGAGTTCAATGTCTAGACAGTAGCTGGCCAATTGGCTGCTGTGGGAGATTTCCGATGGTCTGCGGGGCAGAAAAACGAAAAACCCCTGAAGCTTTTCAGCATTCAGGGGTTTCGTTTGTAGCGAATTTGGCGGTGAAGGAGAGATTCGAACTCTCGATACAGTTTCCTGTATACACACTTTCCAGGCGTGCTCCTTAAGCCACTCGGACACTTCACCGTAGATCTTCAGACGTTCAGTCTGTCGAGGCGCGCTAATGTAGTCGAAAGCTTTGCCGAACGCAAAACTTTTTTTCAGAATTTTCATGCGCTTAAGCAAAAAAGCAGCAGGCCCCGATCTCTCGGGGGGAGCGTCGGGGCCTGGCGGTACAGCGGTGGGCGGGTCGATCAGGCGCCGAAGCCGCCGTCGATGGTCAGGCTGGCGCCGGTGACGTAGCCCGCTTCGGGGCCTGCCAGGTAGGCGACCATGGCGGCGATTTCTTCGGATTTGCCGTAGCGCGGCACTGCCATCAGGCCGATCAGCGAGTCAGCGAAGTCGCTGTCTGCCGGGTTCATGTCGGTGTCGACCGGGCCTGGCTGCACGTTGTTGATGGTGATGCCGCGTGGGCCCAGGTCACGGGCCAGGCCTTTGGTCAGGCCCACGAGTGCCGATTTGCTCATGGCGTACACGCCGCCACCGCCGAAGGGCATGCGATCGGCGTTGGTGCTGCCGATGTTGATGATGCGTCCGCCTTCCTTCATATGGCGCGCGGCTTCCTGGCTGGCGATGAACACGCTGCGCACGTTGATGGACAGGGTGCGGTCGAAATCTTCCAGGCTGAACTCTTCCAGTGGGGCGATGGCCAGCACGCCAGCATTGTTGACCAGGATGTCGATGCCGCCGAAGGCTTCGACCGTCTTGCTGACCGCTGCGCGAATGGCTTGTTCGCTGGCGCTGTCGGCCTTGATCGCGAGGGCCTTGCCGCCGGTGGCAGTGATGCTGTCCTGCAGGGCTCGGGCCTTGTCTTCGGAACTGACGAAGGTGAAGGCAACCGCTGCGCCTTGCGCGGCCAGACGTTGCACGATGGCTGCGCCGATACCGCGGGAACCGCCTTGAACCAGTGCTACTTTGCCAGTGAGGTTGGTGGGGTGAGTCATGTCGATCTCCTTGTAACCGTTGGGTAGTGAGTGGATGGGTTCAGTATCTGGATTTGATTACCGCGTCGGTAGCCAGTAATTGGCGTTTTCTGTCTAAACCATTGGTTGAAAATCGAAACGGCATGGCTGCGGCGAAGGCTGTTGCAGCGTAGTACGTGTAACGGGTTTCGCAGCGGCAGGCGCAGCCATTTGTTGATGAAACCGCAGGCAGCCGCGACCATGGTCGATTCCGAGGCAAATCGTCAGAGGGCGCACATGAACATTCACCCTAAGGCCGCGCTGGTCATCATCGACATGCAGCAGGGCATCAACCACCCGAAGCTGGGCCGACGCAACAACCCGGATGCCGAACAGCAGATGCTCGCGCTGCTGGACGCCTGGCGTCGCACCGGGCGTACGGTGATTCATGTGCGGCATTTTTCCAGGTCAGAAGACTCGGTGTTCTGGCCCAAACAATCGGGCGTCGAGTTCCAGCCCGAGTTCCTGCCGTGGGACGGGGAGGGGGAGTTGCACAAACAGGTGCCGGATGCGTTCTGTCATTCGGCGCTGGAAGGCTGGTTGCGGGCGGACGGGGTCAGTCAGGTGGTGATTGTCGGCGTGGTGACCAACAACTCGGTGGAGTCGACGGCGCGGACCGGCGGCAACCTGGGGTTCGAGGTGATCGTGCCGTTCGACGCCTGTTACACCTTCGACGGCGCGGATTTTTTCGGCCATCCGCGCAGTGCCGAGGAGATTCACGGGATGTCGCTGGGCAATTTGCAGGGCGAGTACGCGCAGGTGCTGGCGACGCAGGAAATCCTTCAGGGAATCTTGAGTCAAACGCCCATCCCGTAGCAGCACGGCTTGCCGGCGGGACGGTATGTCTGTGACGAAAATATCGCCTGACACACCGCCCCGCCGGCAAGCCGTGCTGCTACGGGGCTGTGCGAAGATCCGAGATCTTATAAACGCCATTGATCGTTGTGGCAGGCGGCCTACAGCTTGAACCGCGCCATCTGCGCCGCCAGGTGCGCGGCCTGTTCCGACAGGCGCTGGCAATCCTCGCGGCAGGCCTTCACGTCGCTGACCGTGGATTGCGCCAGATCCGCAATGCCCTGCACGTTGCGGTTGATCTCCTCGGTCACGGTGCTCTGTTCTTCGGTGGCGGCCGCTACCTGCTGATTGCGATCGGTCAGTTCCTCGACATGCCCGGCGATGGCGTCCAGCGAGTTGCCGGTGCGGCGGCTGGCTTCAACGCCGGTGCCAGTGGCGGCCTGGCCCGAGCGCATGGAACTCACGGCTTGATCGGCGCCGGTCTTGAGTTCGCCCATCATTTGCTGAATCTCTGCCGTCGCGCTCTGGGTACGCCCGGCCAGCGTGCGCACCTCATCGGCGACCACCGCGAAGCCTCGGCCCATCTCACCGGCGCGGGCCGCTTCGATCGCGGCGTTCAGCGCCAACAGGTTGGTCTGCTCGGAAATGCTGCGAATGGTGCTGAGCACCTGATCGATGGTGGAAATCTGCAGCGCCAGGTTTTCCACCGCGCCTGCGGCCGTGCCGACGCCGTCGGACATGCTCTGAATGTGGCTGATGGATTCGCCCACCACCTTCTTCGCCGACGTCGCCTCGAAATGGGTATTGCGCGACACATCGGCAGCCGCGCCAGCATTGCGGGCGATTTCTTGTACGGTCAGGCCCATCTCGTGCACGGCCGTGGCGACCATGTCGGTCATCTGCTGTTGCTTGAGCGCGCGATTCGAGGTGCTGTCCACCACCTGCGCCACGTCAACCACGCTATGGCGCAACTGCTCGCTGGTCTGCAGCACGTCGCCGATCAACTGGCGCAGGCTTTCGATGAAACGGTTGAAGCCCCGGGCCAGGTCGCCCAGTTCGTTGGCGCGGCTGTCGTCCAGGCGACGGGTCAGATCCCCCTGGCCGCTGCCGATGTCCACCAGCGCCGTGGTCACCTGCTGAATTGGCCGCACGATGCCGCGGGCGATCCAGGCCACAAAGCCCAGAAAGCACAAGACCACCGCCAGGCTGATCGCCGAAATGGTGGTCAGCGCTTCTTTGGCCGGGCCATAGACTTCGGCTAGCGGCACTTCGCTCACCAGCGTCCAGCCCAGCGAGGCGACGGGTTTGGCCACGGCCACATACGCTTGGCCGTTGCGTTCGAACTCCTGCGCCTGGCCGTTCCCGGCAGCGCTCAACAGGCTGCTGGCGGCGCCATTGCCCACCAGCTGCGTCAAGCTGGCGCGGTCGTTCAGGTCGGCGTTGGGGTGCACCTTGATCTTGCCGTCGGCGCTGACCAGATACACCTGGCCGTCCTTGCCGAAATGAAAGTCGCGCACCATCTGCGACAGCGCGCTCATGCTGAACCCCAGGCCCGCCACGCCGACCACCTGGCCGTTGTGTTCGATGCGCTGGTTGATGAACAGCGTCGGCACCTTGGTGGTGGCGTCGATATCGATGTCCAGCGAGCGCTTTTTGTTGCTGTCCAGAAAACCGTAGAACCACTCGTTCTCTGCCGGGCCGCGCGCCAGCGTGCGGTCGGCGCCCTTGCTGGTGATGTACAGGCCGCTGTTTTTGGCGACGATAAAGGTGGTCAGCGCATTGTGCTGGTCCTTGATTTTCGCCAGGTAACGAATGAAGGCCGGTTGCTGCGTGGCGTCCTCGCCGTTGGCCAGCCATTCGGACACCAGGGTGTTGTCGGCGATGTCGCTGGCGGCAGTGAGTGGCGCGGCCAGCAGGCGCTCCAGGTCATTGCGGATCGCCTCTACGCTGGCGGGCATGGCCTGCTGGAGCAGGTAACGATCCGTGAGCCGGTTCAGGGCAAAGGCGTAGATCGCAATCACGATCAGGCTGCTGATGACCAGTGCGGCCCCCATGCTCAGGGTCAGTTGCCACTGAATACTCTTGCGCCACACAGGCATAGAAAACTCCGGGTAAACGAGCGCACAACCACGATGGAACAGTGCGAAGGGCTCGGTCTGAGCAATAACTACGCCAATAAGCTGATCGAGTGGTCAGGTTGCTGCTTTCCATCAGCCATGCAAGCCATATGGCGTAAGAGGGCGAACCGTCCGGCGGATTTTTCCGGGGTCGTTTCAATGGATTTTTGTGTACAAAATATGAGTATTTTTGGAACAAAATCTCGACAGCCGTTCTGCCGTGGTGCGCGTGGTGTAGGAAATCTCCCGAATTTTTGCCATTCGCCTGACGCACAAAGTGGGCCGCATCGTCAAAAACCCTTCGTCGTTCCGTCATCTGCCGCTCACAAAACGGTCATTCGCGATTGATATAAGGCTTGGCATCCGAAAAAACGCATTCCGCTATTTCGCAGAGCCCGCCATGGAAGTGAGCGCATGAGAATACTGATCACCGGCGCCGCAGGTTTCATCGGCTTTCACACGGCCAGGCGTTTGTGCCGCGACGGTCATCAGGTGGTCGGCATCGACAACCTCAACAGCTATTACAGCGTCGAACTCAAACAGGCGCGGCTGGCACAGCTGCAACAGTGCAGCAACTTTCAGTTTCACTTGCTGGATGTGGCCGACAAACAGTCGCTGCTGGCGCTGTTCGCCGAACACCGTTTCGAACAAGTCATTCACCTAGCCGCCCAGGCGGGCGTGCGTTACTCCATCGACAGCCCCGACACCTACGCGCAGAGCAATCTGGTGGGGTTTCTCAATGTGCTGGAGGCCTGCCGCGCGCACACGCCGGCGCATTTGATCTACGCCTCCAGCAGCTCGGTGTACGGCCTCAATCACAAGCTGCCTTATGCCACGAGTGATGCCGTCGAACAGCCGATTTCCTTCTACGCCGCGACCAAGCGCGCCAATGAGCTGATGGCTCATTCCTACGCGCACCTCTATGGCATTCCTACCACCGGCCTGCGCTTTTTCACGGTCTACGGACCCTGGGGCCGGCCGGACATGGCGCTGTTCAAATTCACCGACGCGATCCTCAAGGGCCAGCCCATCGATGTGTACAACGATGGCGCCATGTCGCGGGATTTCACCTACATCGACGACATCGTCGAAGGGCTGGTGCGCCTGATGCCGCTGCCGCCCGCGCCTGAGAGCGGCGCGCCGAACAAGGTCTACAACATCGGTTTCGGCTCGCCGGTCAAGCTGCTGGATTTCGTCGAGTGCCTGGAGGACGCGCTGGACACCCAGGCCATCAAGAATTTCATGCCGCTGCAGTCCGGCGACGTACTCAACACCTGGGCCGACACCCGCGAGCTGGAAGAGCGCGTGGGTTTCCGTCCGCAGGTCACGGTGGCGACCGGTGTGCCGTCGTTCGTTGACTGGTACTGCAGTTATTACCGGGTTTAACCGCAACCTCGTCTGTCTTTTGCAAGGAATGTCATGCAGCAAACCCCCTATGTGTCGGTTCTGATTCCCGCCAAGAACGAAGCAGGCAACCTCATTCCCTTGCTCGAGGAAGTGCGCGCAGCCTTTGCCAACGAAAATTTCGAGGTGATCGTCGTCGATGACGGCAGCACCGACGCCACGGCTGCCCAGTTGCGCAGCCTGCAAGAGGGCGGCTACAGCCAGTTGCGCGTGCTCAGCCACGCCCGGTCGCTGGGCCAGAGCACCTCGGTGTACCACGCCGCGGAAGTTGCGCGCGGGCATTGGCTGGCCACCCTCGATGGCGACGGGCAGAACGACCCGGCGGACTTGCCGAAAATGCTCGAGCTGGTGCGCGGCTCCGAAGGCCTGCCCGAAGGCGTGAAGCTGGTGGCCGGGCACCGGGTCAACCGGCAGGACACCGCCAGCAAGCGCTGGGCTTCACGCTTTGCCAACAAGTTGCGGGCCAGCCTGCTCAAGGACCAGACCCCCGACACCGGCTGCGGCATCAAGCTGATCGAGCGTCAGGCGTTTCTGCGTTTGCCGTACTTCGACCACATGCACCGCTTCATTCCGGCACTGATCCGCCGCCACAACGGCCGCATGCTGGTGCACCCGGTCAATCACCGCGAGCGCGGGGCCGGGGTGTCCAACTACGGCAACCTGGACCGGGCGCTGGTGGGCATTCTTGATCTGTTCGGCGTGTGGTGGCTGATCCGTCGCACCCGGCTTGAGGTCAACGCGCGGGAATCGGAGGTCTGACATGGGCGAGTCAATGTGGCTGGCCGTGGGCTTCATCGGCCAGTTGGCGTTTACCGGGCGTTTCGTATTGCAGTGGCTGTACAGCGAGTACAAGAAGCGCAGCGTGATCCCGGTGGGCTTCTGGTACCTGAGCATCATCGGCAGTGCGTTGTTGCTGGCCTACGCCATCTACCGCCAGGACCCAGTGTTCATCGTCGGGCAGTCATTCGGTTTCATCGTGTATCTGCGCAATCTGCAATTGATTGCCAAACATAAAGAACAACCCGCGGACGTAGTCGAACAGAAGGACTGAAGCAGTGCGGATTCGATTGGCTTCTTCGCGGTGGGAGTTGTGGTTTTTCGTGGGGTTGGCGGTGCTGTTGCTGGGCGCAGGATTGGGCTGGCGCCAGCCCTTGAACGTCGACGAAGAGCGTTTTCTGGGCGTGGCCCTGGAAATGTTGCAGAACGGCTCGTGGTTCATTCCCCATCGTGCCGGGGAAATCTATGCCGACAAGCCGCCGCTGTTCATGTGGACGGTGGCGTTGTTCGTCCAGCTTACTCATCTGCCAAAAGTCGCCCTGTACCTGCCCGCATTGCTGGCCGGGGCGGTGACCACGGGCTGCCTGTATGACCTGGGCCGGCGCCTGTGGGGGCGGCGGGTCGGGGTGATCGCCGCGCTGCTGTTCCTGTGCACCTACCAGAGCTACAGCATTCTGCAGACCGGGCAGATCGACGGTTTTCTCGCGCTGTGGACCATGCTCGGCATCTACGGCATGTGCCGGCACCTGCTGCTTGGGCCCGACTGGCGCTGGTTCTACATTGCCTGCGCGGCGATGGGGTTCGGGATCATCAGCAAAGGGGTCGGATTCCTGCCGGTGCTGATGCTGATTCCGTACTTCTATGCCGTGCGCAAGGGCTGGAAGGGCGTGGTGAAGATGCCTCCCGGCAGCGGCAAGAAATGGTGGCTGGGGCTGTTGGTGGCGCTGACGGCGATCGCGCTGTGGCTGTTGCCGCTGCTGCTGATCGTCGCTCAGGGCAGTGCCGACAGCGTGGCCTACGCCCAGGAAATCCTGTTCAAGCAGACTGCCAGCCGCTACGCCAACGCCTGGGATCATCGCGAGCCGTTCTGGTATTTCTTCGTTCAGGTCATCCCCAAGTACTGGATTCCGATCCTGTTCATGCTGCCGTGGCTGGTGCCGGCGTGGCGCAAGCAACTGGCCAAGCATCAGGGTCGCACATTGGTGCTGTTGGGCTGGGTGGTGCTGGTGCTGGTGTTTTTCAGCATCAGTACCGGCAAGCGAAAGTTGTACATCTTCCCGGCGGTGCCTGCGCTGGTGCTGGTGGCAGCGCCGTTGATTCCGTGGATGCTGCGCCGCTGGTTCGGCCAGCGGCCCAAGGCGCGGACGGTGTTCGTCTCGCTGACCGTGCTGTGGCTGTGTGCCTGGTTTGTGCGCGGTTTTGTCGAACCGCGCCACGAGGGCATCAACCCCCACGAGACCATGATGCGCGACGTGGCCATGCTGACCCAGAACGCAGAAATCGTGCTGGTGGACTGGCGCGAAGGGCACTGGGTGTTCGCCCAGCAGCCGCTGGTGCATTTCGGCTTCAAGGACACGCAGTCGCTGGAGCATTCGGCGACCTGGCTACGCAGCCATCCGGCCGCCTATGCGCTGGTGCCGGCCCAGGCGCTGGCGCAGTGTTATGACCCGCAAAAAGCCCGCAGCGTGGGTGATACCTCACGGGCCGAATGGTTCCTGGTCGGCGCGGATGCCGATAACGGCAAGTGCCAGGTGGCGCTGCCAGACAAGATCTACACCTTCGCCTGGCACAAGCCGTTGTGACGTGCCTCAGGCGTGCTGGACCCCGGCACGCTTGAGCAGCTTCTTGCAGCGCTCGGAAAGATGCACCACGCGCAGGTGCTTGCCGGCTTTTTCGTAGCGTTCACGCAGGGTCATCAGCGCAGCGATCGCCGAGTAGTCGACAAAGCGCAGGTGGCGGCAGTCCAGCGTTGCCACGGCCGGGTCCTGCGCCGGGTCGAACTGGTTGAGAAAGGTCGTGGTCGAGGCGAAGAACAGCGTGCCGTGCAGGTGGTAGAGCTTGCTGCCGTCCGGTTCGGTGTGGCTGTCGGCGTACAGCTCGCGGGCCTGTTGCCAGGCGAAGTTGAGCGCGGCGATCAGGATGCCGATCATCACCGCAGTGGCCAGATCCGTCAGCACGGTGACGATGGTCACGGCGATGATCGCCAGCACGTCATTGACCGGCACCTTGCGCACCACCCGCAGCGAGGCCCAGGCGAAGGTCTGCTGCGACACCACGAACATCACGCCCACCAACGCCGCCAGCGGAATGCGCTCGATCAGCGGCGAGAGAAACAGCACGAACATCAGGATCATCACCCCGGCGACGATGCCCGACATCCGGCCCCGGCCACCGGAGCTGAGGTTGATCACGGTCTGGCCGATCATCGCGCAACCGCCCATGCCGCCGCACAGCCCCGAGGCCATGTTGGCCACGCCCAGCGCCACGCATTCGCGATCCGGATAACCGCGGCTCTCGGTGATTTCGTCGGTGAGGTTGAGGGTCAGCAGGGTTTCCAGCAGGCCCACCAGCGCCATCAGAATCGCGTAGGGCGCGACGATGCGCAGGGTGTCGAGATTCCACGGCACGTCCGGTAGTGCCAGGCTCGGTAGGCCGCCGGCGATGTGCGCCATGTCGCCCAGGGTGCGGGTCGGCAGGTCGAGGAAATACACCAGAAGGCCGACGCCAAGAATCGCCACCAGCGCAGGCGGCACCGCGCGGGTCAGGCGCGGTAGCAGGTAGACGATCGCCATGGTCAGCGCCACCAGCCCCAGCATCAGGTACAGCGGGGTGCCGCTGAGCCAGGCCTCGCCATTTTTGAAATGCTCCAGCTGAGCCATGGCAATGACAATCGCCAGGCCATTGACGAAGCCGAGCATCACCGGATATGGCACCATCCGCACCAGCTTGCCCAGCCGCAGCAGGCCGAAGGCGATCATCACCAGCCCGCCCAGCAACACGGTCGCCAGCAGGTACTGCACGCCGTGTTGCACCACCAGCGCGACGATCACCACGGCCATCGAACCGGCTGCCCCCGAGACCATGCCCGGGCGCCCGCCGAACAGGGCGGTGAGGGTGCAGATGATGAACGCGCCATACAGGCCCATCAGCGGGTTGAGGTGCGCTACCAGCGCAAAGGCGATGCACTCGGGCACCAGGGCGAATGAGGTGGTCAGGCCGGCGAGAACATCGGCGCGTAGGCGGGCGGGTTTCATGGAGTTCCTGAAGGGGGGCGGCAAAGGGAGGGGATGTTACGGAATGTGTAGCGTCAGGTCGATGACAGATGGATTGTGTGGATCGCGCGTACCGCTTCTGCCCGGAGGGCGTAGGAGCTTGGCTTGCCAGCGATCTGGCGCGAAGCGGCAGTAAAACCAGGCGCCTCGTTGTGTCAGATAGGTCGGGTTGGCAGGTTTTGCTGCCGCTGCGCGCCAGATCGCGAGCAAGCTTGCTCCCACGGGCTCCGCCCAGAATCAAAAACAATCCGCGTACTCAAGCAAATGAATTTCCCTCAGTGTCCAGCCGGCCGCGATTGTGTAACGATATCTGTCTAGCCTGACCCATCGATCAAATCCGCACGCCTTGTAAAGGACAGAACACGGATGCTCGCCGCCTTAAGACATTACCCTGCCCAGGTTCAATTGCTGTTGTCCTCGTCGCTGTTTCTGACGCTGGGCCGGGCGATTACCTTGCCGTATCTGGTGATTTACCTGTCATCGAACTTCACGCTGTCGATCAGCGACATCGGCATGATTGTCGGCAGCGCTCTGATCGTCGGTTCCCTCCTGAGCCTTTACGGCGGCTACCTCACCGACAAGCTGTCGAGCTACCGGCTGATCCTGTGCTTCACCGGCTTCTTCGTCGCCGGCTTCGTCGGCATGTGCGTGACCAGCCATCTGTGGTTGTTCTTTCTGTTCCTGGTGTCATTCAACTTCGCCTATTCAGTGATCGACATCGTGGTCAAGGCCGCCTTCGGCAAGCTGTTGCCGGTGGAGGAGCAGAGCAAGGTGTTTTCGGTGCGCTACACCCTGATCAACATCGGCTATGCCGTGGGGCCGTTCATCGGCGCGGGTCTGGCGCACTGGAACATGAAACTGCCGTTCGTGATGTCGGCGGTGCTGGGGCTGGGGTATCTACTGGTGTATGCCATGTATGGCGACCGCAAGCTCAGCTCGGCCGATGCGGCGAACGCGCCGGTGTCGTTCCTGTCGGTCGGGCGCATCCTGCTCAAGGATTATCGGCTGGTCTGCTTCACCATTGGCGGCGTGCTCAGCGCCGTGGTGTTCGGCCAGTTCACGGCCTATTTGTCGCAATATCTGGTGACCACCCACACCGCCGAATTCGCCTATCAGGTCATCAGCACCGTGGTGGCGGTCAACGCGGCGGTGGTGATCTGCCTGCAGTATCTGGTGGGCAAACACATCAGCCATCAGTACCTGAACCAATGGCTGACGGCCGGTTTCAGCCTGTTTCTGATGGGCGTGGTGGGCTTTGCCATGTCCACCAGTGTGCTGCACTGGGGCATTGCGATCGCGATTTTCACCCTGGGCGAGATAATCGTGTTCCCCGCCGAATACATGTTCATCGACCGCATCGCCCCCACGCATTTGCGCGGCATGTATTACGGCGCGCAGAACCTGTCCAACCTGGGCGGCGCGCTGGGGCCGGTGCTGTGCGGCTTTGCCCTGGCGGCGCAGCCACCGGCCTTTATGTTTTACATGCTCGCGGCCTTTATCGTCGGCGGCGGCTGTTTCTATCTGCTGGGCGCCTCGTACTCCAAACGCCTGGATGATGGCCAGCGATGACGGCGCTGTCTCCTCTGGATGCCTGGCAGCAGGCGGTCGACACCCAACGCTTTCAGCCGGACGAAGCCCAGCGCAAGGCCGCGCAGCAGTTGCAGGAATGCTGGGCGGCGGTCCGCGCAGGTCGAGGTCACGGGCTGCCCAAGGGGGTGTATTTATGGGGGCCGGTGGGCCGTGGCAAGACCTGGCTCATGGACCGCTTCTTCGAAGGCTTGCAGATCCCGGCGCGGCGCCAGCACTTCCACCACTTCATGCGCTGGGTGCATCAGCGGTTGTTTCAATTGACTGGCGTTGCCAAGCCACTTGAAGTCCTTGCCCATGAGCTGGGGCAAGAAGTGCGGGTGCTGTGTTTCGACGAGCTGTTCGTCAACGACATCGGCGATGCGGTGATCCTCGGCGGCCTGCTGCGGGCGATGTTCGAGGAAGGCGTGGTGCTGGTCTGCACCTCCAACCAGTTGCCCGAGCAGTTGTACTCCACCGGGCACAATCGTGAACGCTTCATCCCGGCGATTACGGCGATCAATCACTACATGAACGTGGTGTCGGTGGATGGCGGCGAAGACCATCGTCTGCATCCGGGCCAGGCGCGGCAGCGCTACTGGGTGAAGAAAGAGCAGGGGCCCAGTGCGCTGGTGGAAGTGTTCGAAACCTTGAGCGCAGGCGAATCGGTGTCGATCCAGCCGGTGCCGGTGGGGCGACGCCATCTGCCGGTGGTGCGCTGCAGCAAGTCGGTGTTGTGGTGTCGGTATGCCGATCTGTGCGAGCAGCCGCTGGCAGCGATGGATTTTATCGAGTTGTGCGATCGTTACAAGGCGGTGCTGCTGAGCGAAGTCCCGGCCTTGAGCGCGCCGCAGCGGGAGGGGCGTATCGCCCGGGGTACCGAGGACGCGGTGGAGCAGGTGACGGCGGGGGATCGCGAGTTGCCGCAGTTGTCGCCTTACGATGACGGCGTGCGGCGGTTCATTGCGTTGGTCGATGAGTGTTATGACCGCAAGGTGCCGCTGTATGTGGAGGCGGCCATGCCGATGGTGGATTTGTACACCGAGGGGTATCTGGCGTTTGCGTTTCGACGGACGTTGAGCCGGTTGCAGGAGATGCAGTTGGCTAGGTTTGGTAATTAGGATTTTTGCGATTCGGGGGTATATCCGAAATCTAGGGTGATGCTGACATTTGTTGTTCTGGCTAACGCCAGACCTGTTTCGACTTCGTCGAATCAAGATCAAAAGCGCTCTTCCTAACGTCAGATCTGTTTCGACTTCGTCGAGTTACTAGAAAGGACCAAGTAACCAAGTCCTTCTGCTCCTGGTTTGGGTCTGACTTCGTCAGACTTCCTTCATTCCGGTCCCGCTCCGTGGGCCCGGCGCGAATGGGCCATCCATGGCCCACACGCCTCTCGCGGCATCCATGCCGCTCGACCCACTCCACGAGACCTCCATTCAGCCTGCACCCAAGTCGCGATTTGTGGTGTTTGTGAGATTTGCGCACAAAGATCAAAAGCCAGATCAAGAGCAAGAGGTCGATACCGTCCGTAGCAGCACGGCTTGCCGGCGGGAGCGATCTTGAGGGCGACCCGCGGGCAAGCCCGGCTGCTACGGGGAGATGTGCATCGCCCGCACGCTTTTGATCTGGTTTTTGATCTTGGTGCGCGGTAGCCCAGACACCACAAAACGCGACTTGGGTGCAGGCTGAACGGAGGTCTCGCGGAGTGGGTCGAGCGGCATGGATGCCGCGAGAGGCGTGTGGGCCATGGATGGCCCTTTCACGCCGGGCCCACGGAGCGAGACCGGAGTGAAGGTACCCCGACGCAGGAGGGGCCAAACCAGGAGCAGGACACCTTGGTTACTTGGGTGTCTTTTCCAAGTAACTCGACGAAGTCGAAACAGGTCTGACGTTAGGAAGAACGCTCTTGATCTTGATCGTGATTCGACGAAGTCGAAACAATCAAGCCCTGCGCCGCTGCCGAATCACATGCCTCGCCCCCTCCGTAACAAGCACCATCACCGCCAGCCAGATCGGCAGATACGTCATCCACTCATCGCGCCCGATGGACTCACCCAACGCCAGCGCCACGAACACCAACAGCACCGGCTCCACATAACTCAAAAGCCCAAACACACTGAACGCCAACAACCGACTGGCAAAGATATAACTGATCAACGCTGAGGCACTGATCATCCCCAGGATCGGAATCAGCACATACAGCCGCGGCGTGGTCTCCACCACCGACGGGTTGCCATTGCGGATGAAGAACACCGCCACCGGCAGAATCAGCAACATGTCCCACCACAGCCCGCCCAGATTGTCGGTCTTGAGCTTGCGCCGCAGGACGAAATACAGCGGATAACCGATGCACACCACCAACACTTCCCAGGAAAAACTGCCCAGCCGTATCAGCTCGTTGCCCACCCCGACCATCGCACAACAGGCGGCGATTTTCTGTAGATGCGACAGGTGCTCGCCATAGACCACACGCCCGGTGAGGATCATGGTCAGCGGCAGCAGGAAGTAACCCAGCGACACATCCAGACTGCGCCCGTGCAGCGGTGCCCACATGAACAGCCACAGTTGCACGCCCAAGAGAAATGCCGACAAGGCCATGGCCAGCAGCATCAACGGGTTCTGTCGCACGCGGTTACCCAGCGCACGGGCCAGTTTCCAGTCGCCGCTCCAGAGCATGAAGACCGTCACGCAGGGCAGGGTCAGCAACATCCGCCAACCGAAGATTTCCTCACCGCTGAGCGGTTTCAGCAATGAGGTGTAGAAGTACATGACCGCGAAGAGGCAGGAGGCCATGACCGATAACGCAACACCCTTGTACACAGGGGCTCCTTTTCTGATCTCAATGGACCTTCCCGCGCACGGCTCTCTGGCCGCTTGCGGGAAGTGGCGCGCAGTTTAGCCGAAGGCACCGGCGGCGTTGGTCTGCAATCTGGTAAACGTCGCGTCTGGTGGCAGTAAACGACGCCTGTTTGGCAGAGAACGAAACCGCGCGCCGATTGAGGGCGAAACCGGCCTGGCTCAGACTTTTCCTCAACGCGCCAATACCGGCGCGGCTCCCCGAGGAAGACTGCCATGACCCAAGAAATCGCCGGTATCAAGATCCCCGACAGTGCCCTGGCCCGCGCCACCACCGAGTACATCCGCGAGCAGGAAAGCGATCTGCTGTTCCATCACTCCCGTCGCGTATTCCTGTGGGGCGCGCTGACCGGTGAGCGCCGCGGCCTGAAATACGACGCCGAGCAGCTGTACGTCGGCGCGATGTTCCACGACTTGGGCCTGATGGAAAAACACCGCAGCCCTGACCTGCGCTTCGAGGTCGACGGTGCTAACGCGGCGCGTGCCTTCGCCAAACCCTTTGGCTTGTCCGAAGGCGATCTGGAGCAGGTGTGGCTGTCCATCGCCCTGCACACCACGCCCGGTGTGCCTGAACACCTGCGCCCGAACGTCGCGCTGGTGACGGCCGGTGTGGAAATGGACGTGCTGGGGATCAAGTACGAAGAATTCAGCGACCAGCAGCGCGAAGTCGTGACCCACGCGCATCCTCGCGGTGAGGAGTTCAAGGAGTGCATCCTCTGCGCCTTCGCCGACGGTTTCCGCCACAAGCCCGACACCACCTTCGGCACCGTCAACGCCGACGTGCTGGTGGATGAAGATCCGAAGTTCAAGCCGATGAACTTCGTCGACATCATCCGCAAGTCGCCGTGGAAGGCGTAAACCAACAGCAGCACATCGGTGGGAGCCGGCTTGCTGGCGAATGCGGGGTGTCAGACGGCACATCTTTGAATGACACACCGCTTTCGCCAGCAAGCCGGCTCCCACAGGGTGGTGGGGTCTATTCGATCTGAGGCATTTGTGAGGCGAAATCCTCAAATAACCCTCCTTCGACTTCAGCACATCCTTTGTTAGGCTCTTCGGCAGGTCGGCCCATGACGGGCGGGCATGGAATGTAGTTGCCAAGGGAGCCTGCATGACCTCCATCAGTACCGCCGCGCCCACCGTTCCGGGGCGGTTGGAACAGTTCTCCACGCGCGTCGCGTTCTTCATCACCGGTTTCAGCATCTCTGCCTGGGCGCCGCTGGTGCCTTATGCCAAAGAGCGGCTGGGGCTGGACGACGCGAGCCTGGGCCTGTTGCTGCTGTGCTTAGGGATAGGTTCGATCATCTCCATGCCACTGGCGGGCGCCTTGACCGTGCGTTACGGCTGTCGGCGCATCATCCTCATCGTCGGCAGCATCGCCTGCCTGTGCCTGCCGCTGCTGGCGAGTCTCACCAGCGTCTCGCTGATGGTCGCGACCCTGTTCATCTACGGCGCGAGCATGGGCGCGCTGGGCTGCGTGACCAACATTCAGGCGATCATCGTCGAGCGGGCCAGCGGCAAGACCATGATGTCGGGCTTCCACGGGTTGTTCAGTTGTGGCGGTATCGTCGGTGCGGCGGGGGTGTCGGCGCTGTTGAGCGTGGGCGTCTGGCCGTGGCTGGCGATGATTCTGGTGGCGCTGTTCATCGCCTTTGCGATGTACAAGGCCGGGCCCAATCTGCTGGGTTACGGCAGCGAAGCGGGTGGTCCTGCGTTCGCCATTCCCCATGGCGTGATGCTGTTCATCGGCCTGATGTGCTTTACCGTGTTTCTCACCGAAGGCGCGATGCTGGACTGGAGCGCGGTGTTCCTCAGCACCCAGCGCGGGGTCGAGCCGTCCTATGCCGGTTTCGGTTACGCAGTGTTCGCCCTGGCGATGGCCATCGGGCGTCTGTGCGGCGATCCGATTGTGCGCCGGTTGGGCGTGCATCGGATCATCCTGTTCGGCGGCCTGTGCGCGGCCCTCGGCATGGCCGTGGCGACTTTGATTCCGTACTGGCAGGCGGCGCTGTGCGGTTATGCGCTGGTGGGGCTGGGCTGTTCGAACATCGTGCCGGTGTTCTACAGCGCGGTGGGGCGGCAGAAGACCATGCCGGAAAACGTCGCGGTCCCGGCCATTACCACGCTGGGCTATATCGGGATTCTGATGGGGCCAGCGGGGATCGGTTTCGTCGCGCACCTGAGCAGCCTGGGCGCGGCGTTTCTGGTCATTGCGCTGATGCTGTTGGGCGTGGCGCTCAGCGGACGCTATTTACGGGTTTAACCAGAACCGTAGCAGCACGGCTTGCCGGCGGGAGCGGTGTGTCAGGCAGCATTTGCGTTACTGACATACCGCCCCGCCGGCAAGCCGTGCTGCTATGGACAGCGGTTAACGTTTAGGCCGGCACCATCGCAAAGCCCACGCCAAAGCGGTTCCACGCATTGATGGTGGCGATCGCCAAGGTGATGTTGACCACCTCCGCTTCGCTGTAGTGCTCCAGCAACGCTTCGTACTGATGCTGCGGTGCATGCTGGATCGACAGCTGGGTCAGGCTCTCGACCCAGGCCAGCACGGCCTTTTCCTTGTCGCTGAAGAAGGTGGTTTCGTCCCACACGCTCAGGGTCTGCAGGCGGGCTTCGGTTTCGCCGGCCTTGCGCGCGTCGTTGGCGTGTTTGTTCACGCAGTAGGCGCAGCCGTTGATCTGTGAGGCGCGCAGGCGAATCAGTTCGAGCAGCGAGTGATCCAGGCCGGTGGCAATCATTGCGTTTTCAAGACCCAGCATGGCTTTGTAGGCTTCTGGCGATTTCTGGCCCCAGGCGATGCGCTTGTTCATGTGTGTGCTCCAGTCGATGGTTGAGTTGCGAATGGCTCCACCTTACGCCTGGGGCCGCGGCGTCCGAATAGCCAAAGAAACGGCTTTTTCCAAGACCAATTGCGCTGTTTGCACACAATTGGTCTACCGCCAGCGATCACGCTTCATGAACCCCGGCGCCACGCTTTGCGCCTTGCCCCGTGCACGCGGGGCTTTAGCATGTGCGGTATCAACAAGAAGGAGTCATCCATGTTTGCCGGATTCCAGAAAGACCAGCGCACGGTCAACGGCGTGCAGATCGCCTATCGCATCGGTGGCAATGGCCCGGGCCTGTTGCTGTTGCACGGCCACCCGCAGACCCACGTCATCTGGCACAAGATCGTCGATCAGTTGAGCCGGCATTTCACTGTGGTGGCCGCAGACTTGCGCGGCTACGGCGACAGCAGCAAGCCGCCGGCCCTGGAAGATCATTCCAGCTACTCCAAGCGTGAAATGGGCCGGGACATGGTCGAGCTGATGCGCGAACTGGGTTTGCCGACTTTTTCGATCCTGGCCCACGACCGCGGCGCACGAGTGGCCCATCGTCTGGCGCTGGATCACCCGCAGGTCGTGACGCGTATGGCCTTGCTCGACATCGCGCCGACCCTTGCCATGTACAGCCAGACCAACGAAGCCTTCGCCCGCGCCTATTGGCACTGGTTCTTCCTGATCCGCCCGGCGCCGCTGCCGGAAATGCTGCTCGAAGCCAACCCCGAGCAGTACCTGCGCAGTGTTATGGGCACCCGCAGCGCGGGACTGGCGCCGTTTACCGATCAAGCCTTTGCCGAATATCTGCGCTGCCTGAGCCTGCCGGGCGCGGCCCGTGGTGTGTGCGAGGATTACCGGGCCAGCGCCAGCATCGACCTGGAACATGATCGCGCGGACATCGCCGCAGGCCATCACCTGACTTTGCCGTTGCTGGTGCTGTGGGGCGCGGAAGGCACCGTGGGCAAGTGCTTCGCGCCGCTGCAGGAATGGCAGAAAGTCGCCAGTGATGTGCGCGGCAAGGCGTTGCCGGGCGGGCATTATCTGGCCGAAGAGATTCCCGATGCGTTGCTGGCTGAGGTCATGCCGTTTTTGCTCTGAAGCGCATCACGCAGCGCTCGCGCACCTTGTCGTACGCCATGTTGAACAGCATGGTGTACGGCAGAAACAACAGCAGCAGACCGATATCCATCAGGAACGCCTCCCACAGGCTGATCGACAGCCACCACGCGGCCAATGGCACCACGGCAACGATCAGCCCGGTCTCGAATGAAATCGCGTGCAGCGCCCGGACTTTCAAGGTCATGGCGAAGCCGATTCTCGTCCGCAGGCGGTCGAAGCCTGCGTTGAACAGCATGTTCCAGAGCATCGCGACGGTGGAGATCATCACTGTCATGGCGCCCATCTTGCCCAGCGACTGGCCGAGCACCCAGGCCAGGCCCGGGGCGAACACCACCACGCCGATGAGTTCGAACAGCAGCGCGTGAAAGGCGCGCTCCTTCACGGATTTCGCTGGAACGGCCGACTTCGCGGCCTTGTTCTGCGACAGGGTATCGATGGACATGTGGACTTCACTTTGTAGCTGGGCAGGCGTGCATTGTCCCGACGTGATGCACTAAAGTGAAAATTGTTCCCATCGGATAAACCGATGGATGGATGAGAGTCCTACCATGAGTTACTCACCCGAAGCCCTTGAAGCCTTCGCCCAGACCATCGCGCTGGGCTCGTTCAGTGCTGCGGCGCGGCGCTTGGGTAAGAGCCAGTCGACGGTCAGCGAAGCGATTGCCCGGCTGGAAATCGATCTGGGGGTCGAGCTGTTCGACCGCTCGTCCAAGCACCCGACCCTGACCGAAGCGGGCAGGGCGCTGCACGGGCGGATCGAGGAAGTGCTGGCGGCCAGCGACAAGCTGCGCCGCGCAGCAGGTCGGCTGGCCGAAGGCATGGAGCCGCGCCTGACGTTGGTGCTGTCGGACGCCAACCAGTTCGCTGAATTCGAGGTGCGCATGGCCGAGCTCGACCAGCGCTTTCCCGAGCTCGAACTCGAATGCGTGTTTGCCGAGCATGGCGATGCGATCAACCTGATCCAGACTGGACGCGCATCGCTGGGGTTGTTGTCCGCCCAGGCCAGTTACCCGCCGGAGGTGGGTCACGCGACCATCGCCGAGCGCGCCGATTTCGGCATTTTCGTCGCCCACAAACATTCGTTGGCCAGTGAGACTGAAGTGGATTACCGCAAGCTGGCCGAGCACCGCGCATTGCGGCTGAACACCATCGTCGACGACAGCATTCCCACTGACGATTTGCCCAGCGGCGCCCGGCGCAGCTGGTCGGCGCCCAATTACCTGTTGCTGATGGACATGGCGATTTTCGGTTTCGGCTGGTCGGCCTTGCCGCGCTGGCTGGTGCGCGGCTATGCCCAGGGGCGGCTCAAGGAGTTGCAGGTACCGGGCTGGCCACGCAGCTCGGCGGTGGATGTGATCTGGTCGCGGCACAAAAGCCTGGGGCCGGCGGGGGCGTGGTTGCTTGATACGCTGCTGGAAGGGCGGGGTGGGTATTGAACCTGCTTTTGATGCTGGCCGAAGGCCGTGCGAGCCGGCTTGCTGGCGAATGCAGGGTGTCATCCCGCCGCGATTTCGATTGATCAATTGCATTCGCCAGCAAGCCGGCTCCCACAAAAAGCGAATCGCAAACGATTGCGCGTCTGTCGATAAACGGTCCAAACCTATCTAATTCAGGGCCTGCAACGGCGCGCACGATAGCGCTGGGCCCGTTTTCGTGCGGCAATCCCGATCCCCCTACAAAAAAGAGGTTGAATAGTCACAATAAATGTTATTTAAATAACAAAAATAATAACGCCCCCGATGCCTGTCAGGGGCGTGCACAAGGTACGACACACATGAACAAGATCGCGGTCATCGGCAGCAACATGGTGGATTTGATCACCTACATCGACCGGATGCCGATTCAGGGCGAGACGCTGGAAGCGCCCGATTTCGCCATGGGTTGCGGCGGCAAAGGCGCCAACCAGGCGGTCGCGGCGGCCAAGCTGGGCGCCGATGTGCTGATGCTGAGCAAGGTCGGCGACGACATGTTCGCCGACAACACTCTGGCCAACTTCAAACGTTTTGGCATCGACACCACCTTTGTGCAGCGGGTGCCGGGCGTGTCCAGCGGCGTGGCGCCGATCTTCGTGCAGAGCGATTCGCACAACAGCATCCTGATCGTCAAAGGCGCCAACGCGCACCTCAAACCCGCCGACATCGACGCCGCTGCTGCCGCCTTGCGTGACTGCAAACTGATCGTTTTGCAGCTGGAGATCGAGCTCGAAACCGTCTACTACGCCATCGATTTCGCCAAGGCCAACGGCATTCCGGCGCTGCTCAATCCGGCGCCTGCCGTACAGGGCTTGAGCCGCGAGCACCTGGCGAAACTGGATTTCTTCATCCCCAACGAAACCGAGCTGGCGCTGGTCACCGGTCGCGTGGTCGACTCGCCCGAGTCCGCCCGCGCCGCCGCGCTGCAACTGGTCGAAGACGGCGTTCGCCACGTCATCGTCACCCTGGGTGAAAAGGGCGCGCTGTACCTGGGCGAGGAGGGCGAGTTCCGCGTCGAGGGCATCAAGGTCGACGCCCGCGACACCACCGGCGCGGGCGATGCCTTCATCGGTTGCTTCTCCCATCACTGGAGCCAGGACGGCGACATGCGCCGGGCCATGACCCAGGCCGTGGCCTATTCGGCCTGCTCGGTCACCGGGCGCGGCACCCAGAGTTCCTACCCGGACGCTGCCGCGTTCGCGCAATTTCTAGACACGCAATAAGTCGCTATCCGCCGCCACGCCCGCCAGCCCCGACGCTGGCCGGGCGCGGTATTCCCTGCACTTCACGGAGAACAACAATGACAAAGCCCGCGCTCCAACATTCCCCGGACGGGTTCTACCTGAACCGCACGCCCTGGTTCGCCTTCCTGCTGCTGTGTTGCTGCTTCGCGCTGTGGGCGGCGGCCGCGAGCATGAACGACGTGCTCATCGCGCACTTCAAGAAAGCCTTCCTGCTCAGCGATTTCCAGACCGCCTTCGTGCAGTCGGCGTTCTACCTGGGCTACTTCTTCGTGGCGATTCCGGCGGCGATGGTGGTGCGCAGGTTCAGCTACAAGACCACCATTCTGATTGGCCTGGCGCTGTACATGGTCGGCTGCTCGCTGTTCTTCCCGGCGGCCTCGATGGCCAAGTACGGCATGTTCCTGATGGCGCTGTTCGTGATCGCGGCGGGCCTGTCGTTTCTGGAGACCGCCTGCAACACCTACTCGACCCTGATGGGCCCGCGTGAAACCGGCACCCGCCGCCTGAACATCTCCCAGACCTTCCACCCGTTCGGCGCCATGGCCGGGGTGTACGTCGGCAGCTTTGTGATGTTCAAGGACACCGACGCCACCCGCGAGCAACTGACGCAGATGAGCGCCACCGACGCGGCGATCCAGCAGTTGGAAATGATCCAGTCGACCCTGCTGCCGTACAAATGGATGATCGCGGTGCTGATCCTGATGTTCGTGCTGATCGCGTTCACCAAATTCCCGGCGTGCAAGGGCAACATCAAGGACGTCGCGAAAAAGAGCAGCGTCGGCCAGAGCCTGTCGCGCTTGTGGCGCAACCCGCGTTTCACCTTCGGTGTGCTGGCGCAGTTTCTGTACGTCGGCGCGCAAGTGGGTGTGTGGAGTTTCACCATCCGTTTGGCGATGCAGATGGGCGGGATGAACGAGCGCAGCGCGTCGTGGTTCCTGCTGACCACCTTCGCGGCTTACTTCGTCGGCAAGATGATCGCCAACCTGCTGATGCGCAAAATGCACCCGGCCAAGGTCCTGGCGATCTACGGCGTGCTGACCATCGTGCTGCTGGCCTACACCATTCTGGTGCCGAACATCAGCGCGGTGTACGCGGCGGTGGGTGTGAGCATTTTCCTCGGGCCTTGCTGGCCGACCATTTACGGCCTGACCATCGATGGCCTGGGCGAAGACACCGGCGTCGGCGGCTCGCTCTTGGTGATGAGCATTGTCGGTGGCGGTGTGATGCCGATCTTCCAGGGCCTGCTGTCCGACGCTACCCACGGCAACATGCAGATCGCCTACAGCGTGCCGCTGCTGTGCTTCGTGGTGATCGTGGCCTACGCGATCAAGTGCATGCGTGATCCGCGCAGCGAAACCGCGCCCGTGGGTGCCGCGGTGAGCGCCTCATGAACACCGTGACCCTTGCCCTGTATCCCGAGCAGTTTGCGGGCGCTGAAAAGACCCTGCTCGAATCCGCCGATTTTCGTGTGCTGGCCTTCACTTACCCCAGTAGCGTGAAAGCGCTGGCGCTGGAGAACAATCGCGGCCGCCTGGTGGTGCTGCCCTACATGGGGCAGATGATCTGGTCGGCGGTGTTCGACGGCTGCGATTTGACCATGCGCAACATGTTCAGCCAGCCGCGCCCGGCCACTTCGGTGATCGGCACCTACGGTTGCTTCATGTTCCACAGCGGCATGCTGCGCAACGGTTGCCCCGCGCCTGAGGACGACCACCCGCTGCACGGCGAAATGCCCTGCGCGCCGATGGACAGCGCCTGGCTGGAAGTGGGCGAGGATGCGGCGGGCGCGTTTCTGCGCCTGAAGGGCGAATACGAGTACGTGATGGGCTTCGGCGATCACTATCGCGCCCGGCCCAGCGTCACGTTGCGGGCGGGATCGGGCCTGTTCGACATCGGCATGGACGTGACCAACCTTGCGGGCAAGCCTATGGAGCTGATGTACATGGCTCACATGAACTACGCCTACGTCGCCGGTGCGCAGTTTATCGAGCCGCTGGGCGTTGCGCGAACCCGCGTGCGCAGCAGCGTACCGGCCCATGTGAGGCCGACGCCGGCCTGGTCGGCGTACATGGCCGAACTGACCGAAGACCCCGCGCGCCTGCACAGGCTCGACACGCCGCAGCTTTACGACCCGGAAATCGTCTGTTTCTTCGATGGCGTACAGGCCGATGACCAGGGCGATGCGCACTTTCTGCTCAAGCATCCCTCAGGTCCGGCCTTTTACACCCGTTACAAACCCGCGCAGTTCGAGTATGCCGCACGCTGGGTTCTGCACAACGCCGATCAACAGGTCGCGGCCTTTGTGCTGCCTGCGACCTGTGAGCCGGAGGGCTATCGGGCGGAGAAGGCCAAGGGCAATGTGCGGGAGCTGGGGGCGGGTGAGAGCGCGCAGTTCAGCGTGAGGACGGGGTATCTGGCGGCGCATGAAGCGCGGCAGATGGAAGGGGACTTGAAACGCTGAGGGCCCTTCGCGAATAAATTCGCTCCTACAGAAGCACCGCATTCCCATAGGTAAAACGCGGTCGAAACGGTAGGAGCGAATTCATTCGCGAAAAGGGTTCAGGCGCCACGAATCCGTTGGTTGAAAATCAAACCACCCACTGCGCCCCATACCCCTGAATCAGATCGCGATACGGCTTGGGCAGTTTCTTGTCGCTGACCACCACGTGAAAGCTTTCCAGCGTGGCGAAATGCGCGGTGCGTACGGCGTCGAACTTGGAGTGATCGGCCAGCAACATGCAGTGCCGAGCCTGGCGCAGGACCTTCTGCTTGACCTCCACTTCATTGAAGTTGAAGCAGGTCACGCCGAATTCGTCGCTCACGCCTGCGGCAGATACAAAGGCCCAGGTCAGGCGAATGCCGTCCAGGATGCTGGCTTCGCTGTGGTGTTCGAACACCTGATTCTTGCGGTGGAAGGTGCCGCCACACAGGATCAGCGTGCAGTTGGGTTTGTTCTGCAGCTTGAGCAGCACGTTGAGCGAGTTGCACACGGCGGTGAATTCGAGCTCGTCAGGGATGAAATCGATGACGAAAGGCACCGTGGTGCCGCAATCGAAGAACACCGTGTCGCCGGGCTTGATGAAGGCCGCCGCCAGTTTGCCGATGCGGCGTTTTTCCTCGACATGGCGGGTGCCCTGTTCGCTGACCTTGTAGTCGCTGGCCTCGGAAGGGTCGAAGGCCAGGGTGATGTGGCCGCCCAACAGGTGAAATTTTTCCGGATGACGGCCCAGGTCGCGACGCAGGGTCATTTCCGAAACGTCCAGCAGGGCCGCCATTTCACGCAGATGAATGGCCTTCTGGTCCTGCAGGGCTTGCTGAATCAGTTTGATGCGGTCGGATTTCTTACTGTCCACAGGCATTCCGGCTGTCGATGGTTTGTGGTAAATAAATAACATTTGATGTTAAATGTACAACATAAACGGTGCGCACAGCTTGCCGCTTGAAGCTTGCCGCTCAACACTGCTTTTACAGGATTTGCGATGAAGATCGAACCCGCAACACTCGCGCAGTATATCGACCACACCCTGCTGGCCGCCGATGCCTCTCGTGGGCAGATCGCCACATTGTGCCGTGAAGCGCAGGCCCATGGATTCTATTCGGTGTGCGTCAATTCGGGCCAGGTGCCTTACGCCGCGTCGCTGTTGGCCGGTGACAAGGTAAAAGTATGCGCCGTGGTGGGCTTTCCGCTGGGCGCGGGCCTGTCCGACACCAAGGCGTTCGAAGCGCAGCAGGCGATTGCCGCAGGCGCTGGCGAGATCGACATGGTGCTCAGTATCGGCGCGCTGAAGGACGGCCTGTTCGACCTGGTGCGCGACGACATCGCAGCAGTCAAACAGGCTTGCGGTTCAGTGCCGCTGAAAGTGATCCTGGAAACCTGTCTGCTCGACGACGCGCAGAAAACCCGCGCCTGCGAAATCTGCCGCGAGCTGAACGTGGCCTTCGTGAAAACCTCCACCGGCTTCAGCCGCAGCGGTGCGACCCTGGAAGACGTGGCGCTGATGCGCGAAGTGGTCGGTGCGGGCGTCGGGGTCAAGGCGTCGGGCGGTGTGCGCGATTACGCCACCGCCGTGGCCATGATCGAAGCGGGCGCCACGCGCCTGGGCACCAGCTCAGGCATCGCCATCGTCAGCGGCGCACAGGCGTCGGGCAGCGGTTACTGAGGTTTTTTCCCCGAGATCATTTCTCGCCACAGCAATGGGCTGAGCCTGCCGCACCGTCGTATTGGTCGTGCAGGCGCACCCACTCCATGATCTCTTCTTCGTTGCGGCCCTTGGGCGTCAGGTCCAGGTAGTTGTAGGCCCCCACCAGAATGTCCAGGCCACGGGCGTACGCCGAGTAGGTGTGGAAAATCTCTCCCTTCGCGTTTTTGTAGAACACGCTGATGCCGGGCATTTCTTCCTCGGCGAAGTCGGTGGTCTCGTAGTTGTAATTCATCTTGCCGGCGCTCAGCTCGGCATCGGTGGCCGAAACGTGGAAATCCTCGTTGAAGCTGTTTCCGGCTGAAGACACCCATTTGAACTGCCAGCCCATGCGCTGCTTGAACGCCTGAAATTCCGCCAGCGGCGCGTGGGACACGGCCACCAGGGAAATGTCGTGATGGGCCAGGTGCAGGTTGGGCCCGTCCAGATGGTCGGACAGGAATGAACAGCCTTTGCAGCCTGCCTCCCAGCCCTTGGCGAACATGAAGTGGTAGACGATCAACTGGCTATTGGCGCCGAACAACTGCGCCAGGGTTTGCCGGCCATCGGGTGTGTCGAAGGTGTAAGGCGTGTCGATTTTCACCCAGGGCAGGGCGCGGCGTTCGGCGCTGAGCTGGTCGCGCTGGCGGGTGAGGGCCTTTTCCCGGGCCAGGTGTTCACGTCGGGCATTGAGCCATTCGGCGCGGGAAACCACAGGATGCGAGTCGATATTGCTCATGATGTTCTCCTTGGCAGAGGTACATATTGGCTTTGACAGTGGCTAGTCGAATGGCGCCGACGGAATTCGACAGAGGGCTTACATGATTTCTGCTTCTGCTTCTGCTTCTGCTTCTGCCGAAGGCGTGGGAGCCGGCTTGCTGGCGAATGCGGTGGGTCATTCAATCCTTCATCGCCTGACACCCTGTATTCGCCAACAAGCCGGCTCCCACAAATGCAATCGGCGCTTTGATGTGGCTCCTTTTGGCAGATGGCAATGACCGCTCCCGGCAATGAATGGCAAACTGCCCGCGTATTGGCACTTCCCGGAATCTCTCATCCCATGGCGCAATTCTCCCTGGCTCATTTCAAGGCCCGCTGGTTTTTCTGGCTGTGCATGGCGTTGATCGTGGTCGGCCTGCCGGTCGGTTGCGCAGCCCTGCAGCACAAGGAGCGCGAGCTGGTGTTCATGATCGAGCCGGGCACCGCCAGCTGGTATCACGGCATTCCGGCCGATGTGCAGGAACTGGAGCTCAAGGCGCCGTCATTCGGCGTGTCGCAGAACATCCACGCCTGGTGGTGGCTGGCCGAAAAGAAGGACGCGCCTGCCATCCTTTACCTGCACGGTTCGCGCTGGAACCTCACCGGGCAGTTTTTCCGCATCGAGCAATTGCACGCACTGGGCTTTTCGGTGCTGGCCATCGACTACCGGGGTTTTGGCGAAAGCAAAGGCCAGCTGCCGTCGGAAAAGTCGGTGTATGAAGACGCCCGCATCGCCTGGGAGCGCCTCAAGCAACTGCAACCCGACCCGCGCAAACGCCTGATCTACGGGCACTCCCTGGGCGGCGCGGTGGCGGTGGATCTGGCGGCCGAGCTTGGGCACGATGCACAGAAGGGCGACGAGCCGATTCAGGCGCGCGGCCTGATCATCGAGTCGACCTTCACCAATCTCGCCGATGTTGCTGCCTCGGTGGCCAGCACCCGCACCTCATTGCCGGTGCGCTGGCTGGTGTCGCAGAAGTTCGACTCCATCGACAAGATCGCCGACATTCACATGCCGGTGCTGATCGTACATGGCACCGCGGATCAGTTCGTCGCACCGCGTTTCAGCCAGCAGTTGTTCGAGGCCGCGCAAGAGCCGAAAAGCCTGTTGATGGTGCCGGGCGGCAACCACAACAACAGCATGAACCTGGGACGCCAGGCCTATGCGCAGGCGATTGCTGCGTTGCTCGCGGCCAAGGTGCATGCGGCCGCCACGCCAGCGGCCATGCCCAATCAATCCGGATAAGACAAATCGCCCCGTAGCAGCACGGCTTGCCGGCGGGGCGGTGTGTCAGACAACCCATCTGTGACTGACACACCGCCCCGCCGGCAAGCCGTGCTGCTACGAGGGACTTGGGTGTGCCGGCAATCGGGGAACAAGATCGTCTGCGCGCTTCACTGCGCCGCCTGATGCTCCACCGAAAACGGCTTGTTGCGCACCACCACCCGGCCCGGATGGCTGTCCGGGACGACAACGCCCTTGAGCGCTTCGAGCAGTTTTTCCGGATCTTCGATGGGCAGTTCGGCCAGTTGGCGCGGGGGCAGGTTCCACCACTGGCTGGCCAGCAGGCCGTCGATGATGTGCTGATCGAACCGGTAGCGCTGCACTTTGGCCGGTGAGCCCACCACGATGGAATAAGGCGGCACATCCTTGGTGACCAGCGACTGGGCCCCGATCACCGCGCCTGTGCCGATGGTGATGCCTTCCAGAATCAGCACATCCATGCCGATCCACACATCGTGGCCGATCACCGTCTGTTTGACCGGCTCATGAACCTCAGTCGCCCCGGTATGGCGCTGGCGCAGGGCCGCCAGGCCGGTGTGCGTGCTCAGGCCGTCCAGAGGATGGGATTTGCGGTTCTGGCCGAGGGTCACATTGCGCGCGATGGAGCAGTAGCGGCCGATGCTGGCCACGTTCTGAATCTCCGTACCGCTGACGATATCGGTGTAGGCGCCAATGCTCAGGCAGGCGGAATTGATCTTGACCTGATGCAGCTTGACGCCGTGTTCCAGGGTCAGCTCCATGGCGCAGCGCAAGCCCCGGATGCCGCTGTCCAGGCGGCATTTATCAAAGGCCAGGGCGCTCTTGAGTCGATAATCCAGAAGTAAACGATGAAAGACATTCATAAGGGCGTCTGCCAGAACAGGGAGGGCACGCGCTTCGACGGTAAAACAGCCGCGTCGTGCAATTGTTTTTATAATTGATAACAGTTCTCGATATTGTCACGTTCCCGGGCTTTCGGGAAATCTGGAACCGCCCGGTCACTCAGTGGACACGCGACCCGATTGCGCACGGGCGAGCATCCAGACATTCCCAATCGCGACACGAGGTGGTATCTGTGTTCGCCTGTCGTATCCGATTTCCCCCGAGCCCGCGTCATGGACAAATACTCAAACGGCGAAGCCCACCTCACGCACTCCGAGCGCGACTGGGTGGTGCGTGCCGAGCCGCTGCCGCAGATGGAGCGGATCGAAGCGTATTTCCACGGGCACGGCTTTGAAATGCACCGCCACGACACCTACGCCATCGGCCACACCCTGTCCGGCGTGCAGAGCTTTCATTACGGCAAGGAAATGGTGAACAACCTGCCGGGCCAGACCATGGTCCTGCACCCGGACGAACCCCACGATGGCCACGCAGGCACCGAAGACGGCTTTCGCTACCGCATGTTCTACCTGGAACCGGCGATGATCCAGCAGGTGCTCGGTGGCAAGCCCTTGCCGTTTATCAAGGGTGGCGTCTCCAGCGATCCGCGCCTGTTCCGCGCCACCCAGGCGCTGCTGACTGATCTCAAATCGTCCCTCGATCCGCTGGAACTGGACGACGCTGTCTACGACATCGCCATCGCCCTGCAAGACGCCGCAGGCGCGCGCAAAGGCCGGCAAAGCGTCGACTACCGCGCCGCCGAACGCGCCCGCGAATTGCTCATGGCAAGCCTGGAACAGGGCGTGAGCCTGGATGAACTGGAACAGGCCAGCGACACCGACCGCTGGCGCCTGTCCCGGGATTTCCGCGCCCTGTTCGGCACCAGCCCCCACCGTTACCTGACCCTGCGCCGGCTGGATCTGGTGCGCCATTCCATTGCCTGCGGGGTTTCCCTGAGCGACGCCTCCGTCATGGCCGGGTTTGCCGACCAGAGCCACATGACGCGGCACTTTGTGAAGACGTTCGGCTATCCGCCGGGGAAGTGGTTGAGGATGTTGGGTGTGTCTAACGGCTCGCGGGCGATACAACACCTGTAGGAGCGCGCTTGGTCTGGGCCGCATCCGGACGAATTCGGCGTATCAGTCACCAAAGGGTTGTCTGATACGCCGATTCGTCCGGATGCGGCCCAGACCAAGCTCACTCATGCAATAGTCGGGTAGGCCTTAGCGCATATACACAAAAGCACCACGCGCCTCTGGTAACGATAGCGATTGACGTGCGGCGCAGAGGGCCTGGAAATAAAGCGGTGATGTCCTGAAGGCATAGACTGATTCGAAGTAAAAAGTCTGCCGTTAAACTCCGAGTGTTAATACGGCTCACGGTTTTGTTTCGATAAATCAATGAGATGCGTTAAACGTCAAATTAGGCATGTTGCCATGCCGTATTGGAGCGCTTTGATTTTTATCGTGAGTGGGCTGATGCTTATCTCACATGCCGCTGCAATGGCGGCCATGACAGGTGTTTTTATGGGTTTCAATGAACAAGGAGTGTGATCATGGGTAAGTCAAATGGTTTGCCGGTAACTGCAAATGTCGTCACCCTTTATAACAACGGTGAGAAGGTCGGCGAGGCCAACGTTGACGGTAATGGGCAGTGGCGGGCCGAAATTACAGGTTTGGAGATGGGGCAGAATAGTTTTGAGGCGAGGATTTCGGACAGTGTTTCGAATGAGTGGGCGGTTGAGGTTTTTCCGCCTTATATTGATTTCACTGATTTTCAGGATGGATCGTGGGGGCGCTGGATGTTAGGGGGGTTTTTCGAATCTGGAATTCGTAGTGATGGAGATAATCAATTTGCATTTTTCGTAATAGATATACGCGATGGTACAGGTGGGGGTGGCTTGATAGCTAAATGGATTAATGAGCTTATTGTGGGTAAACGATACAGAGTTCAACTTTCGGCGCAAGCTACCTCTCATGCGTGTTTTCTGAATGTTATAAATGAGAGTCGTGAATGCCCGGTTGGTGCGTGGGGGGAAGTTTATTGGGAGTTTATTGCGTCATCACCATCCTTCTACCTATCAATAAGTGGTGGTCTCAAGTCGGTCGCTCCGAGCCCTCAGGAAATCTGGATAGATAACATAGGAATCATCCAGCTCGATTAGAAAAAAATTTTTCGCCGGTATCACCCAACACTTTCTGCCATGCCATGTTTGGGCATCAACACCGCAATCAACGCCCTGACAACCCCCGGCAGGGCGTTCAGCTCCCGCACCAGAATGCTCCTTCCCCACACCGCCCAAGGCTCATCCAGCTCAATGGTCATCAGCTTCATGGTCCTGCTGTGCCGCGTGGCGGCCGAGTTGGGAATTATGAAGACGTTCGGCTATCCGCCGGGGCGATGGTTGAGGATGTTAGGAGCGTCCAACGGTTCATGGGCGATGCAAAACCTGTAGGAGT
>NZ_JBWXNG010000011.1:0-249551 GCF_056627435.1 Pseudomonas sp. 2
ATGCGGCTCGACCCACTCCGCGAGACCTCCGTTCAGCCTGCACCCAAGTCGCGTTTTGCGTCGTCTGGGCTGTCGCGCATCAAGATCAAGAGCCAAATCAAAAGCGACCGGCTTACGCTGTCCCCGTAGCAGCCGGGCTTGCCCGCGGGTCGCCCTCACGATCACCCCCGCCGGCAAGCCGTGCTGCTACGGGGAGGGTGTGGGGTTCCCGTACACAGATGTCGCAGGCGCCACAAACCGCGACTTGGGTGCAGGCTGAATGGAGGTCTCGTGGAGTGGGTCAAGCGGCAGGATGCCGCGCGAGGCGCGGGGCCATGGATGGCCCATTCGCGCCGGGCCCACGGAACGAGACCGGAATGAAGGGACCCGACGAAGTCGGGCCAAACCAGGAGCAAGACCCCTTGGTTACTTGGGGGTCTTTTCCAAGTAACTCGGCGAAGCCGAAACAGGTCTGGCGTTAGCCAGAACCCCCAAAGACAACCCATACCGACTGACACACCGCCCACACCGTAAAACCACCTGTATGTAACAAAAACGCCATCCCGTAAGACATTTCTTTCAGATTTTTCAGATCCCGCCGATGTAATCGAACACCTGACTGTTTCGCTGGCCCTCGATAACAACAACCCTCCCAGCTGACGACTACCAAACACGGACATCCTGGAGAAAATCGATGAAGAGCTGGTTCGCCAACATCAGCGTCAATATGAAGCTGGCCCTGGGCTTCGGCGTCGTACTCATTTTCACTGCCTTGCTGGCGCTGATCGGCTGGAACGGCCTGGGCAGTATGAAATTTCGCGCCGACCGGGTCGCCGACATTTCCAAGCTGACCAACAAACTCACTGACCTGCGCGTCACCCGTCTGCAATACATGCTCAGCAACGGTGACGAAACCGTGGCGCAGAACGTGCAAAACGCGCTGGACGCCTACAAGGCGCAGCAGCAGTTTTTGCAAACCACCTTCAGCAACCCGCAGAACGTCCCGCTGATCAAGTCGCTGGGTGAGCAGATCAACGCCTATCAGACCTCGCTGAACAAGATGCGCGACGGCTACAAGACCAGCGCCAAAGTCCGCGCCGACATGGGCGTCGATGCCGTGAAAGCGGCCGATCTGATCGCCGCGATCAACGACGACGTGATGAAAATGGACCCCACCGACGAGCGTCGTTTTGCCCAGTACCAGGACATTATCAAGGCCAAGGAAGACGTGATGCTGGTGCGCTACGAAGTGCGCGGCTACACCGGCAACGTCACCGCCAAGACTGAAGAGGCCGCTACCCGTCAGCTGTCCAGCGCCATCGCGGGCCTTGAGAAGCTCAACGCGACCTTCGGCGGCACTCAGGCTGATCGCCTCAAGCAACTGGAAACCTCGCTGCTCGCCTATCGCGACTCGGTGCAGGGCTTCAAGGTGGCCAACGACAACATCAACGCCGCGCGCACCGAGATGACCGACGAACAGGCGATCATCATCAAGCTGACCAACCAGTTGATCGACCTGCAAGTCTCCTTGGGCGACGCCGACACCCAGCAGGCTCGCACCCTGCAAATCGGCGCAACCCTGCTGGCGCTGATTCTCGGCGCGCTGGCGGCAGTGCTGATCACCCGTCAAATCACCCGCCCGCTGCAAGAAACCTTGGCCGTGGTCGACCGCATCGCGTCGGGCGACCTGACCCACAATCTGGTGGTCAACCGCAAGGACGAACTGGGCGTGCTGCAGCAGGGCATCCAGCGCATGGGCGCCACCCTGCGCGACCTGATCGGCGGCATCCGCGACAGCGTCACCCAGATCGCCAGCGCCGCCGAAGAGCTGTCGGCGGTCACCGAGCAGACCAGCGCCGGCGTGAACAGCCAGAAAGTCGAGACCGATCAGGTCGCCACCGCGATGCACGAAATGTCCGCGACCGTGCATGAAGTCGCGCGCAACGCAGAGCAGGCATCGGTCGCGGCCTCCGCTGCTGACAAAGAAGCACGGGACGGCGACAAGGTCGTGGGCGAGGCGATTGCCCAGATCGAAAGGCTGGCCACTGAAGTGGTGCGCTCGACCGACGCCATGAGCGTGCTGGAGCAGGAAAGCGACAAGATCGGCAAGGTCATGGACGTGATCAAGGCCGTGGCCGAGCAGACCAACCTGCTGGCGCTCAACGCGGCCATCGAAGCGGCGCGCGCCGGTGAAGCCGGTCGCGGTTTTGCGGTGGTGGCCGATGAAGTGCGCGGCCTGGCCCAGCGCACCCAGCAATCGACCGAAGAGATCGAAGGCTTGGTCGCCGCGCTGCAGAACGGCACGCGTCAGGTCTCGGACATCATGCTCAGCAGCCGCAACCTCACCGACAGCAGCGTGGCCCTGACCCGCAAGGCCGGTACGTCGCTGGAGAGCATCACCAACACCGTGTCCAACATCCAGGCGATGAACCAGCAGATCGCCGCCGCCGCCGAGCAGCAAAGCTCGGTGGCCGAGGAAATCAGCCGCAGCATCATCAACGTGCGCGACGTCTCCGAACAGACCGCCGCGGCCAGCGAAGAAACCGCAGCCTCCAGCGTGGAACTGGCGCGCCTGGGCAATCAGTTGCAGATGCTGGTGAGCCATTTCAGGGTGTAAGAAAAACGCGCCGGGCTTGAACAGCCCGGCGCGCTTTTAACGATTTTGAGGACAGAAAACGGGTTTCTAACGATTTTAGAGCACCCGATCAGCCCGACAACTGATTGGCAAACTGCCCCACTGCGCTGACCACTTTCTGCGCGCCATCCTGGATCTCGACGATCACCGACCCCGCCTCGCCCGCCAGTTCCAGGCCGGTCTGCGCCTGTTGCTTGCCGCTGATGATCACGTTCACCGCCTGCTCGGCCAGTTGCTGGTTCTGCTGGACCACGCCGACGATTTCTTCGGTGGCCTTGCTGGTGCGCGAGGCCAGTTGGCGGACTTCGTCGGCGACCACGGCGAAACCACGGCCCTGTTCACCGGCGCGGGCGGCTTCGATGGCGGCGTTGAGGGCCAGCAGGTTGGTCTGGTCGGCGATGCTGCTGATGCTCTGGATGATCGAGCCGATCAGTTGCGATTGCTTGTCCAGCGCGGCGATGCGCTCGGCAGCCTGCTCCATGTGCTGGGCCAGTTCGCGCATCACGTCCACGGTCTGCTGGACCACCGCCGCGCCCTTCTGCGCGCTGCCGTCGGTTTGCTGCGAGGTGCTGAAGGCAATATTGGCGGCCTCGGCCACGGCGTTTTCGCGATGAACCTGCTCGGTGATGACGGTGGCGAACTTCACCACCTTGTACAGCCGGTCGTGGGCGTCGGTGATCGGGTTATAGGACGCTTCCAGCCAGACCTCACGGCCGCGGCTGTCGACGCGCTTGAAACGCCCGGCGACGTATTCGCCGCGACGCAGTTTGTCCCAGAACGCCGCGTATTCTGGCGAGTTGGCCTCCTGAGGCTCGCAGAACATGCGGTGATGGTGGCCCTGAATCTGCGCCAGCGAGTAACCCATGGAGCTGAGGAAGCGGTCATTGGCCGCCAGCACTTCGCCGTTGAGGTTGAACTCGATCACGGCGGTCGAACGCTGCAGCGCCTCGATCAGGTTCTCGTGCTCGCGGGAGGCCTCGATGGTGCGGGTCAGGTCGCTGGAGTGCACGGTGAAGTACATCACGTGCCCACGACTGTCGCGCACCGGCTGCACGATCGAACGCAGCCAGGCTTCCTGGCCGTTGCCGCGCATCAGGCGCAGGGCAGCGCTCAGGTGTTCGCCACGGCTGATGGCCGATTTCAGGCGGTGATGGGAGTCCGAATTCTTGACGTGGGCAGGCACCAAGTCTTCGATGGCGCGCCCCACCAGGTCGGAATTGCGGTAATGCATTTCCTCTTCGAAGTTACTGTTGACCGACTCGATCCGGCCCTGAGGGTCCAGGCGCATGCCCAGCATTTCGCTGTCCAGGCTGCTGCGCACCTGCTCCACCGACGAAAGTTCTTCGCGCAGCGCAGCCAACTCTTGTTTGAGACGTTTATTGAACATGGACGGCGAACTTCCGAAAAGGTGAAGGGTGTCGCCATGAGCATCGGCCCGGCGCGGCGTTTCTTGAGCCATGTGCCATTACGCCGTCGCATTCAGACATCGGCGTCGCAGTGAACCCCAGGCGTCAATCCGCGTCTGTCACAGCATGCGCGCAAGAAAGGGATTTACTCATCGCCTGATTGCCACATACTGCCCGCGCTGTTTTTCATTTTGTCAGAGCCACCTTCATTATTTTTTCAGGTTCATCTTCATGAAAAGAATTCTGCCTTACCTGCTCAGCGCCGCCATTTCCTTCATGCCGGCGGCCTTCGTTCACGCAGCCACCCCCAAAGCCCCCGTGCAGCTGATCGTGCTCAGCTCCGGCGGGATCATGGGCGCCTTCAACGCCGTGACTTCCGATTACGAACAACGCGTGGGCGTGAAACTTCAGGGCGAAGTGGCGCCATCCATGGGCGCGACGCCGCAGGCCATCCCCAACCGCCTGGCACGCCAGGAACCGGCCGATGTGGTGCTGATGGTGGGCGCGGCGCTGGACAAGCTGATCAAGGACGGCCAGGTCGACCCGAAAACCCGCGTGGATCTGGGCAAATCTTATATCGCCATGGCGGTGAAACATGGCGCGCCGCATCCGGACATCAGCACCATGGAGGCCTTCAAGCAGACGCTGATCGACGCGAAAAGCATCGCCTACTCCGACAGCGCCAGCGGCGTGTATCTGTCTCGCGTGCTGTTCAACCAGATGCACATCGCCGACCGCATCCAGAGCAAGAGCCGGATGATTCCGGCAACGCCTGTGGGCGAAATCGTGGCTAAAGGCGAGGCCGAGATCGGTTTTCAGCAGTTGAGCGAACTGAAGCCGGTGGAGGGCATCGACATCATCGGCCTGATCCCTGATCAGGCGCAGCAGATGACCCTGTACTCGGCGGGGGTGGTGACTAAAAGCAAGCACCCGGAGCAGGCCAGGCAGTTTCTGGAATTCTTGAGTTCGTCAGCGGCAGCGCCGGCGATCAAGGCCAGCGGGCTTGATCCGATAGCCAAATAATCAATCGGAAGAATCTGGAGATATACGCCGAATTTGACTCCAGCGCATATCCCGTAGCAGTCCGGCTTGCCGGCGGTGGCGTTTTCAAGAACGCCACCGCTGGCAAGCCGGACTGCTACGGTCAGGCGAACTGTTGCCGCGCCTGCACCCAACGCATGCTGACCATCGCCAGCAACGCGACAACGGCCACCAGCCCGGCGAAGAACTCACCT
Source organism: Pseudomonas sp. 2 (assembly GCF_056627435.1). Taxonomy (NCBI): domain Bacteria; kingdom Pseudomonadati; phylum Pseudomonadota; class Gammaproteobacteria; order Pseudomonadales; family Pseudomonadaceae; genus Pseudomonas; species Pseudomonas sp. 2. The sequence goes on from NZ_JBWXNG010000011.1 coordinate 5,256, forward strand.
ACATGCGCCAGGCCAAACGCGCGCACGCTGAAGCCCACCGCCACCACCGGCACCGAAATCGAGATGTACAGCACGACGAAGAACGCCGAGGTCACCGCCGCTTTCTGATCCGGCGGGCTGCTGGCCGTTACCGCGCCGATGCCCGCGCGCAGGATCATGCCCTGCCCCGCACCGGCCATGAAACCGGCCGCCACCAGGAACAACAGCTGCGCCGTGGCGATGCTCAGGCCCAGGCAAATCATGCCGATGATCAGCCCGACGCAGCCCAGGGTCATGTGCTGCGAGCGCGGCAGCCATTGCAGCAGCGCCTGGCCGACAATCGACGCCACGAAGAACAGGCCGATCACCGCGCCAATCAGCAGGCCGCCGTGGATCTCCATGATGTGGATCATCACCGACGGCACCATGCTGGTGAACAGCCCCGCCACGCTGAAGCCCGCCAATCCGGCAATCGACGCGGGAATGAACACGCTGCGCACCGACGCGGGCACCGAAGGTTTCTGAATGCTCAGTTTCAACTGGGCCGGGCGCTGGACGGTTTCGCGAATCACCGCCACACCCAGCGCGGCCAGCAACAACAACGCCAGGTGCACGTAGAACACCAGATGCAGCGGATCAGGCAGATGCTGCGAGGTGAGCCCGGCCAGCGGCGGCCCGATGCCCAGCCCGAGCATGTTGGCGGCGGTGGCCATCAGCGTGGCGTTCTTGAAGGTTTTCGGCGCCAGCTCGATCACCGCCACCGTGGCGGTGCCGGTCATGATGCCCGCTGAAAAACCCGAGAACAGGCGGCCCAGCAACAGGCCGGCGATCGAATCGGTGCAGAGGAAAATCCCGGCGCTCAGCGCCCCCATCAACAGGCCGGCCAGCAGCATCGGCCGACGCCCCAGTTGGTCCGACCAGCTGCCCACCGCCAGCAGCGCGGCGAGTACGCCCGCGGCATAAATGGAAAAAATGATGGTCAGCCAGCTCGCGTCGAAACCCAGGCGTTGTTGGTAGATCGCGTACAGCGGCGTGGGCAGCGTGGTGCCGACCATGGCGATCAACAGCGCCAGGGCGGCGATGAAGAAGTCGCGGGAAGAAGAAGCAGACGAGGTCATGAACCCTCCAGACCGGGAAAGTACACACATTATCCATGGATTGCGTACAAAGGTCGAAACCGCACCGATGAAAACGTTAACATTCAGCTCGCCGAATAGACCAATCCCGGCGCGCATCGTGCTAGCCTTGCGCAATCCGCGAGCGTCGCGAGTCTCGTGCAGGTTGTTCCGTTTGAAGGCCGCCAGAAGTCCATGAGCAAAAAAGCCCCCGTCACCATCTCCGACATCGCCCGCCGGGTGAACATGACTCCGGTCACCGTCTCCCGCGCGCTGAACAAGCCTGATCTGGTCAAGCCTGCAACGCTGGCGAAGATCCTGGAAGTCGCCCAGGAGCTGGACTACGTACCCAATGCCTTCGCCCGCAGCCTCAAGCGCAGCGAAAGCATGATCATCGGCGTGATCACCGCCTCGGTGGACAACCCGTTCTACAGCGAGATGATCAAGGCCATTTCCCGTGAGGCGAAGAAACACGGCTACACCATCATGCTGGTGGACACCGACGGCTCCGAGGAGCTCGAACGCAAGGCCGTGGACACCCTGCTCAGCTATCGCGTGGCGGGCATCGTGCTGTCGCCGGTGTCGGACGAGCCCGAGTACCAACCCCACTACCTGAGCCGACTGGCCAACGGCGACATCCCCGTGGTGCAACTGGACCGCGCGCTGCACGAAAGCCCCTTCAGCCATGTGGTGCTGGACAACTACCACAGCGGCCTGAAAGGCGCGCGCTATCTGTTGGCGCAGAACCCGGCGATGCAGCGCCTGCTGGTGCTGACCGGGCCTGCGCATTCGCGGATTTCCGAGGAGCGGCTCAAGGGCGTGAAGGCCGCGCTGGCCGAGAGCGGCAAACAGGTGCAACTGGACGTGTTCGCCGGGGACTACACGCTGGAGCCGTCGTACCTGAGCACCCTCGCCTACCTGGATCAACAGCCGCTGCCGGATGCGATTTTCGGTTTCAACCAGTTGATTACCCTGGGCGCGATGCGTGCGCTGCGCGATCGTGATATCGCCCATGACAGCCTGCCGATCTGCGGCATCGACCGCCTGCCCTTCGCCGATATCTTCGGCATCCCCATCGCCTGCATCGCCCACGATGCGTCGCTGGCAGGCAGCAGCGCAGTGACCTTGCTGCTGGAGCGCATTGCCGACCGGTATCTGCCCAAGGCTAAGGTGGTGATTGCGGGTGAGTTGGAGAATGGATTGGCAGGCTGACACTGCTCCAACGCCGGACACAATTCCTGTAGGAGCGAATTCATTCGCGAACGGTGGCGCGGGCGACAGAGATGCATCGTCTGTCACGGCCAATCGCGAATGAATTCGCTCCTACAGGTTCTATGACAACGCTCAGCGGCTGGTATAGCCACCATCAATCGGCAGCGAGATGCCACTGATCATCGACGCCGCGCTGCTGAGCAGAAACAGGATCGGCTCGGCCACTTCCGACGTTTCGGCAAACCGCCCAAGGGGAATCGCCGCCAGCGCCGGGTCGCGTTTGCTTGGCTCGCTCCAGGCCATCTGCGCCATGGGCGTGAGGGTCACGGTGGGGTTGACGCTGTTGACGCGAATTCCGTGTCGCCCCCATTCGCCGCACTGCACGCGGGTCATGGCGTCCATCGCGCCCTTGGACGCGCAATAGCTCAGGTGATCGTCCAGCGCCACCAGCGAGGCCTGGCTCGACACGTTGACGATGCTGCCTTTCACGCCCCCGCCGATCATTGCCTTGGCCACGCTGGCGGCCACCATCGCCGCCGCGCGCACGTTGACGGTCATGACCTGATCGAACGCCTGAGCGCTGACCTCAACAGCCGACTCCAGAATCGAAATGCCCGCGCAGTTGACCAGCCCGTGCATCAGCGGAAGCTCTGCCAATACCGCCGCCAGTTGCTGTTGATCGGCCATGTCGACGCTGATCGCCTGGCAACCCAATGCAGCCAGCGCAGCACGATCGCGGCCCATGGCGTACACCTCGGCGCCACAGGCGATCAAACGCTGCGCCACTTCACGACCGATTCCGCTGCTGGCCCCGGTCACCAGCAGGCGCTGGCCAGTGAAATCAAAACGAACCGTGCTCACATTCAGGCTCCCTGCAGGCGATGCATGATGGGTTTGAGCGCCGGATACAGCGCCACGTAATCGGCGAACAATCGCGAGTACAGTGCGACATTTTCCGCCTGAGGTTCGGCGCGACGCTGCAGTTGTACCCAGCCCTTGTGCACCTGTTCTTCGTCCACCAGCCCCACGGCATGGGCGGCCAGCAAGGCTGCACCGAGCGCCGCTTCCACTTCCTGAACGATGGTGTAGACCGGGAAGTTGGTGACGTCGGCGATGATCTGCATCCACAGGTCCGAATGGCTCGCGCCGCCGACCACGATCAAACGCGGGTCCAGCGATTGCGCGCCGCGGGTGCCTGCCTCGATGTTGTGACGCAGCGCGAAGGTCACGCCTTCGAGCACCGCGCGGTACAGGTGGATGCGGCTGTGATAGAGGTTCAGGCCGACGAAACTGCCACTGGCCTTGGCGTCCCACACCGGGCTGCGCTCGCCCATCAGATAGGGCAGGAACAACACGCCATCACTGCCCGCCGGAATGTTCCGCGCGGCACGTTCGAGAATGGCGTGGCTGTCTTCACCGGTCTCTCGGCCCTGCTGTTCTTCGGCCTGACAGAACTGTTCGCGATACCAACTGACCGACGCACCGGCGGTGATCGCGCCGCCAAAAATGTAGAGGTCCTGAGCGCCATTGAACACGTGAGGGAAACTCACCAGCCCATGCCGCGCATCGACCTGTTGATTCAGATAACCCCAGCACATGCTGGTGCCGATCATCGCCACGTGGTTGCCGGCCTGGGTCACGCCCGCTGCGAACGTCGCCATGGCCGCATCAACCCCGCCGCCGAGCACGGGAGTGCCCGGGCTCAGCCCCAGCCGCTCGGCCCAGTCTTCCAGCAGGCCGCCGACCACGTCGCCGGAATGCACCAGGCGCTCGGGCATCATCGCCTGGGGGATGCCCAGCGCGTCGAGCATCTCGCCGGACCACGCCCGGGCCTTCACGTCGTAGACCCCACCGATGTTGCCGGCCGAGCTGTGGTCCACGGCGATCTCGCCGGTCAGGCAGTAGTTGATGTAGCTGTTGGGCGGCAGCAGATAGCGGGCTTCGGCCCAGACGTTGGGCTGTTTGTCCTTGAGCCAGAGCATCTTGGTGAAGCCGTAGTAGCTGTCCACCGCGTTGCCGGTGATCGCGTACAAACGCTCGAGATCCACATGTTGATTGACCCATTGCACCTGATCTTCGGCGCGGCGGTCCATCCAGATCAGGCACGGGTACAGCGGTTTGATCTGCGCGTCGACGGCAATCCCGGAGCCGCCGTACAGGCTGCTGACGCACAGGGATTTCACGCTCTCTTTCGCCACGCCGCTTTTGTGCATGCAGCCGCTGATGCAGGCTTGCACGGCATCGAGCCAGACCTTCGGCCACTGCTCGGCCCAGCGCGGTTTTGGCGTGTCGACCTTATAGCCCTGGCTGTGCTGCGCGACGATGCGGCCCTGGGCATCGACCAGCAACGCCTTGGTGCTCTGGGTGCCGATATCGACCCCGATGACGTATTCCATCTTTGCGCGCTCTCTTGTTATTGGGTTTGATACTCCGGCATTTGTGGTGCTCGGACCTACGCCTTCGTGAGCAAGCTCACTCCCACATTAATCAGCGTTGCGTCAGGCCCCTCAGCCGTTCACTGAGTCTGTAGGAGTGAGCTTGCTCATTCCCACAGTCATCAGCGTTGCAGCAAGGTCCTCAGTCGTTCACTGAGTCTGTAGAAGTGAGCTTGCTCACTCCCACAGTCATCAGCGTTGCAGCAAGGTCCTCAGTCGTTCACTGAGTCTGTAGAAGTGAGCTTGCTCACTCCCACAGTCATCAGCGTTGCAGCAGGGTCCTCAGCCGTTCACTGAGTCTGTGGGAGTGAGCTTGCTCACGAAAGGGCAACAGCGATCACCCCAGCACTCAGGCACCTGCCACGGGCTTGAGCAGCACCTTGATCGATTTGGTCGAATTCGCCAGCTCGAACGCCTCGGCAAAATCATCCAGCCCGAAGTCATGGGTGACGATACCCTTGGAGGTCACCAAACCGCGTTCGAACAGGTCGATGGCGATCGGGTAGCAATAGGGCCCCAGGTGGGCGCCGCGTACGTCCAGTTCCTTGCGGTCACCGATGATCGACCAGTCGGCGCTGGTCTCGGCGCCGAACACGCTGAATTCGACGAAACGCCCCAGTTTGCGAATCAGGTCCAGGCCCTGAGTCACGCCCACCGGCACGCCGGTGGTTTCGATGTACACGTCGCAGCCATAGCCGTCGGTAAGGCCGTTGATGATCTCGCGGGCGTTGTCGCGGTTGGGATTGATCACCACGTCGGCGCCGAACTTTTTCGCCAGTTCCAGGCGCTCGTCGACCATGTCGATGACCACCAGTTTCTTCGGTGTTTTCAGCGCCGCGACCTGCACCATGCACAGGCCCAGGGTGCCGGCACCGGCGATCACCAGCACGTCGTCGAGCTGCACGTCGCCACGGTTGACGGTGTGGATAGAACAGGCCATCGGCTCGATCAGTGCCGAGTCTTCCAGCGAAACCGACTCGGGAATCTTGTGCACGATGGCGGTTTTCGGAATGCGCATGTACTGCGCCATGCCGCCTTCGGCGACGTCTTTCTGGAAGCCGAAGATGTTGTGCACTTCGCACATCCAGTACTTGCCGGATTTGCAGAACTTGCACTTCTCGCACGGCACGATCTGCTCGGCGATGACCTTGTCGCCAACCTTCACGCCGAAGTGTTCTTCGGCACCCTCGCCCACCGAATCCACGTAACCGAAAAACTCGTGGCCCGGCACCACCGGCGCCTTGACCCACGGGCTCTCGCCGCCCCAGAACATCGCCGCGCCAGAATGGCATTTGCAGTCACTGGCGCAGATGCCACAGGCGCCGATGCGAATCACCAGTTCATTGGCCCGCGCCACCGGTTTGCCGATGCGCTCCAGGCGGTAGTCTTTCGGGGCATGGCAGACAACGGCTTGCATGGTGTTTTGTGTGTTTTGTTCCATGTCGGTTTACCTGTTGGAGAGAGGTGGGGAATGCGGATCGTGGCCGCTGATTTCAATTCGGATGTGGGGGGGCCGTTCTGGCCATTTCGTGAGCAAGCTCACTCCCACAGTGGATCGGGGTACGTGCACAAGGCCTGTGGGAGCAAGCAAGCTCAATCCCATAGTCGATTGGCGTGCATACACAAGACCTGTGGGAGTGAGCTTGCTCACGAAGGGGCCAGACTCATCACCACAGACTTACTTATGCCGCTGCCGACTGATGAAAATCGCCAGCAGGATGATTGCGCCCTTGATCACGCTCTGCACATACGGCGAGACGCCGAGCATGTTCAGGCCGTTGTTGAGTACGCCCAGCAGCATGGCGCCCACCAGCGTGCCGATGATCACGCCGCGTCCGCCGGCGATCGACGCACCGCCAAGCACCACCGCCGCGATGGCGTCCAGTTCGAAGCCGACCCCGGCGTTGGGCTGGCCGCTCATCAAGCGTGACGACAGCACCAGCCCGGCAATCGCCGCCGTCAGACCGCTGATCGAGTACACCAACAGCTTGAAGCGCGAAGCGCGCACGCCAGACAAACGCACCGCTTCCTCGTTGCCGCCGATGGCATACACATAACGCCCGATGCGCGTGTGTTGCAGCAGCACCCAGGCGAAGAAGTAGGTCAGGAGCATGATCAGGATCGGCACCTGAATGCCGAACAAGGTGCCGCGCCCGAACCAGGCGAACCACTCGGGCATGCCGGAAATCGGGTAGCCGTCGGTGTACATCAGCCCCAGCCCGCGGGCGATGCCCATGGTGGCGAGGGTGACGATGATCGGCGGCATTTTCAGGTAGGCGACGAAAATGCCGTTGCCCACGCCAAAGCCCACGCCGATCAACAGGCCGATAAGAATCGCGATCGGCGCAGGCACACCCGCCACCATCAGGCCGGTAGTCAGGGTGCCGGACAATGCCATGACCGGCCCCACCGACAGATCGATGCCGCCAGTGAGGATCACGCAGGTCATGCCCACGGCGATGATCGCGTTGATCGACACCTGCCGCGCGATGTTTTCCAGGTTCGCCCCGGTGAGGAACTTGTCGCTGGCAAAGATCATGAAGACCGTCACCAGCACCAGCCCGACAAAGGGATAGAACGCGGGCGAGCGAACCAGTTGAGCGAAGTTGAGCTTCACGCGGCTCTTCGCGGGGGTGGCCTGTGCAGCCATGGTTTTAGTGGAGGTGTTCACTGGAAAGACTCCCGGTAGCGTGGCGCATCACTTCTTGCGGGTTGATGTCGCCGGCCTGCAGCACCTTGACGATGGCGCCCTTGTTGAAGACGGCTACGCGGTCGCACATGCCGATGATTTCCGGCAGTTCCGAAGAAATCATGATGATCGCGAAGCCTTGTTCGGTGAGTTTGCGCATCAGGTTGTAGATCTCCGCCTTGGCGCCCACGTCGATGCCGCGGGTCGGTTCGTCGAAGATCAGGATGTCGCAGTGGTGATTGATCCAGCGCGCGATCACCACCTTCTGCTGGTTGCCGCCGGAGAGGTTGAGCACCCGGCTTTCGCAGGACGGCGCCTTGATTTGCAGCTGGCGCATCAGCTCGGCGGTGGTGAGGTTTTCCTTGCTCCGGTCGAGCAGATGCGCAGCACTTTCGTACTTGCCCAGATTGTTCAGCGAGATGTTTTCGCGAATGCTGAAGTCGACGATCAAGCCTTCGCTCTTGCGGCTTTCGGGCAACAGGCCGATGCCGTTGGCCAGCGCCTGCGCCGGGTCGCTGAGGTTCACCGGCTGGCCACGCAGCGCTACGTCCTTGCTCACCACCGGCAGCGCGCCGATGACCCCCAGCGCCAGCTCCGTGCGGCCGGACCCGACCAGCCCGGCAAAGCCGAGGATCTCGCCCTTGTGCAGGTTGAAGCTGTTGTGCGGGCCATTGCGCGTCAGCTGGATATCGCGGACCTGCAGCACCACCTCGCCCTGCGCCTTTTCCGGTTTGGGCGGGAAGCTCGCTTCCAGACGCCGCCCCACCATCATCTCCACCAGGGTGTCGATGTCGCTGTCGGCCACGGTCAATGCGCCGACATTGGCGCCGTCGCGCAGCACGCTGATGCGATCGCACACCTGGAAGATTTCCTCCAGATGATGGGAGATGAAAATCACCGCCACGCCCTGGCTTTTCAGCTCGCGCATGATGTCGAACAGCAGGTCGGCTTCGGACGGTGTGAGGGTCGCGGTCGGCTCATCGAGAATCAGCAAGCGCGCTTCCAATGCCAGCGCCTTGGCGATCTCGACGAACTGCTGTTCGGCCACGCTCAGGTGCTCGACCGAACACTCCAGATTGATCTTCACCCCCAGACGGTCGAACAACTCGACGGCTTTGGCGCGCATGTCCTTCTTGCGCAGCAGGCCCAGGCCGTTGACCAGCTCGTGACCGAGGAAAATGTTCTCCACGGCGCTCAGGTACGGGATCAGGCTGAACTCCTGAAACACGATGCCGACACCGGCCGCGATCGCCTCGTTGTAGGTCGCGAAATGCTGCTCGGCGCCGTCGATGCGGATGCTGCCCTGGTCCTGGTGTTCGACACCGGCCAGGATCTTCATCAGCGTCGATTTGCCCGCGCCGTTTTCCCCCAGCAGGGCATGGATCTCGCCGCGCTCGACCTCAAGGTTGATCGACTTGAGCGCCTGCACGCCGGGGTAGCTTTTACAGATGTTTTCCAATTGCAGAAGGCAGCTCATGGGCACCTCGCCAGACGTGATCGTGCTGTCACTCAGTGCCGTTCGCCGGACGCACTCAGCGCCCGGCCAACGACCAGGAGCGGCTTACCAGGTAAAGGTCTTGGCCTTGGCCTGATCGACCAGCAGGATGTCCACGGGAATGGCGCTCGGCACCTGCGAGCCCCACTTCTTGGCCAGTGCGACGCCCAGGGCCAGACGCACCTGATCGCGCGGGTACTGGGCGGAGGTGGCGATGAACTTGCTGTTGGGCTTCTGGATTTCCTTCACCGCTTCCGGCGAGCCGTCGACGCTGGTGAGTTTCACGTCCATGCCGCTGGATTCGATGGCGGCCAGCGCACCGAGCGAGCCGTTGTCGTTGACGCTGAACAGGCCTTTGAGATTGGGCTGGGCCTGGAGCATGTTCTCGGTGACGCTCAGCGCCTGATCACGTTCCTGCTTGCCGTTCTGAATGCTGACGATCTTGATGTCCGGGTACTTGGCCAGCGCTTCCTTGCAACCGCGCACGCGTTCGAGAATCGGCACCACGGCGATGCCATCGAGAATGCCCACGTCACCCTTGCCACCAATGTTCTTGGCCAGGTAATCGCAGGCCTGCACGCCGGCGTCGAAGTTCTTGGAGCCGACGAACGAATCCAGCGGGCCGTTGGCCTGCGCATCCACCGCGACCACCACCACGCCCTTGTCATGGGCCTGCTTGACGGCCGACTGCACGCCCACCGAATCGGTCGGGTTGATGATCAGCACATCGATGCCCTTCTGCAGCATGTCCTCGATGTCGCTGATCTGCTTGGACACATCGTGCCGCGCATCGGTGACCAGCAGGGTCGCGCCAATGCTGCCGCTGGCGTCCTGCAGGGCGTCCTTCATGGTCACGAAATACGGGTTATTGATCTCTTGGAACGAAGCACCGATTTTCAGCGGACCGGTTTTCGCATCGGCAGCCTGAACGGTGAGGGAGCCCGCGCACGCGACAGCCACGGCGAGCGATGCGAGAACGGCGGAGAAGCCTTGCTTGAGGCGAGTTGTCATAGCGAAAAATCCCGTTGTTTTTATTGTTAAAGCGGAAATGTCATCGTTAACATTTTGGAAATTAGCAGAGAAGATTCTGGTTGGCAACTGACGTTGACGCAGGTTTCGTTGACAAATTTTGCAACGCTTATCCATACTCCAAATAGTCATACGACAACAGATAACACCCTTACAACAACATCAAGACAGGGCTTCTCATGACCACTGCATCCGCCGTTCACACGCCATTCAACCGGATTCTGCTGACAGGCGCCGCTGGCGGGCTGGGCAAGGTGTTGCGTGAAAGCCTGCGGCCGTTCGCCAACATCATTCGCCTTTCCGACATCGCCGAGATGGCGCCCGCTGCCGGCCCGCACGAGGAAGTGCAGGTCTGTGACCTCGCGGACAAACAGGCGGTGGACCGGCTGGTGGAAGGCGTGGACGCCATCGTGCATTTCGGTGGGGTGTCGACGGAGCATTCGTTCGAAGACATCCTCGGCCCGAACATCTGCGGGGTGTTCCATATCTACGAAGCGGCGCGGCGTCATGGCGCCAAGCGGGTGATCTTCGCCAGCTCCAACCACGCCATCGGTTTCTATCGCCAGGACCAGACCATCGACGCCAGCGCCCTGCACCGCCCCGACAGCTATTATGGCCTGTCGAAGTGCTACGGCGAGGACATGGCCAGCTTCTACTTCGACCGCTACGGCATCGAGACCGTGAGCATCCGCATCGGCTCCTCGTTCCCCGAAGCGCAGAATCGCCGGATGCTCTGCACCTGGCTGAGCTACGACGACCTGACCCAACTGATCGAGCGCGGCCTGTTCACTTCCAACGTCGGCCACACCGTGGTCTACGGCGCGTCCGACAACAGCACCGTGTGGTGGGACAACCGCCTGGCCAACCATCTGAATTATCAGCCCAAGGACAGCTCCGAGCAGTTCCGCGCCAAGGTCGAGGCGCAGCCAGCGCCCGCCGCGAACGACCCGGCGATGGTCTATCACGGCGGTGCCTTTGCCGCCATGGGCCCCTTTGAGGAGCAATGATGTCCATGCAGGCTGAGCTGATCCTCGATGCGCGCAATGCCACGGGTGAAAGCCCGGTCTGGAATGCCCGGGAACAGGCGCTGTACTGGGTTGATATCCCCGCCCGACGGCTGAACCGCTGGAGCGTTCAGGACAATCAGACGCACAGCTGGGAAGCACCGGAAATGCTTGCCTGCATCGCCAGCTACGGTGACGGCAGGTGGCTGGCGGGAATGGAAAGCGGGCTGTTCCGGGTTCGCCCGCGGAGCGATGGAACGCTGGCTTGCGAGCGGCTGGTCGACGTGCATCACCCTCGCCCGAGCATGCGCTTCAACGATGGCCGTTGCGACCGTCAGGGGCGCTTCTGGGCGGGGACCATGTTGATGGACATGAGCCAGGCGGCCAGCGTCGGTTCGCTGTATCGCTATGACGCCGGGCAGCCCGGGCCACTGCAGGCGGCAGTCAGCGACATGATCGTGCCCAACGGCCTGGGTTTCAGCCCTGACGGGCGCGTCATGTACCTCTCCGACTCCCACCCCGACGTACAGAAGATCTGGGCTTTCGATTACGACACAGACAGCGGCATGCCGCACAATCGCCGGCTGTTCGTCGACATGACCCAACACCCCGGCCGCCCCGATGGCGCCGCGGTGGATGCCGACGGTTGCTACTGGATCTGCGGCAACGATGCCGGGTTGATTCACCGCTTCACGCCCGAGGGAAAACTGGATCGCTCCCTGGCCGTGCCAGTGAAGAAACCGGCCATGTGCGCGTTTGGTGGGCGAGACCTGGACACCTTATTCGTCACCTCGATTCGCCCGTCCGGGGATGTCAGTGATCAGCCGCTGGCTGGAGGTGTTTTCGCGTTGAATCCGGGGGTGAAGGGCATCGAAGAAAACCTCTTCGATCAGGCGAAATAACCTTCGCCCCCACCACAACTTGTGGGAGTGAGCTTGCTCACGAAGATGACGTTCAGCCAACACATCTGTCATGGCCACGCCACCCTTTCGTGAGCAAGCTCACTCCCACGACGAGTCGCAGCCGAAGACCAACACATTGCGAATATCGTTATGAAGATTAGTTACCTTCATAAATAGGTCGCATAAACAGACCTTCTATATTTATGACAAAAGGTGATTAGCGCATCGCCGATTTATATCCTTATGATCTGAGCCACAACAACCTGAACAGGAGTTATGGCGATGGCGATTCAGATCAACCCCGTGGCAGGACGAATCGGTGCCCAGTTGAGCGGCATCAAATTGTCCGGCGATATTTCGGCGCAAGACTTCGACTTCATCAATCAGGCCTTGCTCAAGCACAAGGTCCTGTTCTTCCGCGATCAGTTCCTCACCGACGAGGAACATGAAAGTTTCTCGCGCCGCTTCGGCGATCAGGTGCCGCACCCCACTGTGCGCTCGGCGGAAAAAAGCAATGCGATCCTGAATCTGGACTCCCGCGAAACCCGCGCCAATTCCTGGCACACCGACGTCACCTTCGTCGCCAACTACCCAAAGATTTCCATCCTGCGCGGCGTGGTGATTCCCCCCTACGGCGGCGACACCGTGTGGGCCAATACCGCGGCGGCCTATGCCGACCTGCCCGAGCCGCTCAAGGCGCTGGCCGACAGCCTGCGTGCGCTGCACACCAACCTGTATGACTACGCCGCGCCAAAGGACACCGGCGCCGAAGGCCTGAAACGCTATCGCGAGCAATTCACCGCCGAGGTCTACGAGACCGAGCATCCGCTGGTCCGCGTACACCCGGAAACCGGCGAGCGCAGCCTGATCCTTGGCCACTTCGTCAAACAGATCCTGGGCGTGAGCAACAACGATTCCAAACAGCTGATCCGCCTGTTCCACGACCGCATCACCCAGATCGACAACACCGTGCGCTGGCGCTGGAGCGAGGGCGATGTGGTGATCTGGGACAACCGCGCCACCCAGCACATCGCGATCAACGACTACGGCCAGGCCCAGCGCATCGTGCGCCGCACCACCGTGGCCGGCGACATTCCGGTGGGTGTCGACGGGCGTTCGAGTCAGGCGATCAAGCCGACGCCTGAAACCCTCTCCCCCGCGACCGAAGCCGACAAGAAGCACCTGGCGGCCTGATCTCCATCCCCATCTTTAAGGAAGAACTCTTATGGCAAAGGCCAAGCGACCATCTGTATTCAGCAAATCGAGCGTAGCTACCGCACTGGCGGCGCTGCTGATGATGCCCTTGGCCGAGGCCGACGTCCTGCGCATTGGCGTGGCCAGCGCGGGCGGCGGCGATCCGGTGACTTTCAGCGGCTCCTCGCTGGGCATCGTGCGCAACCAGCAACTGCTGGAAAAGGCCTTCGAAGGCACGGGTACCGAGATCCAGTGGTTCTTCTTCAAGGGCGCAGGCCCTGCGGTGAACGAAGCACTGTCCAACCAGCAACTGGACTTCGCTTATCAGGGTGACCTGCCAGCCGTCGTCGGCCGCTCCAACGGCCTGGACACCAAGCTGCTGGCGGCCATCGGCGTGCGTTCCAACGTCTACATCGCCGTGCCGAAAGGCTCGGACATCAAGACCATCGAAGACCTCAAGGGCAAGAAGGTCGCGCTGTTTCGCGGCACCAACGCGCAACTGGTGGCGATCAATCTGCTGGCCGAGCACGGCCTGACCGAGCGCGACCTGAAGGTGATCAACCTGGACAACGGCAGCACCCAGGCCGCGCTGGCGTCCAAGGGCGTGGAAGCGGCGTTCGGTGGTCGCGAGCTGTTCAAGCTGCGTGATCAGGGGCTGGTCGACATCATCTTCGACAACCCCGACAACAACGTGCGCTACACCCGCCAGTGCGCGCTGGTGGTGCGTGGCGCCTATGAAAAAGACCATCCCGAACAGGTGCAGAAAGTCGTCGACACGCTGGTCAAGGCGGCCAAGTGGGAGTCCGAAGAACAGAACCGCGATGCGGTGCTGAACGAGTGGGCCAAGACCAACGAACCGCTGGCGTCGCTCAAGGCCGACTTCGAACACCTGGCGTTGCGAGACAGCGCGTCCCCTTTGGTGGATGAGTTCCTGCGCTCGCGCTATCAGGCCGTCGCCACCCAGGCGCAGGAAGAAAAACTGATCCGCAGGCCGGTGAGCATCGACGGCTGGTTCGAGACCAAATACCTGGACCAGGCGTTGAAGACGCAGAACCTCACGCAGTTCTGGACCTTCTACGGCGCCAACGGCAAGGCGCCTGCCGCCAATGCCACGGCATCGAACACGCCGACCAGCAACGGAGGCTGAGATCATGGCCCGAGCCACTGCACTCGATCGACAGCAGGCGCCCGCGCCTGCGAAGAACCTGGCGCCGGTCAAGCGTCTGCCCCACTCACCGACCCGCCCGGCACCTCGGGTAGTCACCCGCGCACGCCCGGCTTCGGCCTGGCAATCCCAGGCCTTGAACCGCGTGCTGCCGTGGTTGCTCCCGCTGGCGCTGCTGAGCGTGTGGTTTGTGGGCAGCGCACGGGGTTGGCTGTCGGATCAGGTGTTGCCACCGCCAGCGTTCGTCTACCAGACGCTGGTGGACATGGTGACCTCGGGCGACCTGTGGCTCAACGCGTCGGCCAGCCTGCAGCGCGTGCTGGTGGGCTTTCTGATCGGCTCGGGCCTTGGCGTAACGCTGGGGCTTGTGATGGGCCTGTCGAAAACCGTCGAGGATTACCTGCTGCCGAGCTTCAATGCGCTGGTGCAGATCCCGGTGCTGGGCTGGATGCCCTTCGCGCTGTTGTTGTTCGGCATCGGCGAGCCGCTCAAGTACGTGCTGATCGCTCACGCGGCACTGGTGCCGGTCACGCTGTGCACTTTGCAGGCCTTTCATCAGGTGCCCAAACGCTTGCTGGAGGTCGGTCAGGCCTATGGCTTCAGTCGGCGCCAGATCGTCACCGACATCGTCCTGCCGTCGGCGGTAGCGCCGATCTTCACCGGTCTGCGCCTGGGCTTTACCAAGGCCTGGCTGTCGCTGGTGGTTGTCGAACTGGTGGCGTCGAGTGAAGGCCTGGGTTACCTGATCGCCTATGGCCGGCAGCTGTTCCAGCTGGATCTGGTGATGGCGGCGGTGGTAGTGGTTGGGGCGGTGGGTCTGCTGATTGATCGGAGCTTCGAGTACGTCGAACGCCGTTTGAACAAAGGCCGCGCGGTGACGCCGGGGAGGCTGGCATGAGCACACTGACCTCTTCTGCTGTGCCGTCGACCCGACGCTATCGCGGCTGGGTAGTGCCTGTACTGGCCGTCGCGGTGTGGTGGCTGGCGAGCAATCAGGGCTGGAGCGATTCGGGCCTTTTGGTGTCGCCACAAAAGGTCGCGGCCACCGCCTGGCATCAGTTCACCTCCGAGCAGTTCTGGCGGGCGATTTCAGCCAGCCTTGCGCGCAACTTGAGCGGCTTTTTCATCGGCACTGTGCTGGGGCTGGTGCTGGGCTGCCTGCTGGGGTTTTCCCGCCTGTTCGAACGGCTGGTCGGGCCTAGCTTCAACACCTTCAAGCAGATCTCGCTGTTCGCCTGGATTCCGCTGATCTCCGTGTGGTTCGGCCTGGGCGACGTGGCCAAGGTGGTGTTCCTGTCGCTGGCGGCGCTGGTGCCGGTAGTGGTCAACACCTGCGACGGCTTGCGCAACGTGCCGCCGGCCTTTCTGGAGGTGGCCAAGGTCTACGGCTTCACGCGCTGGCAGACGATCCGCGGCGTCATGCTGCCGGCCGCCCTGCCCTCGATCTTCACCGGGGTCTATCTGGCGCTGGTCTATTCGTGGCTGGCGACCATTGGCGCCGAGTACCTGCTGGTGTCGGGCAGCGGCATCGGCAACACCCTGATCGACGGCAGCGAGCACTTCATGATGGATCTGGTGCTGTTCGGCATGGTCATCATCGGTCTGGTGGGCTGGGCGCTGAACCTGCTGGCCCGCGCGCTCGAACGGCGCATGCAGCGGCTGTACGGCATCACGCCGCGCTGATTCTTTTCTCGGTTATCAAAAGGGACACGATCATGACTGCCTCTCAACCCGTCGCGGCCTCGCAAGGCAACGGCCTGCGCCTGCAGAACATCAACAAGTACTTTTCCAGCGCCAACGCCGACACCCAACTGCAAGTGCTGGACAACGTGCAACTGGACATCGCCCCCGGCGAATTCATCACCATCGTCGGCGCCAGCGGCTGCGGCAAGTCGACCCTGCTGCGGCTGATCCTTGGCCTGGACGAAGCGTTCGACGGGCAGATTCTGCTGGACGAAAAACCGATCAAGGGTACGGGGCTGGAACGCGGCATCGTGTTTCAGGATCACCGATTGTTCCCCTGGCTGACCGTGGAGCAGAACGTTGCGGTGGGCTTGAAGAACGCGCCATTGAGCCCGGCGCAAAAACGCGAAACGGTACGCGAGCACATTCATCTGGTCGGGCTGCAGGATTTCGTCGAGTCCTACCCGCATCAGATTTCCGGCGGCATGGCCCAGCGTGTGGCCATCGCCCGCGGGCTGGTGAACCGCCCCAGCGTGTTGCTGCTGGACGAACCCTTCGGCGCCCTTGATGCCCTGACCCGCACGCGCCTGCAGCGTGAACTGCAGCACATCTGGCAGCAGGAAAAAATCACCATGGTGCACGTCACCCATGACGTGGACGAGGCGGTGTATCTGGGCGACCGGGTGGTGGTCATGCAGCCGCATCCGGGGCGCATCCGGCGCATCGTCGACATCGACCTGCCCCGCCCGCGCAACCGCAGCGATGCGCGGTTTATTGCGTTGCGGGATGACGTATTGAGCGATTTCGCCGAGGTGTCCTGATGCCGAACCTATGCTATGCAGTGCGATAACTTGAAATGCATCCGTGGGAGTGAGCTTGCTCACGAAGGTGGCGTAACTTCCGATAAGGAGCCGCCTGATCTGACGCATTCGTGAGCAAGCTCACTCCCACAGATTGCACGCTGACTTGTCAGGGACAGACTCACTCCCACAGATTACGCGTTGAATCGGCAGGCAGGGCTCACTCCCCCAGATTGCAAGTTGAAGATGCAGGGCTCATGCCGGGTGATGCAGCGACACTTGGTTACGCCCGTTCTTTTTCGAAGCATAAAGCGCCTGGTCCGCCCACTCGATCAGTTGCTTATGCTCGCAGGGCTGCGCAGCCATATCTGCCACCCCCAGGCTGATGGTGCAGCGGATCACCTCGCCCTCGTGCAGGATCTCCTGCGCCTCGACCGCCACCCGCAGGCGCTCGGCGAACATCCCGGCGCCGTATTTGTCGGTGTCCGGCAGCAACACCGCGTACTCTTCGCCGCCATAGCGCCCGGCAATGTCGGACTCGCGAATGTGCTCGCGAACCATGTCGGCCACGCGCTGGATGACCTTGTCGCCGCACTGGTGGCCGTAGGTGTCATTCACCCGCTTGAAGTGGTCGATGTCGAACATCACCAACGCCGCCGTGGTGCCGTAGCGCACGTGCCGCGCGTACTCCAGGCGCAGCGCTTCTTCCCAGTGGCCGCGGTTGTACAGGCCGGTCAGGCGGTCGGTGCTGGAGAGTTTTTGCAGCTCGATGTTGGCTGCCTGCAACTGCTGGCGGTTGGTCGCCACGTCGGTGACGTCGTAGATGACCAGGCACACATGGGTGACCTCGCCGCTGGTGCCGCGCAGCGGGAACATTGTGGTGTTCTGGTACATGAAATCTTCTTGCCCGGTGATCGGCTGGTAGCTCTTGAAACGCACCAGGTACGGCCGCTGCTCCCAGATGGTGAACGCCGGCGTGCCGAGGGTGATCACGCTGTCGATCTTCTTCTGCAGCCACTGCTCGTTGACCTCGGGGAACAGCTCGAAGAACGAACGGTTCGCCGCTTCATAGGGCAGCACGCCGGAGCGGTTTTCCATGAAGGTGTTCCAGACCTGCACGCGGTACTCCTGATCGAGCACCACCACGCCCACGTCAATGCTCTGAGTGATGGTCAGCAGCCAGTGCAGCTCCTTGATGTCGATGCGATCGTTCATGAATCAGCTCATCAGGTAGGCGAGTTTGCGCGACAGCCGCTCTACCGAGTCTTCGGTGAACAACATCAACAGGTCGAAATGAATGTTGTGGCCTTCCAGGCTGTAGCTGATCTCCACGGCCAGGGTTTTCTTCCAGCGCCGCTGGTTGATGCGGATCAGGTCCTCGATGCCGCTGGCTGCATTGAGCACCTGCGGATGGCCCTGGGAAAACTCGATGTCGAGCTGCTCGGCGATCCCGCTCAGGCAGGCGCCGATCAGGATCGATGACAGGTCCAGCAGCATTTCCATGTCCGAATAGTCGCGATCCCGGACTTTCATCAACTGCGCCATGTCGGCGATTTCCGAGTCGTGAAACAGCAGCAACGCCTCACCGGCGATACCACCGCCGATATAGCCCTGGCACACGGCGGTCATGCGCTCGCTGCCCTGGGCATCGGCCAGCGCCATGTGCAGCTCGCCCACTTCCAGCATGTTGACGTTGGGAATCGGCAGTTGCACGAACACCCCGAGCACCCGCGCCAGCAGCGCAGCGGCGCGGCCCATGGCAACGTTGACGGTTTCGCGGAAGGCGTCGTGAAAGCTGATGACCGCGGCTTCGGCCTTGGACGCGACCAGCACTTCCTGGGCCGGCTCGCCCAGCAGGCCCAGCCGCTGCAGGGTCAGTTGCAGTTCCAGCGGGTCAGCCGGTTTTTTCAGAAAGGCCAGCGCGCCCAGTTCGCGGGTGCGGCGCACCGCCTCTTGCTGCACGTCGCCGGAGACCACGATGACCTTGGCCTTGAGGTTCTCCTCGCGCATCATCGCCAGAGCCTGATAGCCATCCATGTCGGGCATGGTCAGGTCCAGCAGCACCACTTCGCCCAGGCCCTGACGGATCGCTTCCAGGCCTTCATGACCATTGGTCGCGGTGGTGACCGAAACGCCCCAATCCGCCGGCAAGGCGCGTATCAACTGTTTGCGAGCCATGTTGGAGTCATCGCAAATCAGCAGCGGCATCATGGTCATCGCGTTCAGTCTCACGGCAAAGAGTTCGGGCGAAGCAGGGAAGTTCAGTGCGCCAGGTTGTTTCGCCTCATACAAGTTCACCCACCTGTCCGTTGTTGAAACAGAAAGATGGGTCGAATCTTCACTCTTTGGGAGTTCAATCAGGCAATGTGTAACATCCATGCAACATCTATGCACAACTTCCGCTCAAACTTAACTGCCCGAAATACAAACTTTTGACGTTAGTTTAATGACGCTCACAACTTGACAAACCCGCGCGAATGCAGGGCTTTGCACGTTTCAAGAGCGTCGGGACCGGCGCGTCGATTCATGACGCTGCAGACTAGAACGCGACCGGATGCACCGCACTTACGATCAATGCTCCAGTACGGTGCCTCATGCACGCCGAGCAATTATCAATTAAGCGCTTCACTGTTTTCCAAGAGTGATAAACGGACTCGCCAAGTCATTCATCGATATAAGAAAAAGATCGAGACGTCATTCAGGCCAGCGTCGACTCAATGCAGTCGATCAATGCCTGAGCCTGAAACGGCTTGGCCAGGAAGCAGATGGCGCTGCCGGTCATGGCGCGCTTGCGCACGGTTTCCTCGGGAAAGGCCGTAATGAAAATGGTGGGGATATGCACGCCCCGGGCGTTCAGGTGTTCGTGCAGTTCGACGCCGCTCATCTGCGGCATCTGCACGTCGGTGATCAGGCAGGCGACGTCGAACAGCGCGCTGGACCTGAGAAAGTCTTCGGCCGAGGCGAACAGGCAGACGAGAAACCCGAGGGAACGAACGAGGCTGTCGATGCTGGTGCGGACCGCAAGGTCGTCGTCGACGACCGCGATCAGTGGGGGGCTGGACAAACGGGATACCTTTGAATGCAGACATGAACGGTGCGCAACAGCGCGTACCACAACAACCCACACGTTACCGACCGCGGCCCGAGGCCGTAAGTATACGGTTGTATGACCACGACCGACGGGCAATACCTGACCGTTCTGTCAGCATTCAACGTCCGCTGACGATACCCGTTCATCCCAGCCTCCGCGCCGCGCATGAAGACTCGGCGCGCTCCTGCATGAACGCTTCGAAGGCCATCGGCGAAAGCGCCCTGGCGTAGTAATAGCCTTGGGCTTCATCACAACCGCGCGAGACCAGCGCATCCAGGACTTCGAACGTTTCGACCCCTTCGGCGATCACCTTGATATCGAAACTGTGCCCCAGGCTAATCACCGCCTGCACGATGGCGGCGTCTCGCGGATTGTTCAAAAGGCCGCGCACGAAAGACTGGTCGATCTTGAGCTTGTCCACTGCAAAGCGCTTGAGATACGACATGCTCGAATAGCCGGTGCCGAAATCGTCGATCGACATGCGCACTCCCAGCGCCTTGAGGCTGCTGATGGTTTCCAGCACTTTTTCGGAATGTTCGATCAGGATCGACTCAGTCAACTCAAGCTCCAGCAACCTGGGCGCAAGGCCGCTCTGCGCCAGCGCACGCCTGACCTCGTCCACCAGATCGCCCTGACGAAACTGCACAGCCGAGCAATTCATCGCCACGCTCAGCTCTCCAAGCCCGGCAGCCTGCCAGGCCATTGCCTGCTGGCAGACGTTATCCAGCAGCCAGCGACTGATGGGCAGGATCAGGCCACTGGATTCGGCCACTGCGATGAACTCTGTCGGCGAGACGGGGCCCAGCTCCGGATGATTCCAGCGCAGCAGGGCCTCGGCCCCGATGACACGACCTGTGCCCAACTCGATCTGTGGCTGATAAAACACGTGCAGCGCGTCGTGCTCGAAGGCATGACGCAACTGGGTCTGGATGTACAGGAAACGCAGCTCACGCTCGCCCATGGCCGCTTCGTAAAACACCCAGGTGTTGCGCCCGTTACGCTTGGCCTGGCTCAGCGCAGTGTCGGCGGCCTTGAGCAGCGAGCCAAAATCATGGCCGTCGCCGGGGTAGCGGGCCAGCCCCGCCGACGCCGCAATCGACAGGTTGTAGCCGGCAAGCTCCAAAGGTTGGCGCAGGCTGTGCTGGATATCAGCCATGAGCTGCGCCAGGCGAGTCGGCTCATCGTCGTCCACCAGCACCAGAAACTCATCGCCACTGAGCCGCGCGACGGTGTCCAGCGACGGCCTGAGCGCGGTCAGGCGCTGGGCCAGGCGTTGCAGGATCGCATCGCCGGCCACATGCCCCAATGAATCGTTGATGGTCTTGAAGTGATCCAGATCCAGATAAATCAGGGTCAGGCGTTGGCCCCGGCCGCACTCCTCGATGGCCTGATTGACCCGCTCCAGCAGATAGCGCCGATTGGGCAATCCTGTCAGGTCATCGTGAAACGCGCTCTGGCGCAGTTCGTCCACCACCTGCTGGCGACGCAAGCGGTTGCTCTGCAGACGCAAAGTCAGACCGATGATCAACAGATAGAACGCGCCGCAGACGACCGACGCAGCAATGACCGTGTATTTCCAGAACAGCAGGTAATCGTCGGCGGCCAGACCGATCACCAGCGCCAGCGGGAAATCACCGACACGTTTGAAGCCATAGAGCCGATCGACGCCGTCCACCCGTGAGCGCGTCACCAGCGTGCCTTCCTGCACACCCTCCCCAAGCAGGCGGTCGATGTGGTCGGCCTGGTAACGACGCCCCTGGCCCGGCGCCTGCGGCACACGCAGCACGGCTTCCGGTCTGTCGGTGCGGCGAAGCGTGATCACCCCGTGGGCGCCCACATCGACCTGACGAACCACATCGAGCAAGGTTTCCAGAGGCTGGCCGGCGATCACCCAGCCAATGTGACGCTGCAAACCGTCGAGCACCGGCACGGCCATATACAGCACTGCATTGGTCTGATCGCTGCCCAGCAACATCGACATGGCGTTGGCATCGCCGATTCGCTGCGCCGCGAGCATCTCGCGAAAGCGTTGAAAGCTCTCTGTGTTCTCGACGCTGCGCCCATCGGAGCTGAACACGAACCGGCCGTCTGCGGTGAACACTTCGAAGCGGGCGATGACGGGGAAGCGGCGGGTCAGCGCGCGTATCTGCCAAGGTTGAACCGGCGATGTGCCGTCTGTGTGTAACAATCCCTCGTCCATGCGCAGGGCGATCCCCTGCAGGCTGCTCTGCGCATCACGCAAGGTATTGCCCAGACGCGTTTCGAGAATCCGGTTCAAGTTGCTGACGTCTGCGCCAGCCTGCCGCTGCGCCTGGTGATACAGCAGGCAGAGCAACGCACCCAGCAGCGTCACGATCGCCAGCGCCAGCCCGCCCCACAGCCAGAAATGGGTTCGGGCGGCGGGAAGCGCGGTGGCGACAGGTTCAGGCTCGGGCGGCAGCAGACAGGTGATTCTGGACGGGCTATGAACCACGGCTTGATCGCTCATGACAGACACTCAGAAAGCGAACCGGGCAACCATGCCGTTGAGGCTCGCGGCCAGACTCGACAGTTCGGCACTGGCGGTGCTGGTCTGGCTGGCACCCGCTGCTGACTGGGTCGAGAGGTCCCTGATGACCACCAGGCTGCGATCCACTTCGCGGGCCACCTGCGCCTGCTCCTCGGTCGCGCTGGCGATCAGCAGGTTACGCTCGTTGATCCTGGAGATCGCCAACGTGATCTGCGCCAGTGCCTGACCGGCCGTGCGTGCCCGTTCCAGTGTCGCGGCGGCCTTGTCGGCGCTGCTCTGCAAGGCGGTCACGGTGGTCCCGGTGCCCGTCTGAATGCTCTGGATCATGGTGCCGATCTCCAGGGTCGAGGCCTGAGTACGCTTGGCCAGCGAGCGGACCTCATCGGCCACCACGGCAAATCCCCGTCCCGCCTCGCCGGCGCGCGCCGCTTCGATCGCCGCATTGAGCGCCAGCAGATTGGTCTGGTCGGAAATGCTGTGAATCACACTCAGCACCATGCTGATGTTTTCCGCATGGCGCGACAGGTGCTCGGCCTGCTCGGCAGCCAGCAGCACTTCCTGCGCCAGCCCCTGAATCAGGTGAATGGTTTCGTTGACCTGTTCATGGCCTACCTGGGATTCGTGATCCGACTGGCGCGACAACTCCGAAGCGCTAACGGCATTGCTGGCAACTTCGTCCACGGCGCTGCTCATCTGGGTGACGGCGGTGGCCGCCTGTTCGATCTGCTCGCACTGTTGCTGCAAATCGTCGGTGCTGTGCCCCATCACTGCCGTCATCTCTTCAGCGGCGGCCGCCAGTTGTCTGGCCGAGTCGCCGATGCCTTCAATGGTGTCGCGCAGACTGCTCTGCATCCGTTGCATGGCACTCAGCAGCGCCGCCGGCTCATCTGCCCCCCGCACATCGATCGCGGCACCCAGATTGCCGGTGGCGATGGTTTCGGCCACGACCACCGCCTGTCGAAGCGGCACGACGATGCTGCGGGTCAACAGCCAGGCGAGTGCGACGGTCATGGCAACCGACAGCCCCAGCACCAGAAGGATGATCCGCTGCATGTTCGCGTACAGCGAACGGCTGTCCTGCGCAGCCACTTCGGCCCCTCGCTCGTTGAGCCGGACCAGTTGCTCGAGCGTCTGGGTGATCTGGCTCCCGACACTGGCCAGGGTGGCATTCAGACGTTCCATCTCATCGCTATCGGGAACCCCGGTATCGAGCAATGAGATGACATTGTCCAGCGTCGGCATGTAGCGTTCGAGCGCATTTCTGAGCAAGTCCAGTTGCGCCTGTTCCTCTGGCGCCGGCTGGCGGTTGGCGTAGAGATCAAGCCGGGCGTGCAGGTCCTTCTCGGCCTGGACGATCAGGAGCTGGCTGCGCTGACGTACCTGCGCATCGCTCGATGCGCGCAGCCGTTGCCCTTCCAGGCGCAGGGTGTTGATGCTCATCGACAACTGCTGCACTGACACGACACCGGGCATCCAGACATCGTTGATACGATTGGTCGCCCGGTCCAGGCTGGCCATCTGGCTCAGACTGAACAGGCCGACGAACAGGACGATCAGGGTAATGGCGGCGAATCCGACAGCCGCACGGGCGCCGATACCGATGGATCTCAAGAACATGGTGGTCTTCCCCCGTCACCGCACCCGCCTCATGAGCGGGGGGTGAGTGCTTGCATGTGGGGAAACAAGAGGTTTCCCAATGCCGGAAAACTAACATCGCGCCTGCGTGATGCCGATTAGCCATCAGGCTGAGCGGATCATACTCTTGTATTAGAGGATGGTCGTCATGTACCGGGGGCGGGCAAGTTCCCCGTTCACCTGCTCGTCAAGGTGCCGTTAATGCCTGGGACATTTTCACCAGATCGGCAAAGGTGCGTGCCTGCATCTTCTTCATGGCATGGCCGCGATGGATCTTCACGGTGATTTCACTGAGCCCCATTTCGGCGGCGATCTGCTTGTTCATCAGCCCGGTCACCGCGTAAGCCATGACCTCTTGCTCGCGCGCGGTCAGCGCCTGATAGCGGCTGCGCAGCTCTTCGGCCGCCTTGCCGGCTTCGCGACGTTTGGCGTCCTTCTGCAGTGCGAGGGTCACGGCGTCGAGCAGGTCCTGCTCGCGATAGGGTTTGACCAGAAAATCCAGCGCGCCAGCTTTCATGGCCTTGACCGACATGGCGATGTCGCCGTGGCCGCTGATGAACACGATCGGCATGGACACATTCATGTCGGCCAGGCGCACCTGAAAGTCCAGCCCGCTCTCACCTTGCAGGCGCACGTCGAGAATCAGGCACGCGGGGCTGTCGTCGAACGGATGGCGAAGAAACTCGGCGCCGGAGGCATAACCGTGAACCCGCATGCCCACCGAGCGCAGAAGGCTGTCGAGCGCTATGCGAATGGCCGGATCGTCGTCGACCACGAACACCACTGGGGCGTTGTCTTCGCCGCTCATGGGCCGACCTGCGCGTCAGCGGGTACCGAGAAGCTCAGTATCGCCCCACGCCCCAACTCGCTCTCGGC
This sequence comes from Pseudomonas sp. 2, assembly GCF_056627435.1. NCBI lineage: Bacteria > Pseudomonadati > Pseudomonadota > Gammaproteobacteria > Pseudomonadales > Pseudomonadaceae > Pseudomonas > Pseudomonas sp. 2. Next base: position 30,069 of record NZ_JBWXNG010000011.1, read on the forward strand.
CCAGATACGCCCGCCATGGGCATCGATGATCGAACGGCAAATCGACAGGCCCATGCCCATCCCCTCCGGCTTGGTGGTGAAAAACGGATTGAACAGGCTGTGCAGGTTCTGCCCCGCGATGCCCGGACCGTTGTCCTGAATCCGCAGGCAGACGTCACCATTGTCCTGATGGCCGAGCGCGGCCGACAGCGCACGCTCCTTGCCGTGCATGCCGGACATGGCCTGCAGCGCGTTGATCAGCAGGTTGATGATGACCTGCTGCAATTGCACACGGTCAGCCTTGACCCACATCGGCTCAGGCGCGGATTGCAGCGTGAAATGCACGCGATGGCGGAGGATTTCCCGGCGCACCAGGGCTGCCGACTCCTGCAACACCTCACGCAGGTCGAGCGTGACGTGCTGCGGGTCGGTCTTGCGCGACAACGCACGAATGCGCCGGATGACCTCACTGGCCCGATGGGCCTCGCTCTTGATGCGGTCGATGGCGCCACGGACTTCGCTCAGGTCCGGCACTTCCCGATTCAGCCAGCGCAGCCCGGCCTCGGCGTTGGTGGCCACGGCCGACAGCGGCTGATTCACCTCGTGGGCGATGGACGCCGCCATCTCGCCCAATGTGGTGACCCGCGTGACATGGGCCAGTTGGCTCTGAGAGCGGTGCAGCGCCTCCTCGGCGTTCTTGGCGGCGGTGACGTCCATCAGCGCGCCGATGTATTCGCAACCGCCCGACGCATCCTGCACCTGCTGGGCGAGCATGCGTACGTACTTGCAGGAACCGTCGCTCATCAGCAGGCGAAACTCGGCCTCCATGTTGGCGTGCCGGGCGAACGCTTGCTCGATCAGGGATTTAAGCGCGTCGACATCGTCCGGATGGGTGCGGCCGATCATGTACTCCAGCGTGGGCGGCGATGGCTCGTCGAACTGGAAAATCCGCCGGGTTTCATCCGACCAGTACATCTGCCCGCCGGGCATGTTCAAGCCGATGCTGCCGGTCTGGCTCAGGCGCTGGGCCTCGGCCAGAAACGCCTCGCTGCGATGCAGCAGGTGCACCTGCTCCTGCAACGCCTCCCGCGAGGCCTGGAACTTCAGCGCCAGGAAACCAGTGATCGCGATAGCCGAAAGGCTGACCAGGCAACGGGCGAACGCCGCGGTCAGCCAGGCATCGCCATGGGACAACAGATATGCCAACAGCGTCAGCACTCCACAACCGGCCGAGACGAGCGCCACACCCTTGCGGGAAAACAGATCGCCGCTGATCAGAATCACGATCACGTAAAGCACCGCGATCGCGACGTCCAGCGTGCTCAGCCAGTCGATCAGAAAGATGATGAAGGTCAGCACCATGGCGCCGATCCGCAACAGCCAGACGCCAGGCGGGACCTGCACCCGGGGCGCCGTCAGGTGGGCAACGGGGACGGTTTTCATTGCGACGGGGTTTGCCTTGTCTGTGGTCATGGAAATGGCAGCACAAAGGTCTTGGCGCAGAAATACGCCGCGGTGATCTTCAACCCGCAAGAAGGGAAAGATCCAAGTATTGTTTTTATCTCGAACGTTGCCCATCGGACTTACGTATCGGAACGGATACAAATATACGCAGGAAAATCCTGATAAGACAGGTTGCAGTGGTGTGCGCCCACACGTCTTGTCCGAATGTGCTCAACGTAAAACCGGGGGGCCTGAATAGAACAAGCCCCGACGCGAGCGCCAGGGCTTGTAATGGCCACATCCGTATGGCCTTCGCATGAACCTTCAATCGAACGACCAGCGGCCTCCCTGGCCGTCAATCGTCCGTTTTGCGGGCTCTGTCGAATACTTACTCGGCTTTCAGGCCGTCAGCGGAAACAGCTTTCACGCCTTTGATTTTCTTGGTGAGGTCGACAGCGATTTTCTTCTGCGCATCAGTGATGGCGACGGTCGACGACAGGGAAACCACGCCTTTGTTGGTTTCGACCTTGATGTCAGAGCCTGGAATGCCTTTTTCGGTCAGCAGATCGGATTTGACCTTGGTGGTGATCCAGGTGTCGGAAGTGGTTTCCTTGGCTTTGGCCACTTCACCGGCGGCTACCTGCATTGGAGCTTGAGTAGAGGTTTCGGCCATGGCCACGTTTGCCATGGTCAGGGTCAGGGCGGTGGCAGTAGCAGCAGCGATAGCGAACTTCTTCATACGAGTAACTCCTGTTTTTCTCAGAATCTGCGCCAACCATGTTGGCCGCAGGGTTACGGGGTATATCGCAAGCGCTGTGCCAAACTTTGCTTGTTTATTTTTTCGTTATAAATCAGTTAGTTATGATTTTATGGATCCTTGTGGATCGTGCAGATTGCCCGGAATGGAAAAGTTCCGCTTGCAAGATGCATGTTCTGGGTGGGTGATGTGGTGCTAACTCATTAATAAGGCTCAAGAAAAGCGATTACTTAGCGTGGTGTCAGTAGGAGGTTATGGTGTTGCAGGGGTTTGCCTAACGGCAAACTTGTTTCGACTTCGTCGAGTTACTTGATGACCCCAAGTAACCAAGGGTTCTCGCTCCACTGTCCGGCCCCTCCTTCGTCGGGGTTCCCTCGCTCCGGCATTGCTCCGGGGGCACGCCGCAAATGGGCCATCCATGGCCCACAGCGGCTTGCCGGGCATCCATGCCCGTCATCCCCCTACGCAACACCTCCACTCGGCCTCCCAAAGTCGCAATTTGTGGCGCCTGTGATTTATGCGCTCAAGAACACCAAACCTCCCCGTAGCAGCACGGCTTGCCGGCGGGAGCGATCTTGAGGGCGACCCGCGGGCAAGCCCGGCTGCTACGAGGACGGCGTGAGCCGGTCGCTTTTGATCTGGCTTTTGATTTTGATCTTCATGCACAAATCTCCCAAACGACGCCAAACGCGACTTGGGTGCAGGCTGAACGGAGGTTTCGCGGAGTGGGACGAGCGGCAGGATGCCGCGAGAGGCGTGTGGGCCATGGATGGCCCATTCACGCCGGGCCCACGGAGCGGGACCGGAGTGAAGGAACCCGACGAAGTCGGGCCAAACCAGGAGCAAGACACCTTGGTTACTTGGGTGTCTTTTCCAAGTAACTCGGCGAAGCCGAAACAGCTCTGCCGTCAGGCAGAGCCAAAACGAGCCGAAGGGCTCAAAAGCGCAAGCGTTAAACGCCCGACGCCTTCGCCGCTGCCACGTCTTTGATCGACAGCTTGATACGGCCGCGGTTGTCCACGTCCAGTACCAGTACTTCGACCTCTTGACCTTCTTTCAGCACGTCAGTCACTTTCTCGACGCGAGCATCGCTCAGCATGGAGATGTGAACCAGACCGTCCTTGCCCGGCAGGATGTTGACGAACGCGCCGAAGTCGACGATACGCTCGACCTTACCGACGTAGATCTTGCCGATTTCGGCCTCTGCGGTGATACCCAGAACGCGCTGACGAGCTGCTTCAGCCGCTTCCTTGGTTTCGCCGAAGATCTTGATCGAACCGTCGTCTTCGATGTCGATCGACGCCTTGGTTTCTTCGCAGATCGCGCGAATGGTGGCGCCGCCTTTACCGATGACGTCACGGATCTTGTCGGTGTCGATCTTCATCGAGATCATGGTTGGAGCGTTTTCCGACAGCTCGGAACGCGACTGACCGATGATCTGGTTCATCTGACCGAGGATGTTCAGGCGAGCTTCCAGGGCCTGGCCCAGGGCGATCTCCATGATTTCTTCGGTGATGCCTTTGATCTTGATGTCCATCTGGAGTGCGGTGACGCCTTTGGCGGTACCGGCCACTTTGAAGTCCATGTCGCCCAGGTGGTCTTCGTCACCCAGGATGTCGGTCAGAACGGCGAACTTCTCGCCTTCTTTCACCAGACCCATGGCGATACCGGCAACAGGCGCCTTCATCGGCACACCGGCGTCCATCAGTGCCAGGGAAGCACCGCAGACCGACGCCATGGAGCTCGAACCGTTGGATTCGGTGATTTCCGACACCACGCGAACGGTGTACGGGAATTCGTCAGCGGCAGGCAGCATGGCCTGGACGCCGCGACGGGCCAGACGGCCGTGACCGATTTCACGACGGCCAGCACCGCCCATGCGACCACACTCGCCCACCGAGAACGGAGGGAAGTTGTAGTGCAGCATGAAGGAGTCTTTCTTCTCGCCTTCGAGGGTGTCCAGCAGCTGTGCGTCGCGAGCGGTGCCGAGGGTGGCAACGACCAGCGCCTGGGTTTCGCCACGGGTGAACAGTGCCGAGCCGTGGGTCTTCGGCAGAACGCCGACTTCGATGTTCAGCGGACGTACGGTACGGTTGTCGCGACCGTCGATACGCGGCTTGCCGCTGACGATGTTTTCGCGAACGGTGCGGTATTCGATCTCGCCGAAGGCAGCCTTGACTTCGGAAGCCGACGGGCTGCCTTCTTCAACGGCCAGCTTGGCGACGACCTGATCCTTCAGCTCGCCCAAGCGCGCGTAGCGGTCAGCCTTGACGGTGATGGTATAGGCCTCGGAGATGGCAGCGCCGAACTCGGAGCGGATGGCGCCCAGCAGTTCAGTGGCTTCAGCCTGAGGGGCCCAGGTCCAGGTTGGCTTGGCAGCTTCGGCGGCCAGCTCTTTGACAGCCTTGATCACCGACTGGAATTCGTCGTGAGCGAACAGTACCGCGCCCAGCATCTGGTCTTCGGTCAGCTCTTTGGCTTCGGATTCAACCATCAGTACCGCTTCTTCGGTACCGGCAACGACCATGTCCAGGCTCGACGCTTTCAGTTGCTCGTAAGTCGGGTTCAGCAGGTAGCCGGTGCTTTCGTGGAAAGCAACGCGAGCTGCGCCGATCGGGCCGTCGAACGGAATGCCGGAGATGGCCAGGGCCGCCGAAGTACCGATCATCGCAGCGATGTCCGGATCGGTTTTCTTGCTGGTGGAAACAACGGTGCAGACAACCTGCACTTCGTTCAGGAAGCCTTCCGGAAACAGTGGGCGGATCGGGCGGTCGATCAGACGCGACGTCAGTGTTTCCTTCTCGGAAGGACGGCCTTCACGCTTGAAGAAGCCGCCAGGGATCTTGCCGGCAGCGTAGGTTTTTTCCTGATAGTGAACGGACAGCGGGAAGAAGCCCTTGCTCGCGTCAGCCTGCTTGGCGCCGACGACAGTCACCAGAACGGAGACGTCGTCGTCAACAGTGACCAATACTGCACCAGAAGCCTGACGGGCGATGCGGCCTGTCTCCAGGGTTACGGTCGACTGACCGAATTGAAACTTCTTGATTACCGGGTTCACGGTTTCCTACCTTCTTTGTGGCTCTTTGGGGAACTGGTTTCTTGCGAATTCTTGGGCAGCGAGGGGAATCGGACCCTTCGGCAGTCCAGATAAAACGAGAGGCTGGGAGCCTGCCACAAACCTTCGACTAAATCGACGACTTGCGACAGACAACCAACCTCTTTCTACGGCGTTATTAGCGACGCAGACCCAGACGACCGATCAGGGCGCTGTAACGGCTGACATCCTTGCCTTTCAGGTAGTCCAGCAGCTTGCGACGCTGGTTTACCATGCGGATCAGACCACGACGGGAGTGGTGGTCCTTACCGTTGGCCTTGAAGTGGCCTTGCAGCTTGTTGATGTTGGCGGTCAGCAGTGCAACTTGCACTTCTGGCGAACCAGTATCACCGGCAGCTTGCTGGTAGTCGGTTACGATCTGAGCTTTTTCTTCAACGCTGAGTGCCATGTGGGCATTCCTTATTTCGGGAAACCGCTCCGGGGAACGGTTTCAACAGGCCGAGAGCAAACTCTCGTATTAAAAAATGAGGCGTGACCGTGCCTGCTTACAGCCACCCTCGTATCGCCGCGTCAGGAAAACCCTGTCACGACGAGTCCGGTCATTCTGACCGAATCAGTCGACGTGGCGCGATTCGCCCGTCTTCACTCACTTCACCAATCCCGATGAAGCGTCCTTCATGATCCTGCACCCGTACCATGCCGAATTTCGGCGCGTCCGGGACTCTGACCGGCTGCCCGTGCAGCCAGTAGAACGAGCTGTGCTGCGAGAACTGCAACAGGGGCCAGTCCTGCAAACCGCTGTCCGACGGCATCAGGAAGCGGTCGACCGCTTCATTGCCACCTTCGGCGTGTACCGCTTCGAGCTCTTCGAGCGTGACCGTCTGGGCCAGCGTGAAAGGGCCGGCCTGGGTGCGACGCAGTTCAGCCACGTACGCGCCGCAGCCGAGTTTTTCACCGATATCTTCCACCAGGGTACGAATATAGGTGCCTTTGCTGCAGCCGACGGACAGACGCGCGGTCTCACCGATGCTCGCCAATAATTCCAGGCGCGCAATAGTAACAGAACGCGCTTCGCGCTCCACCACTTCCCCTGCGCGAGCCAACTTGTACAGCGGCTGGCCATCACGCTTGAGGGCCGAGTACATCGGCGGTATCTGCTTGATATCCCCACGAAATTCCGGGAGGACAGCCTCGATATCGGCGCGACCAACGGTCACTGGGCGAGTCTGCAGAACTTCACCTTCGGCGTCGGCCGTGGTGGTGGTCTTGCCCAGTTGCATCAGGGTTTCGTAACCCTTGTCCGAATCGAGCAGGTACTGGGAGAATTTGGTCGCTTCGCCGAAGCACAGCGGCAGCACGCCAGTGGCCAGCGGGTCGAGGCTGCCGGTGTGGCCGGCCTTCTCGGCGTTGAGCAACCAGCGCACCTTCTGCAAGGCCGCGTTGGAGGTGAAGCCCAGCGGCTTGTCGAGCAGGATGATGCCACTGACGTTGCGGCGGATACGCTTGACCTGAGCCACGCCGTTATTCCCCCGAACCGTCTTGCTTGGCGGCAGGTTCGTGCTGGCTGTCTTCGGCGACCGCGCGCTCGATCAGCGCCGACAGGTGCGCGCCACGGGCGACGCTCTCGTCGTAGTGGAAATGCAGTTGCGGCACGCTGCGCAGCTTCATTTCACGGGCCAGCTGCATGCGCAGGAAGCCGGCGGCCGAGTTCAGCACCTTGATCGACTGCTCGATTTCCTCAAAATTGTCCTGACCCATGACGGTCATGAAAATCTTGGCGTGGCCCACGTCACGGCTGACGTCGACGGCAGTGATGGTGACCAGACCCACGCGCGGGTCCTTGATTTCACGACGGATCAGCTGCGCCAGTTCGCGCTGCATCTGATCGCCGATGCGTTGGGTACGGCTGTATTCTTTTGCCATGTCTTGTTACCTGTTACTGAACGGCAAAAGCCGTGCAGTCTGAAAGCGGCAAACGCCCGGCCTGGCAGAAGCCGGACCGGGCGTTGCGTTGAGAGTCCCGGGCAGCGGCGATGCACTGACGTGCGGCCGCGGCCCTGGCTCCTGAAAGTCGCGAGTCAGAGGCTGCGAGCAACCTGAACCTTCTCGAAGACTTCGATCTTGTCACCGACCTTGACGTCGTTGTAGCTCTTGACGCCGATACCGCATTCCATGCCGTTACGCACTTCGGAAGCGTCATCCTTGAAGCGGCGCAGGGATTCCAGCTCGCCTTCGAAGATAACGATGTCTTCACGCAGAACGCGGATCGGACGGTTACGGTAAACGGTACCTTCGACAACCATGCAACCGGCGATCGCACCGAATTTCGGCGAGCGGAACACGTCGCGAACTTCGGCGATACCCAGGATGTTCTCCCGGACGTCGCTGCCAAGCATGCCGGTGAGGGCCTTCTTGACGTCTTCGATGATGTCGTAGATGACGTTGTAGTAACGCATATCCAGACCTTCCTGCTCGACGATCTTGCGCGCGCCAGCGTCAGCACGCACGTTGAAGCCGAACAGTACAGCGTTGGAAGCCAGCGCCAGGTTGGCGTCGCTCTCGGTGATACCACCGACGCCGCCGCCCACTACACGCACTTGTACTTCGTCGTTGCCCAGGCCGTTCAAAGCGCCTTGCAGGGCTTCCAGAGAACCACGGACGTCGGATTTGAGGACGATGTTGAGCGTCTTCTTCTCTTCCTGACCCATGCTCTCGAAGATGTTTTCCAGCTTGCCGGCGTGAGCGCGGGCCAGCTTGACTTCGCGGAACTTGCCTTGACGGAACAGAGCCACTTCACGGGCTTTCTTCTCGTCGGCCACCACGCTCATCTCGTCGCCAGCGTCTGGCGTGCCGTCCAGACCCAGGATCTCGACCGGAATGGCCGGACCTGCTTCCTTGATCGGCTTGCCGTTCTCGTCGAGCATGGCGCGCACGCGGCCATAGTTCGAACCGACCAGCACCATGTCGCCCTGACGCAGGGTACCGTCCTGAACCAGCACGGTCGCGACCGGACCACGGCCCTTGTCCAGGCGGGACTCGACAACCACACCACGGCCAGGGGCCGATGGCGTCGCGGTCAGTTCCAGAACCTCGGCCTGCAGCAGTACGGCTTCGAGCAGTTCGTCGACACCGGTACCCATCTTCGCGGAAACCGGAACGAATGGCGTGTCGCCACCCCAGTCTTCGGACGTCACGCCGTGAACCGACAGTTCACTGCGGATACGGTCCATGTCGGCGCCCGGCTTGTCGATCTTGTTGACAGCGACCACCAGCGGCACACCGGCAGCCTGTGCGTGCTGCACGGCTTCGATGGTCTGCGGCATCACGCCGTCGTCGGCAGCGACCACCAGGATCACGATGTCGGTGGCCTTGGCACCACGGGCACGCATTGCGGTAAACGCGGCGTGACCCGGGGTGTCGAGGAACGTCACCATGCCGCGATCGGTTTCAACGTGGTAAGCACCGATGTGCTGGGTAATACCACCGGCTTCGCCAGCGGCCACCTTGGCACGACGGATGTAGTCGAGCAGCGAGGTCTTACCGTGGTCAACGTGGCCCATGACGGTCACGACCGGTGCACGCGGAACGGCTTCGCCTTCGAACTTCAGGGACTCGGCCAGGGAATCTTCCAGGGCGGTGTCGCTGATCAGGGTCACTTTGTGGCCCAGTTCTTCGGCGACCAGCTGGGCAGTTTCCTGATCCAGTACCTGGTTGATCGTGGCTGGAGTGCCCAGCTTGAACATGAACTTGATGATCTCGGCAGCCTTGACCGACATCTGCTGGGCGAGGTCGCCCACAGTGATGGTCTCGCCGATCTTCACGTCACGTACCACAGGGCCGGTCGGGCTCTGGAAGCCGTGAGCGTTGCGCTTCTTGAGCTTGGCCTTGCCGCGACCACCGCGACGGAAGCCATCGCTCTCTTCGTCGGTAGTACGTGGGGCCACGCGAACAGCAGGCGCCTTTTCCTTGACCGTTGCGCGGTGCGGAGCGTTCTTGCGCTCGCCATCACCGTTGCCGCGACGGTTGCTGTCGTCGTTACGGGTTCTGTCCGGACGACGCTGGTCGTCCTTCTTGCGCACGTCAGCGACCGGAGCAGGTGCGGCGGCAGGCGCCTCACGAACAGGTTCGGCGACGACACGCGGAGCCGGCTCAGGCTCTGGAGCGGCAACCGGTGCAACAGGCTCGGGAGCCGGTGCCGGGTTGCGACGGGCTTCTTCTTCAGCGCGCAGGCGTGCTTCTTCCTCGGCCTTCTGACGCGCGGCATTTTCTACCGCACGACGCTCTTCCTGCTCGCGCTTGCGCTCGGCTTCGATTTCTTCCGGGCTGCGCTGAACGAATACTTTCTTCTTGCGTACTTCCACGCTGATGCTTTTGCTGCCAGCAACGCGCAGGGTACTGGTGGTCTTGCGCTGCAAGGTGATCTTGCGCGGCTCTTCCACCTTAGCCTTGTGACTGCTCTTCAAGTGCGTCAACAGGGACTGCTTCTCGCTATCGCTCACACCTTCATCGGCGGCGGTGTGCGGCAGACCTGCCTCACGCATCTGCTGCAACAGGCGCTCAACCGGTGTTTTGACCTCATCGGCCAGTTGTTTCACCGTGACTTGCGTCATGCACTTCTCTCCTCAGGCCGCGCCTAATTACTCGAACCAGTGGGCTCGGGCGGCCATGATCAACTTGCCGGCACGATCGTCGTCGATGCCGTCGATGTCGAGCAGATCGTCAATAGACTGCTCGGCCAGGTCTTCGCGGGTGATTACGCCGCGTACCGCCAGTTCCATCGCCAGATCGTTGTCCATGCCCTCGAGCGAGAGCAGGTCTTCGGCCGGGTGGGCGTCTGCCAGTTTTTCCTCAGTAGCGATGGCTTTGGTCAACAGGCGATCCTTGGCGCGAGCACGAAGCTCGTTGACGATGTCTTCGTCAAAGCCGTCGATGTTGAGCATCTCTTCCAGCGGTACGTAGGCAATCTCTTCCAGGCTGGTGAAGCCTTCGTCTACCAGCACCTGGGCCAGTTCTTCGTCGACTTCCAGCTCGTCGATGAAGTTGCGCAGGATGTCGCCGGTTTCCGCTTGCTGCTTGGCCTGGATGTCCGACTCGGTCATCACGTTCAGGGTCCAGCCCGTCAACTGGCTGGCCAGACGCACGTTCTGACCGCCACGACCGATCGCCTGGGCCAGGTTGTCGGCGCCGACCGCGATGTCCATGGCGTGAGCGTCTTCATCGACGATGATCGCTGCGACTTCCGCAGGCGACATGGCGTTGATGACGAACTGCGCCGGGTTGTCGTCCCACAGCACGATATCCACACGCTCGCCGCCCAACTCGCCGGAGACTGCCTGGACGCGCGAACCGCGCATACCGATGCAGGCACCTTGAGGGTCGATGCGCTTGTCCTTGGAGCGAACTGCAATCTTTGCGCGCGAACCAGGATCACGGGAGGCAGCCATCACCTCGATCAGACCTTCGGCGATTTCCGGAACTTCAATCCGGAAAAGCTCGATCAGCATTTCAGGCGCGGTACGCGACAGAATCAGCTGAGGACCACGGTTTTCAGTGCGGATCTCTTTGAGCAGTGCACGCACGCGGACACCAACGCGGAAAGTCTCTCGCGAAATGATGTCTTCACGCGCCAGCAGCGCCTCGGCATTGTTACCCAAGTCGACGATGACATTGTCACGTGTAACTTTTTTAACAGTACCGGAAATGATTTCGCCCAGACGCTCACGGTAAGCGTCGACGATTTGAGCACGCTCGGCCTCGCGAACTTTCTGCACAATGACTTGCTTGGCAGTCTGGGCAGCGATACGACCGAACTCGATGGACTCGATCTTCTCTTCGACCACGTCACCGACCTTGGCGCCCGGATGGGTCTGGGCAACCTTGCTCGGCCAGGTCTCGATGGCCGGATCGTCGAGATCGTCTTCTTCAACGACCGTCCAGCGACGGAAAGTCTCATAAGCGCCCGTGTGGCGGTTGATTTCCACACGCAGGTCCACTTCGTCTTCGAAACGCTTTTTGGTGGCCGTGGCCAAAGCAATTTCAAGCGCTTCAAAAATCACACCGGCCGGTACACCCTTTTCATTGGATACCGACTCAACAACCAGCAGTACTTCTTTGCTCATCGTACGCCTCGCCTTTCGCAAGCCATTGGATCCGCGGGATCCGCGTCTCAGTCAAACGTGGGAATAATGTTGGCTTTGTCGATCATGTCGATCGGCAACAGGTATTCATGGTCATCCACTTGCACCACGACATCCTGCTCCTCCACCCCGCGGAGAAGGCCTTGAAAGTTACGTCGACCGTCGAAGGGCGAACGCAGCCTTATCTTCACTTGCTCCCCGGCAAAGGCTGCAAACTGTTCGATGGTGAACAGTGGGCGTTCCATGCCAGGAGAAGAAACTTCGAGCGTATATTCGGAGCTGATCGGATCTTCTACGTCCAGAACACCGCTGATCTGACGGCTGACGATGGCACAATCGTCCACCAGCACGCCGCCCTCTTTATCGATATAAACGCGCAACATCGAATGACGGCCCTGAGCCGAAAACTCGATACCCCAGCATTCATAGCCAAGGGCCACGACCACCGGGGCCAACAAGGCCTGCAGCTGTTCTAGCTTGCTCGACACCTGAACCCCCTCGTGCATGCTGTGCAAATAAAAAATGGGCAAAGCGCCCATCATGAAAAACGCCGTCGAAAAACGGCGTAATGAAGTGTCCAGCTAACAAAAAGCCCCTTAAAAGGGGCTCCGCTAAAACTGGTTGCGGGGGCTGGATTTGAACCAACGACCTTCGGGTTATGAGCCCGACGAGCTACCAGACTGCTCCACCCCGCGACAAAGCTGGGGCGTAAGTATACGGGCGAACCCTTTTGGGGTCAATCCGACACATCCACCTACAAGAAAGCCCGCTACTGCGGGCTCACTTGTTAATTGGTACCGAGAAGGGGACTCGAACCCCTACACCCTATGGGCACAACCACCTCAAGGTTGCGTGTCTACCAATTCCACCACCTCGGCATTACAACTCTTTTTGCAGCCCCAATATCAGCTGCGAATCCCGTGTTACTTCTGTTCTGGAGCGGCAGGAACATCAGCTGGAGTAGCGGCTGGTTTCTGTTGCCCTTCCAGGACCGGAACATCATCTGTTGCCGGCTTTTGCTTCACTTCAAGTACCGCTGGATCTGGCAAACCTACTTGAGTCAGCTGGTGAGCTTTCTCTTTAGCAAAGTAACCTAACCCCAAGCTGGTCAAGAAGAAACAGGCGGCTAGTATAGCAGTAAACTTACTAAGAAAGGTAGAGGAACCTTGGCTTCCGAAGACAGTATTTGATGCACCTGCCCCGAACGACGCGCCAGCGTCCGCACCTTTACCCTGCTGCAGCAATACCAGAGCAACAACGCCCAGCGCACCCAGCAGATGAAGAACGACTACGACTGTTTCCAGCATTTTTTCAGTTTCCCGCGGCGCGAATGATCGCACCGAACTCATCTGCATTCAGGGAAGCACCACCAATGAGGCCCCCATCGATATCCGGCATGCTGAACAGCTCGGCCGCATTGGCCGCCTTCACGCTGCCGCCATATAGAAGCCGCACACCTTGCGCGACTTCAGAATTCTCTTTTGCCAACTGCGAGCGAATCGCTGCGTGCACTTGCTGCGCCTGTTCCGGCGAAGCGGTCAGCCCGGTGCCAATGGCCCAGACCGGTTCGTACGCGATCACTGCATTGACGAAGGCTTCGATACCCAGCGCTTCGATGATGCTGTCAAGCTGCTGCCCGACAACTTCAAGGGTCTTGCCAGCTTCGCGCTCTTCGAGCGTCTCGCCGATGCAGAGCACCGGGACCAGGCCGCTCGCCTGAGCGGCTGCAAACTTGCGATTCAGAACCCCGTTGCCTTCGCCCATGATCTGGCGACGCTCCGAGTGCCCCACAAGCACCAGCTTGCAACCTGCATCGACCAGCTGAGTCGGCGACACTTCGCCGGTCAGCGCACCCTGCCCTGCTTCGTGCGCGCAATTCTGCGCACCTACAGAGATCGACTGCTCTTCAAGGCATTCAGCAACGAAGCTGATATGCAGGCTCGAAGGAAACACTGCGACGTCGACACCTTCGGGAATGGCCATGTTCGCCAGACCCTCGACCAGCTCAGCGACGCTGGCGCAGGTACCGTGCATTTTCCAGTTACCAGCTACCATAGGGCGACGCATGCTTTACCTCGTCGGTCAAAGTGGGCGCAGATGTTACCCAACAGTTTCAACACTGGCAAGCCGAAATCAGGCACAAACTTCAGCAACCAGTTTTGCCAGCTCATCGGCATAGCCTGCGACCTGTTTTTCGTCCTCGCCTTCGACCATCACACGCACCAGAGGCTCTGTCCCGGACTTGCGCAGCAACACGCGCCCGCGACCGCCCATGGCTGCCGTGACGCGATCGCAGGCCTGCTTCACGGCCGGATGCTGCACAGGGTCGACATCACCGCCTTCGAAGCGGACGTTGACCAGCACCTGCGGGCATTTCTTCAGACCCTGGCGCGACTCGGCCAAGGTCTGACCAGTACGTTTGAGTGCCAGCAGCACCTGCAGCGCAGCGATGATCGCGTCACCGGTGGTGGTGTGCTGGAAGCACACGACGTGGCCCGAGTTTTCGCCACCGACCTGCCAGTTGCGGTCCAACAGCTCGGCGATCACGTAACGGTCGCCCACATTGGCGCGCACGAACGGAATGCTCAGGTCCGCCAGCGCAAGCTCCAGCCCCAGGTTGCTCATCAGGGTGCCGACCACGCCACCCTGCAGGCGACCACGTTCATGCAGATCACGGGCGATGATGTAGATCAGCTCGTCGCCATCGACGATCGCACCGGTGTGATCGACCATCAGCACCCGGTCGCCGTCGCCGTCGAAGCCGATCCCGAGGTCCGCCTTCTCGGCCACCACGGCCGCCTGCAGCGCGCCCATGTGGGTAGAGCCGCAGTCGTCGTTGATGTTCAGGCCGTTGGGCGCTGCCGACAGTACCGTGACCTGGGCGCCCAGCTCGCGGAACACGTTCGGCGCCACTTTGTAGGTGGCGCCATGTGCACAGTCGATGACCATTTTCAGGCCTGCGAAATTGGTGCTGGTGGGCACGCTGCTCTTGCAGAATTCGATATAGCGACCCGCCGCGTCGTTGATCCGCGACACTTTGCCCAACTGCTCGGACTCCACTACCGTCATCGGCGTGTCGAGCAACTCCTCGATCATCATTTCCACTTCGTCAGGCAGCTTGGTGCCCTTGCCGGAGAAGAACTTGATGCCGTTGTCGTGGTGCGGGTTGTGCGAGGCACTGATCACGATCCCCGCCTGGGCGTGGAAGGTGCGGGTCAGGTAGGCGATGGCAGGCGTCGGCATCGGGCCGAGCAGCATCACGTCGGCGCCGGCGGCGGAAAGGCCTGCTTCCAGCGCCGATTCGAACATGTACCCGGAAATACGCGTGTCCTTGCCCACCAGAATGCGGCATGCACCCATTTTGCGGAACGCCATACCGGCAGCCCAACCCAGCTTGAGCATGAAGTCAGGAGTGATCGGGTATTGGCCCACACGACCGCGAATGCCGTCGGTTCCGAAATATTTTCTAGTACTCATGGGTGCTCCAGATTTCTTATTTTGCCGATTCAACAGCAGCAATCATGCGAACGACGTCGACCGTTTCAGCCACATCGTGCACACGCAAAATTTTCGCGCCCTTGATCATGGCCATGCCGGCCAGGGCAAGCGCGCCGTAGAGGCGCTGGTCAACAGGCTTGTCCAGCACCTTGCCGATCATGCTCTTGCGCGACACGCCGACCAGCAACGGGCGCCCCAGCGCATGCAGCGCTTCCATGTGCTTGAACAGGGTCAGGTTGTGATCGAGGGTCTTGGCAAAGCCATAGCCGGGATCGAGGATGATCTGCTCCGCGGCGATACCGGCCGCGATACAGGCATCCATGCGCTCACGCAGGAAAGCGGCGACCTCACCGACCACATCCTCGTAGTGCGGATTATTCTGCATGTCGGTGGGTTCGCCACGCATGTGCATCAGGCACACCGGCAGGCCGGTCGCCACTGCAGCATCCAGCGCACCTTCGCGCCGCAGCGAGCGCACGTCGTTGATCAAACCGGCGCCCAGGCGCGCCGCCTCGCGGATCACCGCAGGCGTCGAAGTATCCACCGAGATGACCACGTCGAGTTCGCGATTGATCGCCTCGACGATCGGCGCCACACGTTCCAGCTCTTCGACAGGCGATACGGCACGGGCACCGGGACGGGTGGACTCGCCACCCACGTCGATCAGCGTGGCGCCAGCAGCCACCATCGCTTCGGCATGGCTCAATGCCAGATCACGCTGGGCGAAGCGCCCGCCATCGGAGAATGAATCCGGGGTGATGTTGAGGATGCCCATGACGTGGGTCCGGGACAAATCAAGAACCCGGTTGCCGCAAGGCAACCGGGTCGGGTACAGCGCAGAAGTCATGTCAGCCCTTAGTGGTCAGCAGCTGGACCGCCGATCGGCGTTTCCGGACGAGGACCGGCAGGCGCGGTAGGCGTGCCGGAAGTGCCGGTGCCACCACCGGACCAGTCACGCGGTTCGCGTGGCGTGCGGCCCGCCATGATGTCGTCGATCTGCTCGGCATCGATGGTTTCGTACTTCATCAACGCATCGGCCATCGCGTCCAGCTTATCGCGGTTATCGGTAAGAATCTGCTTCGCCGTGCCGTAGCACTGGTCGATGATGCTGCGCACCTCGAGGTCGATCATCTTCGCGGTCTCGCCAGACATGCTGGAGTTCTGACCGCCACCACTGCGCCCCAGGTAACCGCCGTCGTCGTCCTCGGAGTACATCAGCGGGCCCATTTTCTCGGACAGGCCCCACTTGGTGACCATGTTCCGGGCGATCTGGCTGGCACGCATGATGTCGTTGGAAGCACCCGTGGTCACGCCGTCGAAGCCCAGGGTCATCTCCTCGGCGATACGGCCGCCGTACAGCGAGCAGATCTGACTGATCAGCGCACGCTTGGACAGGCTATAACGGTCTTCTTCGGGCAGGAACATCGTCACGCCCAGTGCGCGACCGCGCGGAATGATCGAGACCTTGTAGACCGGGTCATGCTCGGGCACGACGCGACCGACGATGGCGTGACCGGCTTCGTGGTACGCGGTGTTCTGTTTCTCTTTCTCGGACATGACCATGGATTTGCGCTCGGCGCCCATCATGATCTTGTCCTTGGCCAGCTCGAATTCCTTCATTTCGACAATGCGCTTGCCGACACGGGCAGCGAACAGCGACGCCTCGTTCACCAGGTTGGCCAGGTCAGCACCGGAGAAGCCCGGCGTACCGCGAGCGATGACCGCAGCGTTGACGTCGTCGCCCATCGGCACTTTGCGCATGTGCACTTTGAGAATCTGCTCACGACCACGAATGTCCGGCAGACCGACCACCACCTGACGGTCGAAACGGCCCGGACGCAGCAGCGCAGGGTCGAGCACGTCAGGACGGTTGGTCGCGGCGATCACGATGATGCCGTCGTTCATTTCGAAGCCGTCCATCTCTACCAGCAACTGGTTGAGGGTCTGCTCGCGTTCGTCATGACCGCCACCCATGCCGGCGCCACGATGGCGACCCACGGCATCGATCTCGTCGATGAAGATGATGCAAGGTGCGTGCTTCTTGGCCTGTTCGAACATGTCACGGACGCGGCTCGCACCGACACCCACGAACATCTCGACGAAGTCGGAACCGGAGATGGTGAAGAACGGCACCTTCGCTTCACCAGCAATGGCCTTGGCGAGCAGGGTCTTACCAGTACCCGGAGGACCGACCATCAGCACGCCGCGCGGAATGCGGCCGCCCAGGCGCTGGAACTTGCCCGGATCACGGAGGAACTCGACCAGTTCGCCGACTTCTTCCTTGGCCTCGTCGCAACCGGCGACGTCAGCCAGGGTGGTCTTGACCTGATCTTCGGACAGCAGGCGCGCCTTGCTCTTGCCGAAGCTCATCGGCCCGCCCTTGCCGCCCGCACCGCCCTGCATCTGGCGCATGAAGAACATGAACACGGCAATGATGACCAGGATCGGGAAGCTGGCGACCAGCAGTTGCGTCCAGATGCTCTGCTGCTCCGGCTGCTTGCCTTCGATCACCACGTTGTTGTCGACCAGGTCACCGATCAGGCCATTGTCCGGAATGTTCGGACGAATGGTCTTGAAGGTGTCGCCGTCGCTGCGCTTGCCGGTGATGACGAAGCCGTCAACAGCAACCTTCTCCACCTTGCCATCCTTCACCTGCTGGATGAACTCGGAGTAATTGAGGGTCTGCGGCTCGTTCGGGCTGGAGAAGTTGTTCATCACGGTCACCAGGACCGCAGCGATGATCAACCACAGGATCAAATTCTTTGCCATATCGTTCAATTAGCTACCCTCTGAAGCGAGCTCCACGCCTGGAGCGCGCCTCGCATGATATTCACCGGCCTAACTTACTACAGATCCTACAGGTGTGGCAGGCGGCGTCTGTAACCCTTTGTGAAACATTGACGACAAGATGTTCGTTACGCTTCGTAAATAAAGCCATTTGAAAAAAGCTATTGCCTTTACTCAAACTCGCCCGGGGCCTGATAACCGCCCTTGAAACCGCGGCCCAGCAGGTACTGCTCGCGGGACCGGTCACGGGACGACGTGGGCTTGCGCATCTGCACCTTGTCGAACATTTTGCGAACTTCCTTGTGGTAGGCGTCGAAGCCTTCACCCTGGAAGACCTTGATCAGAAAATCACCACCCGGACGCAACACCCGACCGGCAAGGTCGAGGGCCAGCTCACAAAGGAACATGGCGCGTGGCATATCCACCGCGCTCAATCCACTCATATTGGGGGCCATATCGGAAATCACAAGGTCTACCTGCGTATTACCGATCGCGCCGAGGATCTGCCGGAACACTTCGTCCTCGGTGAAATCCCCCTGAATGAAGGTCACGTCGGGGATGCTGTCCATTTCCAGGATGTCGGAGGCGATCAGGCGCCCCTGGCCACCAATCAGACGACTGGTCACCTGCGACCAGCCGCCAGGCGCAGCGCCGAGGTCGACCACGGTCATGCCGGGACGGATCAGACGGTCCTTTTCCTGGATCTCAAGCAGTTTGTAGCTCGCACGCGAGCGGTATCCATCCTTCTGCGCCTGTTTGACGAAAGGATCGTTGAAATGTTCTCTGAGCCAGTTATGGCTGCTTTTGGAACGCTGCGCCACGGGGCACCTCGGTGATAAAGGGTCGTGATTAACTGGGCGGAGCCACGGCCCCTCGGGTAAAATGCCCGCCAATTTTACAGAATCAGACGAAAAGGGTCAGATTATGCCGCTCAATAACGAGCAGAAGAAACAATACAAATCCATTGGACATGACCTCAAGCCAGTCTTGATGGTCGCGGGCAATGGCCTGAGCGAAGGCGTACTGGCCGAGCTTGACCGTGCTTTGGTGGATCATGAACTGATCAAGGTTCAGATCAAGCTGGAAGACCGCGATGAACGTCGCGCCGTGATCGAAGAGCTGTGCAAGCAAGGCCGTGCGGAACTGGTACAGACCATCGGCAAGATGGCGCTGATTTACCGCAAGAACCCGCAGCCGAATAAACAACTGTCCAACATCCACCGCTACAAGTAACGGTGAGTCCGGTCAGCGGCGCGACCTGCGCGCCCTGACCGAAACCCGGGATCGTCCGCACTCAGATGTGCTTGACCTCGACGATCTCGTACTCGACCGTACCGCTCGGCGTCTTGACGACGACGGTGTCACCTTCTTCCTTGCCAATGATGGCGCGAGCGATCGGCGCACTGCTCGACAGCTTGCCTTTCTTCACGTCGGCTTCATCCTCGCCCACGATCTGATAGGTCACCTCGTCATCGGTTTCGGTGTTGGCCAGCACTACAGTCGTGCCGAAAATCACCTTGCCGGTGTGCGCGATGGTGGTGACGTCGATCACCACCGAGTTCTGCAGACGGCCTTCGATGTCACGGATGCGCGCCTCGACCATGCCCTGCTCCTCGCGGGCGGCATGGTATTCGGCGTTTTCCTTGAGGTCGCCCAGTTCACGGGCTTCACCGATCGCCTGGCTCAGGCGCGGGCGCTCGGTCTTGCTCAGAAACGTCAGTTCGTCCTCCAGGGCGCGAGCGCCCTGGACGGTCATCGGGTACTTGGTCATGCTCATGCGTTGAGTCCTGCATGGAGATCCTGCAGGCGACGAACGGTCTTCTCGGGACCGAATTTCAGCGCCTCGCAGATGGCTTCACCGGCCGCAATGGTGGTCGTGCAGTAGATCTTGTGCTGCAGCGCATTGCGACGAATCGAGTAAGAGTCGGCGATCGACTGGCGACCTTCGGTGGTGTTGATGATCAGCGACACTTCGTCGTTCTTGATCATGTCGACCACGTGCGGACGGCCCTCGGTCACCTTGTTGACGCGACGGACTTTCAGACCGGCCGCTTCGATGACGCGGGCAGTACCGGCCGTGGCAACCACTTCGAAGCCTAGCTCGATCAGGTTGCGGGCAACGCCGGCCACCAGTGGCTTGTCGTCGTCACGCACGCTGATGAACGCGGTGCCGCCGGTTGGCAGCACTTCGCTGGCGCCCATCTGGGCCTTGGCGAAGGCTTCGCCGAAGGTGTCGCCGACACCCATGACTTCACCGGTGGATTTCATCTCCGGGCCGAGGATCGGGTCGACACCCGGGAACTTCGCGAACGGGAACACCGCCTCTTTGACGCTGTAGAAGTTCGGGATGATTTCCTGGGTGAAGCCCAGTTCTTTCAGGGTTTTGCCAGCCATGACGCGGGCCGCGATCATTGCCAGCGAAGTGCCGATGCACTTGGACACGAACGGCACGGTACGCGAGGCGCGCGGGTTGACTTCGATCACGTAGATCTTGTCGCCCTGCAGGGCCAGCTGCACGTTCATCAGGCCGACCACGCCCAGCTCCAGGGCCATTTTCTTGACCTGATCGCGAACCTGATCCTGCACGTCCTTGCTCAGCGAGTAAGGCGGGAGCGAGCACGCGGAGTCACCGGAGTGAACGCCGGCCTGTTCGATGTGCTGCATGATCGCGCCAATGACCACATCGGTACCGTCGCAGACCGCATCCACGTCCATCTCGATGGCGCAGTTGAGGAAGTGGTCCAGCAGCACCGGGCTGTCGTTGGACACTTGCACCGCTTCACGCAGGTAGCGCTTGAGTTCGTCCAGCTCGTAGACGATTTCCATCGCGCGGCCGCCCAGTACGTAGGACGGACGGACGACCAGCGGGTAGCCGATGCCGCCAGCAGCGCTGATGGCTTCTTCTTCGCTGCGCACGGTGGCGTTTGGCGGCTGCAGCAGATTCAGGCGCTGAACCATCTGCTGGAAGCGCTCGCGGTCTTCGGCGCGGTCGATGGCGTCAGGGCTGGTGCCGATGATCGGCACGCCGGCTTCTTCCAGGGCGCGAGCCAGTTTCAGCGGGGTCTGGCCACCGTAGTGGACGATCACGCCTTTCGGCTTCTCGACGCGGCAGACTTCCAGCACGTCTTCCAGGGTCAGCGGCTCGAAGTACAGACGGTCGGAGGTGTCGTAGTCGGTGGAAACGGTTTCCGGGTTGCAGTTGACCATGATGGTCTCGTAACCGTCTTCACGCAGCGCCAGTGCGGCGTGTACGCAGCAGTAGTCGAACTCGATGCCCTGGCCGATACGGTTAGGACCGCCACCCAGAATCATGATCTTGTCGCGAGTCGACGGATTGGCTTCGCACTCTTCCTCGTACGTGGAGTACAGGTAGGCGGTGTCGGTGGAGAATTCGGCAGCACAGGTGTCGACGCGCTTGTAGACCGGCAGCACTTCGAGCTTGTGGCGATGACGGCGCAGGTTCTTGTCGGTGATGCCCAACAGTTTGGCCAGACGCTGGTCGGAGAAGCCCTTGCGCTTCAGGCGCAGCATCAGGTCCTTGTCGATGGCCGACAGGGCCAGGGTCTTGACCTTCTCTTCTTCCTTGATGAGGTCTTCGATCTGCACCAGGAACCAGTGGTCGATGCCAGTCAGGGCGAAGATGTCATCGCAGGTCATGCCCGCACGCATGGCGTCGGCGACGTACCAGATACGCTCGGCACCCGGAACGGTCAGCTCGCGCTTGAGGATGCTGTTGGCGTCGGCGCTGGCCAGGTCCACTTTCGGGTCCAGGCCGCTGGCGCCCACTTCCAGACCACGCAGGGCTTTCTGCAGGGATTCCTGGAAGGTACGGCCGATGGCCATGACTTCACCCACGGATTTCATCTGGGTGGTCAGGCGGGCGTCGGCTTTCGGGAATTTTTCGAAGGCGAAACGCGGCAGCTTGGTGACGACGTAGTCGATCGACGGTTCGAAGGACGCCGGGGTGCGGCCGCCGGTGATGTCGTTCTGCAGCTCGTCCAGGGTGTAGCCGACAGCCAGCTTGGCGGCGATCTTGGCGATCGGGAAGCCGGTGGCTTTCGAAGCCAGCGCCGAGGAACGCGAAACGCGCGGGTTCATCTCGATCACGACCATGCGGCCAGTGTTCGGGCAGATACCGAACTGCACGTTGGAACCGCCGGTTTCGACACCGATCTCACGCAGCACCGCCAGCGAGGCGTTGCGCATGATCTGGTATTCCTTGTCGGTCAGGGTCTGCGCCGGTGCGACGGTGATCGAGTCACCGGTGTGCACGCCCATCGGGTCGAAGTTCTCGATGGAGCAGACGATGATGCAGTTGTCCTTTTTGTCGCGGACAACTTCCATTTCGTATTCTTTCCAGCCGATCAGCGATTCGTCGATCAGCAGTTCCTTGGTCGGCGACAGGTCCAGACCGCGGGCGCAGATTTCTTCGAATTCTTCGCGGTTGTAAGCAATACCGCCACCAGTGCCGCCCATGGTGAAGGACGGACGGATGATGCACGGGAAGCCCAGTTTCTCGAGGACCGCATTGGCCTCTTCCATGGTGTGGGCGATACCCGAACGCGGGCATTCCAGGCCGATGGCCTTCATGGCCTTGTCGAAACGCGAACGGTCTTCGGCCTTGTCGATGGTGTCGGCGTTGGCACCGATCATTTCCACGCCGAACTTCTCCAGGACGCCTTCGCGCTCCAGGTCCAGGGCGCAGTTCAGTGCGGTCTGGCCACCCATGGTCGGCAACAGCGCGTCCGGACGCTCTTTCTCGATGATCTTGGCGACGGTCGCCCACTTGATCGGCTCGATGTAGGTGGCGTCGGCCATGGCCGGGTCGGTCATGATGGTGGCCGGGTTGGAGTTCACCAGAATGACGCGGTAACCCTCTTCGCGCAGGGCTTTACAGGCCTGGGCGCCGGAGTAGTCGAATTCGCAGGCCTGGCCGATCACGATCGGGCCAGCGCCAAGAATCAGGATGCTTTTAATGTCTGTACGTTTTGGCATGGGTTGTCACTCGAATCCTGTGTCAGTCGGCAGAGCCGTCTCGAACATTCTCAGAGGTGCCGGGCGCTGTCGGACCTGGGTCCGGCGCCGCGGCACCTGCTCGCTACAGTCGCAAGTCGGCCGCTTAGCGGCGCTTGGCCATGGCTGTGATGAAGCGATCGAACAGCGGCGCGACGTCGTTCGGGCCCGGGCTCGCTTCAGGGTGCCCCTGGAAGCTGAACGCGTCCTTGTCGGTGCGCTCGATGCCCTGCAGGGTGCCGTCGAACAGCGACTTGTGAATGGCGCGCACGTTGCTCGGCAGAGTGGCTTCGTCTACCGCAAAACCGTGGTTCTGGCTGGTGATCATGACCACGCCCGTGTCCAGATCCTGGACCGGGTGGTTGGCGCCGTGGTGGCCGTGGCCCATCTTGACGGTCTTGGCACCGGAGGCCAGAGCCAGCAGCTGGTGGCCCAGGCAGATGCCGAAGACCGGGATTTCAGTCTGCAGCACGTCCTTGATCGCCTGGATAGCGTAGTCGCAAGGCTCGGGGTCGCCAGGGCCGTTGGACAGGAACACGCCGTCCGGCTTGAGGGCCAGGACTTCGCTCGCCGGGGTCTGGGCAGGCACCACGGTCACGCGGCAGCCGCGCTCGACCAGCATGCGCAGGATGTTGGTCTTGACGCCGTAGTCGTAGGCCACCACGTTGTATGGCAGGTCGGCAGCCGGGATTTCAGGATGGCTGTCGGTCTTGAGGCTCCAGACACTGGAGCGCCACTCGTAGCTTTCCTTGGTGCTGACGACTTTCGCCAGGTCCATGCCCTTCAGGCCCGGGAAGCCGCGCGCTGCCGCGATGGCGGCTTCTTCGGAAATGTTGTCACCGGCCATGATGCAGCCGTCCTGAGCGCCTTTTTCACGAAGGATGCGGGTCAGGCGACGGGTGTCGATGCCAGCGATGGCAACGACGTTGTTGGCCTTGAGGTAATCGGCCAGGGACATCTTGTTACGCCAGTTGCTCGCCACCAGAGGCAGGTCACGGATCACCAGGCCCGCGGACCAGACGCGATCGGATTCGGCGTCTTCCGGCGTGGTGCCGGTGTTGCCGATGTGCGGATAAGTCAGGGTGACGATTTGCTGGGCATAGGAAGGATCGGTAAGGATTTCCTGATAGCCGGTCATTGCGGTGTTGAACACGACCTCACCAACGGTTTGACCGTCGGCTCCAATGGCTACGCCGCGAAAAATGCTGCCATCAGCAAGGGCGAGTATGGCTGGCTTAGTCAAGAAGACCTCCCGTAATAAAGCCTGAAAGGGCGATCGCAGGTTGTAAAAAAGCGGAATGACGTATTGACACGTCACCCCGCTTTTTTTCATCGAATTATCTGCGCGCTTTTAGTGGACACACTAAAGCTGTAGCTTACAGAAAAAGGCTTTTTTTATCTACCGCTAAAACGCCTTTAAGGCAGGAGAATGCGACAGGACATCGCGTAGCGGGTTGAAACTGCGGGCAGGATACAGGGAAAACCCCTGCTCCGCCCGCATTCTTGCTGATGCGAACCCGTGGATCAGCGCAGATCCAGCACGTCCTGCATGTCGTACAGGCCCGAGGTTTTGCCATCGAGCCACAGCGCGGCGCGTACTGCGCCCTTGGCAAAGGTCATGCGGCTGGACGCCTTGTGGGTGATTTCCAGGCGCTCGCCCTCTGCGGCGAACAGCACCGTGTGATCACCGACCACATCGCCGCCACGCACGGTGGCGAAACCGATGGTGTCGCGCTCGCGCACGCCGGTATTGCCTTCGCGACCGTAGACCGCGACCTTGCTCAGGTCACGACCCAGCGCCTTGGCAACCACTTCACCCATGCTGACCGCCGTTCCCGAAGGTGCGTCGACCTTGTTGCGGTGATGCGCTTCGATGATCTCGATGTCCGCGTCTTCACCCATCACCCGCGCCGCCAGATCCAGCAGCTTGAACGACAGGTTCACGCCAACGCTGAAGTTGGAGGCGAAGACGATCGGGATGTCCTTGCTCGCCTCCACCAGTAGCTGCTTCTGCTCGACATTCAGGCCTGTGGTGCCGATGACCATGGCCTTGCCCGCCTTGCGGCAGAACGCCAGGTTTTTCAGCATCACTTCCGGCAAGGTGAAATCGATCAGCACGTCGAACTCGTCGGCCACCTGCTCCAGATTGCCGGTCAACTGCACGCCGATTCGCCCCAGCGAAGCCAGCTCGCCCGCATCGGCACCGATCATGGTGCTGCCCGGGCGAACGATCGCCGCGGTCAGCCCGGTCAGCGGCGCGCGTTCCTGAACGGCTTCCACCAGGTTCTTGCCCATCCGCCCGGCGGCGCCCATCACAGCAATACGTCGCATACCCTGCTCCTTAAAGGTCGCCGAAGAAACGCTTCACGCCTTCGAACCAGCCACTGGCCTTGGGCGAATGCGAGCTGTCGCCTTCCAGCGACGAACGCAACTCTTCGAGCAGTTCACGCTGACGACGGCTCAGGTTGACCGGCGTTTCCACCGCCACGCGGCACATCAGGTCGCCCGCACCACCACCACGCACCGGGGCCACGCCCTTGCCGCGCAGGCGGAACTGCTTGCCGGTCTGGGTGCCCTCAGGGATTTTCAGCTTGACGCGACCGTCCAGCGTCGGCACTTCCAGCTCACCACCCAGGGCGGCGTCGGTGAAGCTGATCGGCACTTCGCAGTACAGATGCTTGCCGTCGCGCTGGAAAATATCGTGTTCGCGAACGTTGATGACAACGTACAGGTCGCCCGTCGGGCCACCCTGCACGCCCGCCTCGCCTTCGCCCGACAGACGAATGCGATCGCCGGTGTCGACACCGGCCGGCACCTTGACCGACAGGGTCTTGTATTCCTCGACACGGCCTTCGCCATGGCAGGAATCGCAAGGATCGGAAATGATCTTGCCGTTGCCGTGGCAACGCGGGCAGGTCTGCTGGACAGAGAAGAAGCCCTGCTGCATGCGCACCTGGCCGATACCGCCACAGGTCGGGCAAGTGACTGGCGAAGAGCCTTTCTTGGCGCCGCTGCCGTCGCACGGCTTGCAGTTGACCAGGGTCGGCACGCGAATGCTGACGGTGGTGCCGCGCACGGCTTCTTCCAGGTTCAGTTCCAGGGTGTAGCGCAGGTCGCTGCCGCGCTGAGCGCCGCCACGACCGCCGCCACCGGCACGACCACCGCCGAAGAAATCACTGAAGACGTCGCCGAAGATGTCGGAGAAGTTGGCACCGCCGAAACCGCCACCGCCGCCGCCCATGCCCTGATCCATGGCCGCATGGCCATATTGATCGTAGGCCGCGCGTTTGCTGGCGTCGGACAGCACTTCGTAGGCTTCGTTGGCTTCCTTGAACGCATCTTCCGAGGCCTTGTCGCCCGGGTTGCGGTCAGGGTGGTATTTCATCGCGAGACGACGGTACGCCTTTTTCAGGTCCGCCTCGCTGGAGCCACGCTCGACTCCCAATACTTCGTAATAGTCACGCTTTGACATAAGTTTTCTGCACTCTTGAGGACGTCCGACACCACCCTCCTGAGCGTGTCGAACTCGTTGAGCCCCTTTCAGGCCCGGACCCAACTCACGTCAATTCAACGATCCTGGTCTTGGTTCAACGGCCTTCATTCGACCGAGTAAAGCGGCAGAACAAGCCGGTTTGCAGGAGCTTGCGGCTTTGCCACGAAGCCTGCGAACAGCGTCCGCAAGCCTTGAAAAATTCGCGTATTCCAGACACGCCAACGCGGGAGCAAGCCCCCGCGCGGCGACATCCTACCAGTGACCACTCACAAAGTGGTCAATGGGCGATCAAGTGAGCCTGCGCTTACTTGTGATCTTTCACTTCTTCGAACTCGGCATCGACAACGTCGTCAGCCTTGTGCTCTTCCTGGGCCGCCTGCGCACCGGCTTCAGGCTTCTCAGCCTGCTCGGCGTACATCTTCTGGGCGACAGGAGCGGAGACTTTCGACAGCTCTTCGACCTTGGCGTCGATGGCAGCCTTGTCGTCGCCCTTGAGCGCAGCTTCCAGTGCAACCACGGCAGCTTCGATCGCGGTCTTCTCTTCGGCAGTGACCTTGTCACCGGCGTCAGCGACCATCTTGCGAGTCGAGTGAACCAGTGCGTCGCCCTGGTTGCGGGCAGCGGCCAGCTCTTCGAACTTCTTGTCGGCTTCCGAGTTGGCTTCGGCGTCACGGATCATCTGCTGGATTTCTTCATCCGACAGACCGGAGTTGGCCTTGATCACGATCGACTGAGTCTTGCCGGTGGCCTTGTCTTTCGCGCCGACGTGCAGGATGCCGTTGGCGTCGATGTCGAAGGTCACTTCGATCTGAGGCACACCGCGTGGAGCCGGTGGAATCTCGGCCAGGTCGAACTTGCCCAGCGACTTGTTCGAGGAAGCCTGCTTGCGCTCACCCTGCAGCACGTGAATGGTCACGGCGCTCTGGTTGTCGTCGGCAGTCGAGAACACTTGCGATTTCTTGGTCGGAATCGTGGTGTTTTTCTCGATCAGCGCGGTCATCACGCCGCCCATGGTTTCGATACCCAGGGTCAGCGGGCTGACGTCCAGCAGCAGTACGTCTTTGACGTCGCCAGCCAGAACGGCACCTTGAATCGCAGCACCCATGGCAACGGCTTCGTCAGGGTTGACGTCCTTGCGGGCTTCTTTGCCGAAGAACTCGGTCACTTTCTGCTGAACCAGTGGCATACGGGTCTGACCGCCGACCAGGATCACGTCGTTGATCGCGCCGATGTCGATACCGGAGTCTTTCAGCGCAATGCGGCAAGGCTCGATGGTGCGGGCAACCAGGTCTTCGACCAGCGATTCCAGCTTGGCGCGGGAGATCTTCACGTTCAGGTGCTTCGGACCGGTGGCGTCTGCAGTGATGTACGGCAGGTTGACGTCGGTCGACTGGCTGGAAGACAGCTCGATCTTGGCCTTTTCGGCAGCTTCTTTCAGACGCTGCATCGCCAGCGGATCACCCTTGAGGTTCATGCCGCTTTCTTTCTTGAATTCGTCGACGAGGTAGTCGATCAGGCGAATGTCAAAGTCCTCACCACCCAGGAAGGTGTCGCCGTTGGTGGCCAGTACTTCGAACTGGTGCTCACCGTCGACTTCGGCGATTTCGATGACCGAAACGTCGAAGGTACCGCCACCCAGGTCATAAACGATGACGGTGTGGTCGCCCTTGGCCTTGTCCATGCCGTAGGCCAGCGCGGCTGCGGTCGGTTCGTTGATGATGCGTTTTACGTCCAGACCCGCGATGCGGCCGGCGTCTTTGGTCGCCTGGCGCTGGCTGTCGTTGAAGTAGGCCGGAACGGTGATGACCGCTTCGGTGACGGACTCGCCGAGGTAGTCTTCAGCGGTCTTCTTCATCTTCTTCAGGATTTCAGCGGAAATCTGAGGAGGCGACATCTTCTTGTCGTTGACCGAAACCCAGGCGTCGCCGTTGTCAGCCTTGGCGATGGTGTAAGGCACCATCTTGATGTCTTTCTGCACGACTTCTTCGTCGAACTTGCGACCGATCAGACGCTTTACCGCATACAGGGTGTTGTGCGGGTTGGTGACCGCCTGACGCTTGGCCGACTGGCCGACCAGGGTTTCACCGTCGTTCGCGTAAGCGATGATCGACGGGGTGGTGCGCGCGCCTTCGGCGTTCTCGATGACCTTGGCTACGCCGTTTTCCAGCACGGAGACGCAGGAGTTGGTGGTCCCCAGGTCGATACCGATAATCTTGCCCATGTTTGACTCTCCCGAAACTTAAAATTTGGTTGCCGCAACTGCGTTTACAAATTGCGGTAATTCTTTAAACCCATGGCCTCTTAATGGGGGCCAATCAGCCGATTTCAAGCCTGCTCGTCAATTGACGGTGCAACAGGCGACGGTGCCTTGCTGACCACGACCATGGCCGGGCGCAGCAGACGACCGTTGAGCTGATAGCCCTTCTGGAACACCTTGAGCACGCTGTTGGGCTCGACATCGGCACTTTCCTGCATCGCCATCGCCTGATGGTGCTCGGCGTTGAACGGCTGGCCGTGCGGGTCGATGGCTTCCAGGTTGTAGCGCTTGAGGGTGTCGCCGAACATTTTCAGGGTCAGCTCGATGCCCTCACGCATCGGACGAATGCTTTCGTCGTCCGGGTTGGACAGGTCCAGGCCGCGCTCCAGGCTGTCGACGATCGGCAGCAGGTCGCCGGCGAACTTCTCCAGCGCGAACTTGTGCGCCTTTTCCACGTCCTGCTCGGCACGGCGGCGGACGTTCTGCAGATCCGCAGCGACACGCAGAGACTGATCCTGCGCCGCAGCCAGTTGCTCCTCGAGCACTTGCACGCGGGTTGCCAGTTCTTCCTGGGAAGCCGCTGCGTCGCCAGCCTGATCCTGAGTATCCGGGTTCTGTTCGTCAGCCATTGTTTTCTCCTCCAATTACGTCAGTGAGTCGGACTCACGCTTCTGCCCGGCTATATGGGGCCTTAATTTCCGGCTTCAAGGGCTTTGATTGCGGGATATGGCAAATGACCCCACAAATTTTCCGGCATGCCGCGTTTCCTTCCACCACCGGCAAAAACTCGGATCCGGTGCTAAAAACAGTCTCGCGTCCTGCCAAATCGAGCTAAGCCCGGGCATTGTCAGCCCGAAGCAAAACACTGTATAAATAACCAGACATATTCTTGGGAGCCGCCCTTATGCTGGTGCACCTGTCCATCCACAACTACGCCATCGTTGAACACCTCGATCTGGAACTCGATCGAGGCATGAGCGTGATCACCGGGGAAACCGGGGCCGGCAAGTCGATCATGCTCGACGCACTGGGCCTGACTCTGGGCGATCGCGCCGACAGCGGCGTAGTGAGGCCGGGCGCCGACAAGGCCGACATCCTCGCCACCTTCGATGTTTCCGACATCCCCGAGGCACAGACCTGGCTCGCCGAGCGCGATCTGGAAAGCGACGGCCCGTGCATCCTGCGCCGGGTGATCACCGCCGAAGGTCGCTCGCGCGCCTATATAAACGGCACGCCCTGCCCCCAGGGAGACTTGAAAGCCCTGGGCGAGCTGCTGATCGACATCCACAGCCAGCACGAGCACCAGTCGCTGCTCAAGACCGACACCCATCGCCGCCTGCTGGATGAATACGCCGGCGCCACCGACCTCGCCCGCCAAGTTCAACTGGCCGCGCAGAAATGGCGCCAGACCCGCCAGGAGCTGGAGCGCCTGGCCAACTCGGGCGACGAACAGCGCGCCAAGCATCAGTTGCTGAGTTACCAGCTCGAAGAACTCGAAGGCCTGAGCCTGGGCGAGAACGAGCTGGAGCACCTGGAGCAGGAGCACACCACCCTGACCAACGCCGAAAGCCTGCTGGGCATTTGCCGACAAGTGGTCGAGCTGTGCAGCGAAAGCGATTCGGGCAACGCCCTCAATGCCCTGACCGCCAGCCTCAATCGCCTGACCAGCGTGAACAATTCCCCCGATGCGCTGAACGAGGCCACCAACCTGCTTTCCAGTGCGCAGATCCAGGTCGAGGAAGCGGTGGGCGAGATCAATCGTTTTCTTGACCGCTTCGAGGCGGACCCGGCACGCCTGCAGCAGATCGAAGAGCGCCTGGACACCATCTACACCCTGGCGCGCAAACATCGGGTGCAGCCGAGCGAAGTCCCGGCACTGCACCAGAAGCTGCTGGACGAGATCGAAACCCTCAACGCCAACGACGAAGCCATCGAACGCCTAGAACACGAACTGGGCTCCTACGCGCGCCACTACCAGGAAAAGGCCCGCGAACTGAGCGACCTGCGTCATCGCGCAGCGCCTGACCTGGCGCACGCGGTCGAAATTGAGATCCAGCGCCTGGGCATGCCGGGCGGGCGTTTCAACATCGAACTGCGTCAGAACGCCGACAAGGAGCTGTCACCCCACGGCCTGGAACAGGTAGAACTGCTGGTCAGCGCCAACCCCGGCCAGCCGCTCAAGGCGCTGGCGAAAGTGGCCTCCGGCGGCGAGCTGTCGCGTATCAGCCTGGCGATTCAGGTGATCACCGCACAGACCTCCCGCGTGCCGACACTGGTGTTCGACGAAGTGGACGTCGGCATTGGCGGCCCCACGGCGGAAATTGTCGGGCAGTTGCTGCGCAGGCTGGGCGAGCGTGGGCAGGTGATGACCGTGACCCACTTGCCGCAGGTCGCCGCACAGGGGCATCAGCACCTGTTCGTGCACAAGGTTCGCGAAGCCGAAGCGACGCGCACGGCGGTGTCGAAGCTGAGCAAGGGCGAGCGGGTGGAAGAAGTGGCGCGGATGCTGGGCGGTATCGACTTGACCAAGGAGTCCCTGGCCCACGCGAAGAAGATGGTGGTTGCCGCGAAATCGTAGATCTTGCCCCCGTAGCAGCACGGCTTGCCGGCGGGGCGTTGTGTCTGTGACGAAGATGTCGCCTGACACACCACCCGCTGTAGGAGCGAATTCATTCGCGAAAATGCGTCAGGCGAAGCAGATGCATTGGCTACACCATTGATTCGCGAATAAATTCGCTCCTACAGATGGTGTATATGCCAAAAAACAAAGGCGACCCGAAGGTCGCCTTTGTTTTGTTACAAAAAAAGACTCACGCCTTTTTCTTGCGTACGTAGAGCACCAGATTGTGATCCACCAGCTCGAAGCCGTGTTCGGCGACGATCTGCTTCTGAAGCTCCTCGATTCCCTTGTGGAAGAACTCGATCACTTCGCCGGAATCCACGTTGACCATATGGTCATGGTGGCCTCCGTCGGCCAGTTCGAATACGGCGTGGCCGCCGTCGAAGTTGTGGCGAACCACCAACCCGGCTGCTTCGAACTGGGTCAGAACACGGTAAACCGTTGCCAGACCGACGTCCTCATTGGCCTCCATAAGCGCCTTGTAGACGTCTTCCGCGCTCATGTGGCGCTGCTCGGCAGAATCGAGCATTTGAAGGATCTTGACCCGTGGCAGGGTCACTTTAAGTCCAGCTTTGCGTAGTTCGCTATTTTCAACCATGGTCAGCTTTCTCGCAGACGCTGCTTCGCAGCTTCTCTTAATGCAGGTATGATCGGGGTTTACGTTGTCCCAGCCAAGATAGTGGAAGTCGCCCACCGATGCAAAACACCAAGCTCTTGCTAACCAGTTTCACCTTCGTGGGACTGCTCGCACTCGCCGGTTGTTCATTCCCCGGGGTTTATAAAATCGACATCCAACAGGGCAATGTCGTCACGCAGGACATGATAGACCAGTTAAGGCCCGGAATGACCCGTCGGCAAGTAAGGTTTATCATGGGCAACCCCCTGCTGACCGACACGTTCCACCCTGAGCGCTGGGACTACCTGTACAGTCTTCAGCCAGGTGGCGGTGAACGCCAGCAGGAACGCATCAGCCTGACCTTCAACGGTAACGACCAGCTGGCCAGCCTTTCCGGCGACTTCAAGCCGGGCGTGAGCCGTGACGAAGCGATCCTCGGCAAAGGCAGTGACACCACTGTCACCCCCGAAAACGCTGGGGAGCAGCCGAAAAAAGAGGAGCCGCCGAAACCAGGCTCGCTGCTCGAACAGATCCAGAACGACGTCGACAAGGTCGAAACCGTTCCGGTGCCGACCCAGGAACCGCTGGACACCGATCCACGCTGATCCCTCGGCAAGCGCCCTTCTCTTTACCGAGAACGCGCAGAAAAAAACCCGGCCAAGTCCGGGTTTTTTTATGCCTTTCAATCGCGCCGATGCAAAAGTTAAATCGATTTACGCGCCTTGGCGGCCTTCTCTGCGCGCAAGCGCCGCACCTCTTTCGGGTCCGCCAGCAGCGGGCGGTAGATTTCGACCCGGTCGCCGTCCTCTAGCGGACGCACGTGGGGATCATTGACCACCTTGCCGAAGACGCCCAACGCACAGCCAGAAAGATCGAGCTCAGGGAACAGCTTGCCGATCCCCGACGCCTGCACCGCATCGAGCAGCGTGGTGCCGGCCGGCACCTCAAAACTGAGCAACTGCTGGCGATCGACAGCGGCATACACCACCTCGACGCGAATCATGCCCTCAGCCATACAGCTCTTTGGCGCGCTGGCAGAAGGCATCGACCAGCGTATTCGCGGCCTGATTGAACAGCGGGCCCAGGGTGGCGCGCACGATGGAACCGGAATAATCGAAGGACAGGTCCAGGCTGATCTTGCAGGCCTTCTCGCCCAGCGCCTTGAAGGTCCAGATGCCGTGCAACTGGCTGAACGGCCCTTCTTCGAGGTTCATCTCGATGATCTGCCCCGGCGTCAGCGTATTGCGCGTGACGAAGTGCTGGCTCAGGCCGCCCTTGGCGACCTCGACCCGGGCACGCATGGCCGTATCGCTCTGCTCGAGCACCTGGGTGCCGGAGCACCAGGGCAGGAATTCGGCATAACGCGACACATCGTTGACCAGGTCATACAGCGCCTGGGCGGGATAGGGCAGCAAGGCCGAGCGTTGAATATGGGTAGTCATTTGGGCGTCATTTCCAAAGCTGAGCGGCAAACACAATCAGAATGCCGATCGGCGCCACATAGCGCATCAAAAAGAACGTCAGGGCGAACAGGACCGGGCTGCGCACCGACAACTCGTCGCGCACCGCCTCGCGGCCCATCACCCATCCAGCGAAGATCACAAAGCACAGGCCGCCCAGTGGCAGCATGATCCGCGACGTGAAGAAGTCAATCACGCCGAAGAAGTCCAGGCCCGCCGCGGCGCCCCATTGGTAGAGGTGGAACGCGCCGCCTTCGTTCACGAAGAACTTGGCTTCTTTCCAGATGTTGAACGAGAACACCGTGCCCAGGCCAACGAACCAGCAAATGAACGACAGCCAGAAGGTGACCCAGCCGCGACGCACCTGGGTGCGCTCCACCAGATACGCCACCATCGGCTCGAGCAGCGAGATCGCCGAGCTCCAGGCCGCCACCGCCACCAGAATGAAGAACACCACGCCCATCACCGTGCCAAAGGCCACGTTGCCGAACGCGTAAGGCAGGGTGACGAACATCAGGCCCGGGCCTTCGCTGGGGTTCAAGCCGGCGGCGAAGACGATCGGGAACAGCGCAAGGCCGGCCAGCAACGAAACGAAGGTGTCGAGCAGCGCAACACCGACGACGGTCGCGCTGATCGACGCTTCCTTGGTCATGTAGGCGCCATAGATCATGATCGAACCCACGCCGACGCTGAGCGAGAAGAACGCGTGCCCCATGGCTGGCAGCAGGCCGTCGAGCAGCTTCTCAGGGGTGAAGTCGAACATGAAATGCACGCCTTCCATGAAATGCCCGGTGGTCAGGCTGTAGCCCAGCAGGATCACCATCAGCACAAACAGCAGCGGCATCAGGATACGCAAACTGCGCTCAAGCCCGGCGTTGACACCTTTTGCAATAGTAATGGCCGACAGCAGCATGAAGAGCGTGTGCCAACCCACCATGCGCCATGGATTGGCGATCATCTCACCGAAGTAAGCGCCGACACCGTCCGGCGTCACCGCTTGAAAGTCGCCCTTGCCCACATCCAGGATGTACTCCAGCGACCAGCCGCCCACCACACTATAAAAGGAGAGGATCAGCAGCGCGGTGATCATCCCGGCAAATGCGCCCCAGGACCACTTACCCGAATGCCCCGCTTCACGGGCCAGCACTTTCAGGGCGTTGGCCGGGCTCTGCCGGGAGCGGCGACCGATCAGGGTTTCGGCGATCATCACCGGGATGCCGATCAAGGCGATGCACGCCAGGAACACCAGCACGAACGCACCGCCGCCGTACACGCCGACCATGTACGGGAATTTCCAGATACTGCCCAACCCCACGGCCGAACCGGTGGCGGCCAGGATGAACACCCAGCGGCTTGCCCAGCTTCCGTGAACCGAAACCTTGTCCGTCGACATCGTTGACACGTCCAACACGCAAAAAAAGATCGCGCATTGTCCGGGATTCACTCGGTGTGCTCAAGCGCGCAGGACAGTGTTGCGAGCCCGTAGCCGAGAGCACCGTTGATCCCTATAATGCGTCGCCTATGGCCAAGCTCAAGAAACATCCCACAGGGACCATCGCGCAAAATAAAAAGGCGCGTCACGATTACTTCATCGAACACAAGTTCGAGGCCGGTCTGGTCCTGGCCGGTTGGGAAGTAAAAAGCCTGCGTGCCAACAAGGTGCAGCTGGTGGACAGTTACGTGCTGCTCAAGGACGGCGAGGCATGGCTGATGGGCAGCCATATCACGCCGCTGACGACCGCCAGCACCCACGTCATCGCTGACCCGACACGCACCCGCAAACTCTTGCTCAACAAAAAAGAGCTCGATCGCCTCAATGCGTCCGTGGCGCAGAAGGGCTATACCGCAGTCGCCCTCTCCCTTTACTGGAAGCAGCACTTGATCAAGTGCGAGATCGCTCTGGGCAAGGGCAAGAAGGAATACGACAAGCGTGACACCGAACGCGCCCGCGATTCCGATCGCGAGCTACAGCGTGCGGTGCGCAACAAGGGCAAGGAAGACTGAGGCCGCTTGCGCCTCAATCCTGCCGATTGCCCAACCTGTAGGAGCGAATTCATTCGCGAATGGGCCGGGATATCTGACACATCTCTGTCGGACTTACCGTCGCATCGCGAATGAATTCGCTCCTACAGAGGTTGCATCAAATCCCGTTCCGTCGCTCGGCACGCGCCGTGCGCTGCACCTGCTGACGCACTTCCTCCAGCACTTCCTGCACATACAGCAAATGCCGGCTGGACACCTCGCGCGCGTCCTCCGCCCGACCTTCGATAATCGCCAGATACAATTCGCGATGCTGACTGATCAGCATGTCGCGGGTTTCCGCGCGCTGCTGATACATGCCGCCGATGTTGGTCACGACGTTGCGGCGCAACAGATCGAACAGCCCGCGGATGGTGTGCAGCAACACCGCGTTATGGCTGGCCTCGGCAATCGCCAGGTGGAAGTTGGCGTCGGCCGCGCCCTCTTCGGCACGGCTCACCTCATCGACCCGCGCGTAGCAATCCTGCAGCGCATCGAACGCCTCGCGCAGGCGGATGCGGTCGACATCCGTGGCGCGGATCGCTGCGTAATAAGCGCATGAGGCTTCCAGGGTGTGGCGGAACTCCAGCAGATCGCGCTGCGCCTCAGAGCTGCTTTCCAGCAGATGCAACAGCGGGTCGCTGAACGTCGAGCCCAGGTTCTCCACCACGTAATTGCCGCCGCCCTGGCGACTGACCAGCAGCCCCTTGGCGGTGAGTTTCTGAATGGCTTCGCGCAGGGACGGACGCGACACGCCGAACTGTTCGGCCAGCGCGCGCTCGGCAGGCAGACGCCCCCCGGCCCTGAGCGTGCCCTCGAGAATCATTCGTTCGAGCTGTTCGACAATGTCGTCAGACAAGCGGCGCTGACGCACCTGATCAAAAGCCATACCCCTGCACTCCACCTCTGCAACTGCCCCGCATCACCAGAAAAACGGGGCGCGTATTCTCGCTGATTGTGGCCAGACATTCACCCGGCAGATGCCGCACAAATCTGCATTCCAGGAAAAAACCGACAGAACTGCTACAAAAGTTCTAGAGCCTGAAATTGACACATCAACACCAAGGCTTTTAACCTAGCGACAAGACATTGTAAATTGGTCTTACCAATTTATGAATGCCGGCGACGAGTGGACACCCCCACGACACGCCGCAAGCGATTCGCGACGGCGTAGCGCTTGAGCTGGTGAGCTGTGCGATCCGTTCGTCAGCACCGGCAGGATCACGGCCCAAACGCCGTAGTCCGCTGGAGCCGCGCACGCAAGACATGGACACCGGGCCTAACCAAAAACAACTAGGGGCCTCCTACATGCAAACCTGGCAACAGTTCTACACACCCTTGGGCAGTCTGGGCCTTTCGGCACTCGCTGCTGTCATCCCGATCGTGTTCTTCTTTCTTGCGCTGGCGGTCTTTCGGCTCAAAGGGCACATTGCGGGCACCATCACGCTGTTGCTGGCCGTCCTGATCGCGATCTTCGCGTTCAAGATGCCTGCCGACATGGCCATCGCCTCGGCGATCTACGGCTTCCTCTATGGCCTGTGGCCCATCGCCTGGATCATTATCGCGGCGGTGTTCCTCTACAAACTCACCGTCAAGAGCGGCCAGTTCGAGATCATTCGCAGCTCCGTCATGTCGATCACCGACGACCAGCGCCTGCAGGTCCTGCTGATCGGCTTCTGCTTCGGTGCGTTCCTGGAAGGTGCGGCAGGCTTCGGCGCGCCGGTGGCGATCACCGCCGCGCTGCTGGTTGGCCTCGGCCTGAACCCACTGTATGCAGCCGGCCTGTGCCTGATCGCCAACACTGCGCCAGTAGCCTTCGGCGCACTGGGCATTCCGATCATCGTCGCCGGGCAAGTCTCGGGCATCGATGCGTTCAAGATCGGCGCCATGGCCGGTCGCCAACTGCCGCTGCTGTCGGTCTTCGTGCCGTTCTGGCTGATGTTCATGATGGACGGCATCAAGGGCGTGAAAGAAACCTGGCCAGCCGCGCTGGTGGCAGGCGGCAGCTTTGCCATCGTGCAGTACCTGACCTCCAACTTCATCGGCCCGGAACTGCCCGATATCACCTCGGCACTGGTCAGCCTGGTGTCCCTGACCTTCTTCCTGAAAGTCTGGCAACCGGCCCGCGCCACCGACATGCAAGTCGCCAGCAGCGGCGGCGGTGCAGCCGTGATGGGCGGCGGCCCTGGCGGCTTCGGCCAACAGCGCACTACCCAGAAATCCCCGTACTCGGTGGGCACCATCATCAAGGCCTGGTCGCCGTTCCTGATCCTGACCATCATCGTCACCATCTGGACGCTCAAGCCATTCAAGGCGCTGTTCGCCGCCGGTGGCCCATTGCAGGCCCTGACGCTGAACTTCCCGGTGCCGCACCTGGATCAACTGGTGATGAAGGCTGCACCGATCGTGGCCAACCCCACCGCCATGCCCGCCATCTACAAGTTCGACATCCTGGCCGCCTCCGGCAGCGCCATTCTGGTGTCGGCGATTCTGGCGATGATCGTGCTGCGCATCAGCGCAAAAACTGGTCTGACCACTTTCAAGGAAACCTTGATCGAGCTGCGCTGGGCCATCGTGTCCATCGGCATGGTGCTGGCCTTCGCCTTCGTCATGAACTACTCGGGCATGTCCACCACGCTGGCACTGGTGCTGGCCGGTACCGGCGCCGCGTTCCCGTTCTTCTCGCCGTTCCTGGGCTGGTTGGGCGTGTTCCTGACCGGTTCCGACACATCGAGCAACGCCCTGTTCGGCTCGCTACAGGCAACCACTGCGCACCAGGTAGGCGTCAGTGACGTGCTGATGGTGGCCGCCAACTCCAGCGGCGGCGTGACCGGCAAGATGATTTCACCGCAATCGATCGCTGTCGCCTGCGCGGCAACGGGCCTTGTGGGCAAGGAATCCGACCTGTTCCGCTTCACCGTCAAGCACAGCATTTTCTTCGCCGCCATCGTCGGCTGCATTACCTACGCCCAGGCGTACTGGTTCACCGGCATGCTGGTTCATTAAGAGAAAACGCCGGGCGCATGAACATGCGCCCGGTTGCTGCCCCGCTCACTCAACGCTGCGAGACCTCATGATCATTTCCGCCGCAACCGACTACCGCGCAGCCGCGCAACGCAAGCTGCCACCCTTCCTGTTCCACTACGCCGATGGCGGCGCCTACGCCGAACACACGCTGCGCCACAACGTTTCGGACCTGGCCGGCATCGCGCTGCGTCAGCGCGTTCTGAAAAACATGTCGGAACTGAGCCTGCAAACCACGCTGTTCAACGAAACCCTGAGCATGCCGGTTGCCCTCGCGCCCGTAGGACTCTGCGGCATGTACGCCCGTCGGGGCGAAGTACAGGCCGCCCGCGCGGCTGCGAGCAAAGGCATTCCGTTCACGTTGTCGACGGTCTCGGTGTGCCCGATCGAAGAAGTCGCACCGGCCATCGACCGCCCGATGTGGTTCCAGCTGTACGTCCTCAAGGACCGCGGCTTCATGCGCAACGCGCTGGAGCGGGCCAAGGCCGCCGGCGTGAAAACCCTGGTATTCACCGTCGACATGCCGGTTCCCGGCGCGCGCTACCGCGACCTGCACTCGGGCATGAGCGGCAGCAACGGCCCGATTCGCCGCGTGCTGCAATCCATGGTTCACCCACAGTGGGCCTGGGATGTGGGCGTCAACGGCCGCCCTCACGACCTGGGCAATATTTCCGCCTACCGTGGCAACCCCACGGGCCTGGCCGACTACATCGGCTGGCTGGGCAACAACTTCGACCCGTCGATTTCCTGGAAAGACCTGGAATGGATTCGCGAGTTCTGGGACGGCCCGATGCTGATCAAAGGCATCCTCGACCCTGACGACGCCCGCGACGCAGTGAAATTCGGCGCCGACGGCATCGTCGTGTCCAACCACGGCGGCCGCCAGCTTGACGGCGTGCTGTCCAGCGCCCGCGCGTTGCCAGCCATCGCCGACGCCGTCAAAGGCGACCTGAAAATCCTCGCCGACTCCGGCATTCGCAGCGGCCTGGACGTGGTGCGCATGATTGCCCTGGGCGCCGACACCGTGCTGATCGGCCGCGCGTTCATCTACGCCTTGGCCACCCACGGCGAGGCCGGGGTGAAGCACCTGCTCGACCTGTTCGAGAAGGAAATGCGCGTGGCCATGGTGCTGACTGGCGCCAAGTCCATCAGCGAAATCACCCGCGACTCGCTCGTTCGTGAGACGCGTGAACTGGGCGCCTGACCAACGCCCGCTTCTTTATTGCACGACTTAATTGCACACTGCACGCGGCACGCCAGATGCCGCGGCGCAAGAGGAAGACCGCATGAGCCTGCCCGCCTCCTTCCTGGCCGATGTGAAACGCCTGATCCCCGCCGACCGCCTGTTCGACGATCCGCTCTCGACCCTGGCCTTCGGCACCGACGCCAGCTTTTACCGGCTAATCCCCAAGCTGGTGATTCGCGTCGAGTCCGAAGACGAAGTCGTTGCGCTGCTCAAGCTTGCGCGCGTCGACCGCATCCCGGTGACCTTCCGCGCGGCGGGCACCAGCCTGTCCGGCCAGGCCATCAGCGACTCGGTGCTCATCGTGCTGGGCGACAACTGGAACGGCCGCGAGATTCGCGGGCAAGGTGCGCAGATCCGCCTGCAACCCGGGGTCATCGGCGCCCAGGCCAACGCCTGGCTGGCACCGTTCGGGCGCAAGATCGGCCCAGACCCGGCCTCGATCAACGCCGCCAAGATCGGCGGCATCGTCGCCAACAACTCCAGCGGCATGTGCTGCGGCACCGCGCAGAACACTTACCACACCCTGGCCGGGATCCGCATGGTGCTGGCCGATGGCACGCGCATCGACACCGAAGACGCCGCCAGCATCAAAGCCTTTAGCGCAAGCCACGGCGAACTGCTGGAAAGCCTCGCGCAACTGGGGCGCAAGACCCGCGCAAACACCGAACTGGCGGCAAAGATTCGCCACAAATACCGCCTGAAAAACACCACCGGCCTGTCACTCAATGCCCTGGTCGACTTCGACGAGCCGCTGGACATCCTCAGCCACCTGCTGGTCGGCTCCGAAGGCACGCTGGGCTTCATCAGCGCCGTGACCTACGACACCGTGCCCGATCACCCAAACAAAGCCTCGGCGCTCATCGTCTTCCCCGACGTGGAAACCTGCTGCAACGCAGTGACGGTGCTGAAGACACAACCGGTTTCAGCGGTGGAATTGCTCGACCGCCGCAGCATGCGCTCGGTGCAGAACAAACCCGGCATGCCGCCGTTCGTGCGCGATCTCTCCGAAGGCGCCTGCGCGCTGCTGATCGAAGCCCGCGCCGCAACCCAGGCCCTACTGCATGAACAACTGGCGCAGATCATGGCGTCGATTGCTCACTTCCCAGTGGAGAAGCAGGTGGACTTCACCGAAGACCCCGGCGAGAACGCGCGCCTCTGGGCGATCCGCAAGGACACCTTTCCCGCCGTCGGTGCGGTGCGCGAAACCGGCACCACGGTGATCATCGAAGACGTCACCTTCCCGGTCGAACAACTGGCCATCGGCGTGCGGCGCCTGATCGAGCTGTTCGACAAGCACCACTACGACGAGGCGATTCTCTTCGGCCACGCGCTGGAGGGCAACCTGCACTTCGTCTTCACCCAGGGCTTCAACGACCCCGAGGAAATCGCCCGCTATTCGGCGTTCATGGATGACGTCACGCAACTGGTGGCCGTGGAATTCAACGGCTCGCTCAAGGCCGAACACGGCACCGGCCGCAACATGGCGCCCTTCGTCGAACTCGAATGGGGCAGCGACGCCTATCAATTGATGTGGCAACTCAAGCGCCTGCTCGACCCGACCGGCATTCTCAACCCGGACGTGGTGCTCAGCGAAGACCCGGAGATCCACCTCAAGCACCTCAAACCGATGCCCGCCGCCGACACCCTCGTCGACAAATGCATCGAGTGCGGCTTCTGCGAGCCGGTCTGCCCGTCCAAAGGGCTGACCCTGAGCCCGCGCCAGCGCATCGTCATGTGGCGCGACATCCAGGCGAAAAAACGCGCAGGCATCGATACCACGGAGCTTGAGCGCGACTACCACTACCAGGGCATCGACACCTGCGCCGCCACCGGCCTGTGCGCCCAGCGTTGCCCGGTGGGCATCAACACCGGCGAGCTGGTGAAAAAACTCCGCGCTCAAGAAGCCACCCATGGCAAGACCGCCGGCTGGCTGGCCGAACACTTCACCACCGCACTCAAGGGCGCGCGCTTCACCCTGCACGCCGCCAACGGCGCACGCATGCTGCTCGGCGCGCCACGCCTGGCGAAGATCTCCGCCGCGCTGACCAAGGCCTCGTCCGGCCGCGTGCCGCTGTGGACCCCAGCCATGCCCCAGCCGGAAAACCCCATCCGCTTCACCCCGCCGGTGGAAGACCAACGCCCGCGCGTGGTCTACCTCGCCGCCTGCGTGTCGCGGGTGATGGGCCCGGCAGCCGCGGATCACGAGCAGACGTCATTGATGGACAAGACCCGCGGCCTGCTGGAAAAAGCCGGTTACCAAGTGGTCTTCCCCGAGGATCAGGACGCCCTCTGCTGCGGCCAGCCGTTCGCCTCCAAAGGCTATGCCGAGCAGGCCGACGAGAAACGCCAGCAACTGCTCGCCGCCCTGACCAAGGCCAGCCGCGGTGGCCTCGACCCGATCTACTGCGACACCAGCCCCTGCGCCCTGCGCCTGATTCAGGACCTCAAGGACACTCGTCTGGACCTCTATGACCCGGTGCGCTTCATCCGCACCCACCTGCTGGACAAACTGGAGTTCACCCCGCAACAGCAACCCATTGCCGTGCACGTGACCTGCAGCACCCAGCACCTGGGCGAGAGCCAGGCGCTGATCGAACTGGCGCGCATGTGCAGCGTCAACGTGGTGATCCCGGAAGGCATTCACTGCTGCGGCTTCGCCGGCGACAAAGGCTTCACCACCCCGGAGCTCAACGCCCACTCGCTGCGCACCCTCAAGGACGCCGTGCAGTATTGCAGCGAAGGCATCTCCACCAGCCGCACCTGCGAAATCGGCCTGACCCAGCACGGCGGCATCGACTATCACGGGCTGGTTTACCTGGTAGATCGCGTTACACGTCCACGATCCGCCTGACACAACAAGGCACAAAAATGGGGCGAAACCCGCCCCATTTCCCATGACACATTCCGCAACATGGCCACTTCCCACCACCCGCGAAATAAATAGAACCCCTGTGATAGCCCACAGTCCATCTCTTTAAGCGCCACATCACGGGCGCTTGCTTATCCACCTCGGACATCGGCCCACCGAGCGGCCACACCGAGTCCACAGGCAATAAGGAGATACACATGAAGCGCACAGCACTGACTGGCTTGTTTCTGACCGCTGCACTGTTGGGTTCCCCGGTATTCGCTGCCGATGACCTGTGCGGCACCAACCTGCAGACCCTCAAGGACGCCCACACCTCGGCGGCCACCAACCTGAGCCCCGACAAGAAAGAAGAAATCGAGCGCGCCATGACCGCCGGTGAAACCGCGCAGAAAGCCGGCGACGACAAGAAATGCATCGCCGAAACCAGCAAGACCATTCAAGAGCTGAAAACCATGGGCTCCGGCAGCGAAGGCGCCAAGTGATCCCGCCCGGGTTGCGGCCGACAAAAAGCCGGCCGCAACCCGCATGAGGTCGACGTATCTCATTGATTCGGGTACACTCCGCCCCCTGACTGCCTGGAGCAGCAGAATTGGGGCCGATTAGGATTCGACGCCGGTGATGAAACTCTAGGGGCATGCCGACTTGGTAACAGAAGTCGTAAATCCACTGTTGCAACTTTCTATAGTTGCCAATGACGAAACCTACGGGGAACAAGCTCTCGCTGCGTAAGCGGCGCTAGCCTTCCTCCTGGTAGCTTCGGCTCCAGCAATCATCAGGGGATGCCTGTAAACCCGAAATGATTGTCATACAGAACAGGATCGCCGTGCAGTACGCTGTGGACGAATCGGCTAAAACTTACACAGCTCGCCCAAAGCACCCTGCCCGTCGGGTCGCTGAGGGTTAACTTAATAGACACGGCTAAGCATGTAGGCCCGAAAGCGGAGTACTGGCGGACGGGGGTTCAAATCCCCCCGGCTCCACCACTTTTACATCTAAAGACGTCCACGGACGTCTTTTTTTGTGCCTAAAACCTAGTAAAACCAATAACTTAACATCCATTAACGTCCGAAGGCGTCCGAGACCATCTACGCTTTTGTGTATTCCACGTGGTATTCCAGGCCTTCACCTGCTATTTTTTGGAATACACAACCAGCGCTGGAATACACCATGGGCTCCCAAGCCACGCACCTATCCGACGTAAAGGTGAAAGCCGCAAAGCCGAAAGAGAAAGACTACATTCTCACCGATGGCAATGGCTTGCAAATGCGAGTGAGAAGCAATGGCTCCAGACTGTGGAATTTTAATTACATCCATCCCGTGACCAAAAAACGGGTCAACATGGGGTTAGGAACCTTTCCGGAGGTCAGTCTGGCCCTGGCAAGAAAACGCACAGTTGAAGCTAGAGAGCTTGTCGCTCAGGGACTGGACCCTAAAGAAAAACGCGACGCT
Source organism: Pseudomonas sp. 2 (assembly GCF_056627435.1). NCBI lineage: Bacteria > Pseudomonadati > Pseudomonadota > Gammaproteobacteria > Pseudomonadales > Pseudomonadaceae > Pseudomonas > Pseudomonas sp. 2. Next base: position 73,791 of record NZ_JBWXNG010000011.1, read on the forward strand.
GAAAGAAATGCAAAAAAAGCAGCCACAGAGCATACGTTCGAGAACATCTCCTCAGCGTGGTTCGAGCTGAAGAAGGACTCAGTAACCCAAGCGTATGCTGAGGACATCTGGCGCTCCTTAACACTGCACATTTTCCCGGATCTGGGCAGCACACCGATCTCCATCATCAGTGCGCCGCAGGTCATCAACTTGCTCCGACCGCTTGAAACCAAGGGCAGTCTTGAGACCGTTAAACGGCTTACGCAGCGACTAAACGAGATCATGACTTACGGAGTCAATTCAGGACTGATCTACGCGAATCCACTCAGCGGGATACGCTCCGTCTTCAAGAAGCCTAAAAAGAAAAACATGGCGGCACTGCCTCCCGATGAGCTGAAAGAACTCATGGTGGCGATAGCCAACGCCAGCATAAAGAGAACAACCCGTTGCCTAATCGAGTGGCAGCTCCACACCATGACTCGGCCAGCCGAGGCTGCCACTGCCCGCTGGGCTGATATCGACTTCAAAAAGAAGATCTGGACTATACCGGCGGAGCGTATGAAGAAACGTCGGATACACATCATTCCGCTCACGGAGCAGGCTCTGTCGCTCTTGGAAGCGATTAAACCCTACAGTGGACATCGGGAGTACGTCTTTCCGGCTGACCGTAACCCTCGCACGCACTGCAATAGCCAGACAGCCAACATGGCTCTAAAGCGCATGGGCTTTGGAGGGCGTCTGGTAAGCCATGGAATGCGCTCAATTGCTAGTACCATCCTCAACGAGCACGGCTGGGATTCTGAGTTGATCGAGGTGGCACTTGCCCATGTGGACAAGGACGAGGTCCGTAGCGCCTACAACCGGGCGGACTATATCGAGCGCAGACGCCCAATGATGGCTTGGTGGAGCAACCATATCCAGGAAGCGGCAACCGGAAACCTATCGGTATCAGCCATCAGCGAAAATCGAGATAAAAAGGTCGTTTCGATACGATGACCCTAAGGCGACCTCGACCCCAACGCTGTCCATTACTGAGGGCAGCGATCGCCCCAAAGCAGCAGCCACTGACCGAAGGCTAACAGCCAAAGCGGCCCGTTCAAGTGCCCACTAAGCTGGGGGCCGTTCAGTAGTCCAGTCATGACAATCAGTGAGTAGAGATAGAACGCCTTGCAATGCTTTAGCACTCATGCTTGCTTTCGGTAATATCCGGGATATCTCAGGATTGCCGAAGGTTTAGAAATGAGCGTTATTCCGATGTCGGTATCGCTGCACGACCTTGGCCTCGCCTATCGCAAGGCCAAGGTTGATCTCTACTACTCAACTAACCCCTCGCTGTTCGACATTGCCAACTATGAAGATGACCTGAGCAAAAATCTCGCTCGCCTGAAAGAGCAGATCGAAGCCATGAAAGAGGACTGGGTGAAAGACCCCGCATTTCTCGGCACTTGGACGCTGGCACCCAAAGAAATCCAGATTACCAACGGAAAGCAGGATACAAGCCTAATCTTCGCCTCACCGGAAGCAGAGTGGGCAAGTGTGACTGAGGCCGACAACCACCCTACCGCCGTATTCCGCCTCATGGCTCGCTGCAGCATCGACTTTCACGTGCTGTCATCGCTATGGATGATGGAAGTCGGCGGTCTCATCGACAAACAGCTAAGCAGCAACGTCTTTGGCAGCCGCCTGCGCCGTAACCGGCACGATGAGATCAACACGTGGGCCCTTGGATCATTCAAACCCTATCTCAGACCCTTCCGTGAATGGCGCGACGGTGGCATCAAGGCGATGCGCACAGCCATGAGCGAAAAGAAAAAAGTATTGGCACTGACAGCCGATGTAAGCAGTTTCTATCATGAGCTAAACCCCGGCTTTATGCTCGACGACGGCTTCTTCAAATTAGCCAAAATTGAACTGAGCGAATCGCAGTCAAAACTGAACCGCCTGTTCATTTCCGCCTTGTTGGCCTGGGCACAAGAAACGCCACTAGGAAAAGGTTTGCCCGTAGGGTTGCCTGCGTCTGCAGTGGTCGCGAACGCGGCGCTAATCGGGCTCGACCAGTTCATCGAGCAACAAGTAGTGCCACTGTATTACGGCCGTTATGTGGACGACATTCTGCTGGTCATGGAAAACGCCAGCGACATCAAAACCACTGAGCAGTTTTGGGAGTGGATCTTCAGTCGCGACGGCGGCAAGGACCTGCTTAAAAAAAATAACGGCAGCATCCTGTTTAAACCTGGCTATCTCAAAGAAGACCGCATCGCTTTTGAAAACAGCAAAAACAAGCTGTTCATCCTTGCGGGGTCTGCAGGTACCGCTCTGGTCAACGCCATTTCCGAACAGATCAACCAACGTGCAAGCGAATGGCGCGCTTTACCCGACCTGCCGAATTCGCCCAACACCGTGGCTACGGACCTGCTCAAAGCTACCAACCTTGCCGGAGAGCAAGCAGACAATCTGCGAAAGACCGATGCACTAACGCTGCACCGCGCTGGTTTTGCCCTCAGCCTTCGCAACTACGAAGCCTTCGAACGCGATATCCCCCCGGAGGATTGGCAAGCACACCGCCATGCCTTTTTTGCCGCAGTCATAGAGCATCTGCTCACCCCGATTAAGTTCTTCGAACTGGCTCAATACCTCCCGCGCATCATCCGCATGGCTACCGCCTGCGAAGACTTTGAATACCTAGACAAGATCATCAACGCACTTGGTGGCCTGATCTTTAAAGTAGAGAACGACTGCACTTTAGCGATCAAAAGCCTCGCCGCTGCCAATGTGCCAGCCGAGGCCCGACATTTATGGAAGCGATCCATCTGGGAAGTAACAACGCAGAGCATCGTCTCTGCGTTTCCTCCCCGCCTGAGCAAATCGGGGGCTACCGCCTGGAAGAACCAGATGACCGGTCATATGGAGAACCTTGCCTTCGTCATCTGGCGTAACTTCTTGGACAGGCCAATGAACATCACCGCCCAGCACATACAGAAGCTTCAAGCTCGGCTGTTCAGCTTCGATCTCGCCCATATCCCCTTGCGTTTTACAGGCCTGCCTCAGGAAATGGTCAGTCAGCGCGGTATTCCACTCCGTAAAAACCTCGCTACTTTTGACGCAGAAGACCTATTGCCTGACGAGATGACCGACGGCATCGCTACACTGGCGAACTGGCTCAGGCTTAAACACGGCACCCCGTCTGGTCTAACCTTTGCCACTCGCCCATTCAGCCTTAATGAGCTCTACCTCATAGCCCCCACCCCTTTTGCCGCCTCCAGTCGCAAGACAATGGGGTTGGTGGTGCAAGCGCTGCGCGGTTTTGAGCTGACCGAGCACAAGATGCCCCACCTCGACAAAAAGCAGGTTTTGCATATCCCGGACGGAGAACCCAAAGCAAAACAGACTATCGCTGTTGCCAGTTTGGAAACCAAAGATGAAAGCTTTGCTGCCGCCATCATGGGGTGGCCCGATCCGGACGGCCTGCACCGTTACCAACGCATCAATCGCCTGATTAATGAACTGATCTCTCGGCCTGACGGCGCTGGTTACTTGATCCTCCCGGAAGTGTCTTTACCACCCCAATGGTTTATGCGTATCGCCGACAAGCTCAAGGGCCGTGGCATATCTTTGATCACCGGCGTGGAGTATCTCCATGCACCGAGAAAGCATGTGCGCCACCAGGTTTGGGCTTCGCTAACCCACGACGGTCTTGGGTTCCCTTCGCTGATGCTCTATCGCCAGGACAAACAGCGTCCAGCATTTCATGAGGAGAAAGAACTCTTTCGCCTAGCAGGCCTGCAGATGCAGCCCACTCAAGAGCAACAGTGGCAAAAGCCTCCAGTCATCCAGCATGGTGATTTCCGCTTTGCCATCATGATCTGCAGCGAGCTAACCAATATTCGTTACCGCGCAGATCTACGCGGCCAGGTCGATGCGCTATTTGTTCCAGAGTGGAACAGCGACACTGACACGTTCAACGCACTGGTCGAGTCTGCCGCCCTTGATATTCATGCCTACATCATCCAGTGCAACAATCGCCGCTTCGGTGATAGTCGTATCCGCGCACCTTATAAAGACCGCTGGAAGCGCGACATATTACGAGTCAAGGGAGGTAACCACGACTACTGCATTACAGGTGAAATCGACGTACTGAGCCTGCGCCAGTTCCAGTCCAGCCACCGCTCGCCAGGCTCAGGTTTCAAGCCTGTGCCAGATGGCTTCAATGAGGACATGGCATCGGACCGGAGAGTATTGCCCAAAGGTGCCTAAACCTGACTCTATCAAGCAGGGCCCGTAGAGAAGCAAGAGCATCAGCGCGTAAAAACTAAAGCGACATCAAGGAGAGAGTCATGAAGTGGATTCGCAAAATTTTTGGTAAGGGCACTGAAGGCTCAGCAGCCTCGTCGGATGCTCCGGCAGAAGAGCTTGTTGGTAAAGAGCGAGAAAGCGACGATGACAGCGATCAGTACTTCTCGGACGAGCCAATCACCTCAAAACATCAAGATCGGTTCGGGCGAGCGCCTTACGCCGCGCGTATCGCTGAGACAATCGCCAGGCGCCTCGACCCCTCAAGCATCGTCATCGGCCTGTTTGGCCCGTGGGGAGATGGAAAGACCTCAGTTCTCAAGATGATGGAGGAGTCACTAGATCAACACGGACAGGTTGTCACAATACGATTCAATCCTTGGCACTTTCCTTCCGAGGACGCGCTTTTGCGCGGCTTCTTTGCGACCCTGGCTGAAGCCTTGGGTAAGGAGCCAGCATTCAAAGAAAAAGCGGCGGCGCTGCTCGAGTCCTACGGAGGTATCCTGTCTGTCATCTCAGTCGCTCTGCCGGGTGTAGAAATCAATCCAGGGGAAGCGGCGAAGCAGATCGGAGAGTCATTATCCAAAGTCAGTCTCGATAAGCTTAAGGATCAAATTGACGCTCTTCTGGGCCAAAGCGGGAAAAGATTGGTCATCCTTATCGATGATATTGACCGGTTGGATAGACAAGAAACCCACGCCATTTTCAAGCTGGTAAAGCTCTCGGCAAGCTTCAAGTACACCTGCTACGTTCTGGCTTTCGATGACGAGGTAGTCGCTGCTGCATTGGGTGAGCGTTACGGCGCCGGGGGACTAGAAGCAGGCCGCGCGTTTCTCGAAAAAATCATTCAAGTGCCCTTGCATCTACCCCCTGCTGATCAAATCAGCCTGCGAGAAATCGCTTTCGAGGGGGTCGAACATGCTCTTAATCAAGCAGGGATTGTCCTTGACCAGCGTCAGATTGACGTATTCACTCGTCATTTTGTAGATGGCCTTGAGCCGAAGCTTGAAACTCCACGAGTCGCAAAGCTGTACACGAACGCACTCATGTTTGCACTTCCACTCGTCAAGGGGGAAGTCAACATCGCTGAGTTCATGCTTGTTGAAGGATTGAGGGTGTTGTACCCGAAGCTCCATGCCGCAATTCGCGACAACGCAGATTTGTTTTTACAAGGGGAGCCCCGCGAAGCTTTGCGAGGTTTGGAAAAGCCTCCGTCAGCCATTGATCGACTCCTCGAAACCGCAATGCCGGTTTCTGCTTCAGAAGAGCGAGGCCAGATGCGAGAGCGACTTTTGAAACCTCTTTTTCCGCGAATCAGCAATATGATGTACGGGGGAGATTGGGAGGAGCGGTGGGGGAACGAGCGAAGAATTTGTTCGAGCCGTTATTTCAAACGCTACTTCGTTTACGGGGTGCCTGAAGGAGACATATCGGATAATCATTTAACAAACTTGATAGACGCCCTCGTCACAGCAGATACCGATTCGCAGCGCAGCCTGTTGAGCTCGTATTCAAAACGCGTCATGCCGCAATTGATCCAAGCACTTCGGAATCGAGCGGACTCTCTGGATGAAGTTTCGGCGTTAGCGATCGCAATCGCCGTCGCGAGGAATGGAGATCTTCTTCCGCGCGAACGCGGAGCTCTCGTAATCGGCGGCACGATAATGTACGCGGGGATACTAATTTCTCAACTTATCAGGCGAATCCCCTTATCTGACAGGCAGTCAGCTGCTGAGGCAGTACTTGGAGCGGCGTTTCCACTGGCAATGGGAATGGAGTGCGCCCGCTGGCTCACACACTCAGCGGACAGACCAGAAGAGCGCCGAGTTCTTCCTAATGGAGCGGACGACGCCCTTTACCATTTGTTCGCTGTTCGCATCCGTGACGCGGACGATGTTGAACCGTTGTTTATGCAGGCAGGACGAGACGCACCAAATCTTTACTGGTACTGGCAGCACGGAAGAAATCGAGAAGAGATCGAAGCGCGCTTGCGCGAGGTTTTTGATAAAGACCCAGCGAAGCTGGATGACTTCCTCGACACCTACATTGGAGAAGGATGGGAAGTGGAAAGCGGCCTGCCGGTTAGGTCTGACCTAAGGCGCGAGAGCTACAACAGTATCGCGTCAATAATTTCACCGGACTACGTTTTTGATAACCTCCGCACCCGCTACGGCGCCGAGCTGGACGCTCCTCAGTACTATCAGAATGGAGAGCCAGCGAGAATAACGGCACATCAGTTCGCCTCTATACATCTTTCTATTGCCGCTGAGCAGCTTCCTAAGCCCGAGGATGCCGACGGATCAAGTAGCGATCTGAATGATGGCAATCAGGACATTTCTCTTTAGAGAACCTGGCTCGATCTCAACCCCCAGGATCCGCTAGCTTTTAACAAGACGCAGTTTTGGGGGGGGCGGATTTTTACCCGTTGCGCCCTCACCTCCATCCCCTCTGAGCACATTTAGCATGAGACCAAATGTCAGCTCATTGATCTCTTCGGGCGAGATTGCCAATTGTTCCGCCACATTCGTTTTCGTGATTCCTTCAGCTCGAAGCGCAGCAAATATCTTTTCCAACACTACAGAGCGTTCGTGATTGATAGGAGCAGGCTCATTCACCCGATACCCCTCTTGCGCAATCTGAATGCACAAAGTCCGGTAAGTCCAATCAGTTGTAAGCCCCAGGCTGTGTAACCGGTAATTCAAAGCTGCAACGGAAACCGCCCACATTTTTTTGAACTTGATCAAGCTATTTAGGCTTACTGAACGCGGAGCCATCGCCAAAACGCTTGCCCTAGGCATCAGAAACGCTGAAGCGAAGGCGTTAGCCTCCCGCTCAAGATCTGGTCCTTGAGGATGAGCGTGCTGATGCATCACAAGATGTCCTAACTCATGCGCAGCATCAAAGCGGCAACGCTCTGCTGATTTGAAAGTGTTGAGAAACATGAACGGTCGCCCACCACTCCACATCGAAAATGCATCGACATCCTTGGCGTCAATGGCGAGCGAGTAGACACGAATGCCCCTGGACTCAAGCAGAAGGATCATATTCTTGATCGGCTGTTCACCAAGCCCCCACTGAGCACGCAGAGTCTCCGCTACAATCTCAGGACCTTGCTGAGAAGAAGTCAGTTGATTGAAAGCTTCTTCCGATGATGTAAGCGCCCCTCGCTCGCTACCCAGGTCCGGAACATCGGGTTGCGGAAGATCAAACCGGCACTCCAACCATTCGTTTAACAGCAGAGCTATTGCGCCAGCCCCTAAAGCACTGTCTCTTAGAGACGCCGTCATTTTCGAAAGTGAACGGAAGCTTGCGACATCAGGCGTAGGGACTTCCGGATCATCCCCAAAAAAGAACGATTCTGGAAATCGAAGCGCACTCGCAATCCTGGCCAAGGTCCCAGCTTCAGGCTCCTGCGTACCGCTTTCATAACTCGACACGGACCGTTCGGTCACACCGATAAGGCCCGCGAGCTCGCGCTTTTTCATCCCGCGTCTGCGTCTGGCCAGCGCGAACCGTTGTGAATTAAACATAAAAAGTCATGTGTTCTTACGACGAATTTCGATATCAATATCTGGGCCACTTGGACCGGTAATTTGAGCGAAGCTTTCATCCAGGTCGATAGCGCCGAGCAGGATTCGCTCAGACCACTCAGTGATCTTGCCTCCGTGGTCGATGCTCGATGGCCGCGAAAGCTCAAACCTGATTTCATTCTTCGCGGTGTCAGTGTGGTGTAGCAGCATCCAAGTTTCAAAGCCCTCAAGCCCAGAGAACTCCGTCTGCTGTGGAATCAAGTCGGCGAACATATCCAGCTGGGAATTGTGCTGAATCGCCTCGACGGTGCTTCTTCCCTTTTTAGAGCGATTGGTGGGAGTGCCGTAGGGATTGCCCACGCTTGCGTCACCCGACGCCACCGAGACCGCGAGTTTGAGGTCTGAATGGACAGTCAATGGATAGTTGGTTTTTTCATAGGCAGCCCAGCCTAAAGCGCGTGTTTGGTCGCGGAATGACCCGACGATCCAGCCCCACATTTCCATACCTGGAAAAATCGACGGATGATTTCGAGTCAACCTCACACGATGCAAATGGCCTTGATAGACAGCTTCACGAATAGCCTCATGAGACAAGCTCAACTGATCAAGGCGTGTGGTTACATCTGTCGGATCACTGAATATCTGACAAGCCTGCATAAGCGTTTACTCATGGAGTGGACTTCCGTTTATTCTCCCTCATAAGAGGAGGAAAAACAAGAAGCCAGGTTGTTATGCTCGGTTTCAGGTTCGCCCAGTCACTCCCGGAGAGCACACACCTACAGCCCACAGGCATCTTTCTCGAAAGCTTTCTCAGTAAGATTGACTACCTGTCAGTTACATGGCTGAAACGCAGGGGATGCGCTCTATGGCCAGCACCATCCTCAACGAGCACGGCTGGGTCCTGAGTTGATCGAGGTGGCACTTGCCCATGTGGACAAGGACGAGGTCCGTAGCGCCTACAACCTGGCGGACTATATCGAGCGCAGACGCCCTATGATGGCTTGGTGGAGCGAGCACATCCAAAAAGCAGCGCTAGGTAATCTGTCAGTATCAGCCATCAACGATGGCTTGTTTTTGAGTGTGGAGATCTATGTGACCCAAAGCTTAAGATCGACCATAGGAACGAGGCCCCCCCCTGCGAATAGGGGTTACCCGTTTCTGCTCCTGGCACTAAAGCCCAGCATCTATCAGCAAGTCGGAAGCACGGCAATTCAGTGCAGCTGCAATTTTAGAGATATTGAGGAATGTGACGTTCCGTTCCCCTCTCTCAATCTTGCCCATGTGCGACCGATCAACACCAGCAAGATCCGCCAGCGCCTCCTGAGAAATCTCGAGCCTTTTTCTCCGCGAACGGACAGCTGCTCCAAACCGTTGAAGCCCCTGATCTTTATCATGACTTGCTGACACTCTTCCCATAGCGCAAATCGTTGCGCTATGCTGCCCATACGACCACGGTATTTACGACCCATTTTTTTTAATGAGCCCAGCCTTACCGAGGTTTGAGGAGAGCAGGCCTGACCCGCCTAAACACGTGACGCACACCCTCCGCCCTACGCCATCTGACTGCTTACTAGATTACAAGCCAAGGATAAGACATGCGTTCTCTTACCATTTTTTCAGCAATCGCTTTGAGCAGCTGTTTCATCACTGGCTGCGATGGAAAGACGCTGAACTGTAATGACCAATCCATCGCAGACACATTGGGGCAGAGCGTAAAAGAAGAAATCACAAAAACACTTATAAATCTCGGAACTTCAAGGATAGGAGGCCCGGTTTCGAGTCCAGAAGAAATTCAGTTGACACTGGAGCAACTGACACCGCAGTTGGTGAGTACCCGGACAACCGGATTAGACAAACAGTCAAATAAGAGCTTTTGTGCTGGAAAGCTCTCATTCAAAGCTTCGGAATCGCTGATTGTCTCCGCGAGGAAAGGCATAGACCTGAATAACCCTGATAGCGCGAAGAACATGCTACTCACTGGCATGTGGCTAACCGGTTCGAACGGAGACTGGAACGCTTACGCTGCAAAGTCTGGACTACGGATATCAGAAAATCTGTTTGGACAGGAGTTAACGTATACCGCTCAACCAACTGACGACGGAAACCAAATTTACGTCGAGTTCGCACCAACTACTCAAATACAAAACTTCCTTTCTCAACTATCTTCTGCAGCTATTATAGGATCAAGACCGGCACCAATCGTAGCACAGCCTTCAGTTCCTGAAGAGGACGACACACCTTTATCTTCCTGCGCCGAGGCCAAGTTGAAAGCGTATAAAAAAGACCAGGGTGATGACGCTCCTGTCATGGAGGACTATTACAGCGAGTGGGAGAGGCAATGCCAAGAAGGACAGTAATTTTGTTTAAATATCAGATAAGCACGAAAAAAATTCGTGCCTAATTGTAAAATTGGAGTTTTTTTTGCGTTACCAGCAGGTAGCGCACTCCCCGATTTTACTGCAATCAAAGCTATAACCGCCTCACATTACGCCCCGCAACAGGGTACTATCTCAGCCAATATCTCGGCTCCATTTCTTTAGCGACGAGCGCCTGATTAACATACCTCATAAACGATAGGGTCACATGCGATGGTGCGAACATATTTTAAATAAGTCCCATCGCCTTCAGCCTCCGACCACTGAAGCGTACTCATCAGCCTTTTATAAACTGTGCCCCCAAAGAGGTACGTGCACTTCCGTTTCATTTAAAATTTTTCTAGTCACACATCATCGCAATGACACCAACTTAGGAGCTAGTAAAATGTCATTGCAGTGTCCAAAATGTCTGTCTCAACTTATCAAAACCCGTAACATCGGTATGAGAACTGGTGCAATTATTGGAGCCACTACGGGCGCGACGAGCGGCTTTACTGGAGCCCTGGCAGGCGCAGAAATCGGAGCTATTTCCGGCGTGGTGGGAGGACCCATCGGAGGGTTAGGGGGAGCAATTTTTGGTGCCCTTAGCGGTGGTGCCGCCGGCTGTATTGCCGGAGCAAAAGTTGGCGAAATATTTGACCAGAGTATATTCGATAACTATGAGTGCTTCTCCTGCGGGCACTTATTCAGCATATATCCAACCAATTGAACAAACACCACATCGCACTTAACTTATATTACGGAGAAAGCTAAATGTCACATCTAATAGAAAGGATGGCATACACTGGGAACGTCCCTTGGCATGGCTTGGGAAATCAACTCACTAAGAGGCAGCCTATCGAAGTCTGGCAACGCGAATCCGGTATGGACTGGCAGATCCTGGAGAGCCTCGTACATTTCAAGTCGAGTGCCATTGGTCACCTGGGAACTATCCACTCTTTCCCGGAGCAGAAAGTACTCTATCGCTCCGACACCCAGACACCGCTTTCGGTAGTATCTCAACGCTATCACGCAGTACAACCTCGGGAAGTATTGGAGTTTTATCGCGACCTCACTGAGGTTTCCGGCTACGAGTTGGAAACGGCCGGGGTACTCAAGGGGGGGCGCAAATTCTGGGCACTGGCGCGTACCGGGCAAAGTGCGGCGCTCAACGGCAACGACCAGGTGAATGGCTATCTGCTGCTGGCGACTTCCTGCGACGGCACACTGGCCACCACAGCCACACCAACCTCGGTGCGCGTCGTGTGCAACAACACCCTAACCATCGCCTTGGATGGTACCTGCCGGGCGATCAAGGTACCGCATAACACCCGTTTCGATCCGAAGGCGGTAAAGAAGCAACTCGGTATCGCCGTGTCGCAATGGGACGACTTCATGTACCGCATGCGCGCCCTGGCTGAGCGCAAGGTGCAGTGGCATGAAGCACTGAGCTTCTTCATAACCGTACTGTGCGAGGTCAGTCCAACCGAAACACTGCCAGAGCAACTGCCCAACGAGCGCGCCTTACGCAAAGTCCAGGAGCTGTACCAAGGCCGTGGGCGTGGTAGCCAGCTGGACTCGGCACGCGACACAGCCTGGGGATTGCTTAATGCCGTGACCGAGTTTGTCGACCATGAGCGCCGCGCGAGGAGCAACGAGTACCGCATGGACTCGGCCTGGTTTGGCCAGGGAGCACGGATCAAGCAACGCGCTTTGGATGCCGCTCTGCAGCTCGCCGCTTAGCCCTCACTTACCTAGCCCTCGCGCCCGATCAGCCTTGTGCTGGTCGGGCGTTTTTTATGTCTGCAGGTGAATACCATGAATGCGACGTCATTAAACGGCAACACCCGTAAGAAGCGCGCAGCCCTGCGCCTGGTTAGTACCAAGGAGCTGCCGCGCGAGGACTGGCTGCAGATCCGTAAGCAGGGTATCGGTAGTTCGGATGCCGCCGCTGCCGTGGGGCTGAATCCCTACAAATCCCAGTTAGAGCTGTGGCTGGAGAAGACCGGTCGCGATGCTGGGCTACCAAAGGCTGATCCTCATGATGAGGAAAGCCCGATGTACTGGGGCAATATCCTCGAGCCCATCGTGGCCTGGCACTACAGCAAACGCACCAAGTATAGAGTCCGTCGTATTAACGCCGTGCTGCAACATCCGGATCCGGATTTGCCTTGGATGCTCGCTAATATCGACCGCGAAGTGATCGGTGCCGACGATGTGCAGATCCTCGAATGCAAGACCGCCGGTATAAGCGGGGCACGCCTCTGGAAAGAGGGCGTTCCAGAGTATGTTCAACTTCAAGTGATGCACCAACTCGCCGTCACTGGTAAGCAGGCTGCAGATGTGGCGGTACTGCTCGGCGGTCAGACCTTGGAGATCCATCGAATTGAGCGGGACGAACAACTCATCACGCGTCTGATTGAACTGGAGCGCAAGTTCTGGCAGTTCGTGGAGACAGATACGCCACCACCAGTCGATGGCACAGCCTCTGCTGAATTCGCATTGCGCTGCCTGTATCCGGAGGACAAAGGCCAAATCATCGACTTCAGCACTCATGCCGGACTGACGGCGACCTACATCGAGCTCAAGGCCGTCCGCCAGTCGATTGCCGACAAAGAAAAGCGCGAGGCCGAACTCAAGCAGATGCTTCAGCAGGCTATGGGCTATGCCAGCCGGGCGGAATTTAGCAGCGGCTACGTCAGTTGGCGCAAAGCCAAGGATAGCGTCGGAATCGATGTCGCCCAATTGCTCCAGGACAAGCCCTACTTGCAGGCCAAGTACCCACTGCTGAAACCCGGGGCGCGACGCTTCCTGGTCGGCTGATTTTCAATTCCCTCACTCCACTCCCCCTTGGCCAGTCCATGCAGTCCGCGCTGCCTGGCTGGCCTTTTTTATTTCCAGGAGAACCACCATGCTGAAAGGCTTAGCCCTAACGCCCCCTGTGCTCGGGCGCATCTCCATCGGAAAAGTCATCGAGAAAAATGGCAAACGTCTGCCAGAAAAGGATGACCAGTTCACCATTACTTCCCAGGTACAAGGCAAAGACGGCTGGCTACTGCACCCGCTCAACGATGAGTTGCGTCAGTGTAAGGACGACAAGCTGCGCAGCATTCCGGTGCGTCTACTGTTCAACGAGCCCGAGCTGAACTTTCGTGCCGACTACACCCTGTTTGATCGGCAGTCCGGACGACCGCTGTGCGTGGGCAACGGTGAGACCTGCAAGCGCGTTACCCAAGAGGGTATGCAGTCCCTACCTTGCCCTTCGCCAGATACCTGCTCGTTCGCCAAGGGTAATGCCTGCAGGCCCTATGGACGGCTGAACGTGGTAATTGGCGATGAGGATCCGCTCGGTAGCTTCATGTTTCGCACCACCGGGTTCAACAGTATCCGCACCCTCGCCGCCCGGCTGCATTACTTTCAAGCCATTTCGGGCAACCGCCTGGCGTGCTTGCCGCTGGAACTGCGGCTACGTGGTAAGTCGACCCGCCAAAGCCACGGCACACCTATCTTCTACGTCGACCTGACGGTGCGTGGCGGCATGGGTATAGCCGAGGCGCTGCAGGCTGCCAATGACCTCGATGCTCAGCGGAAAGCCACGGGATTCGCCCAGGCAGCGCTGGATGAGGCTGCAAGGCATGGATTCGGCAATGGCTCCTTCGAGGACAGCGTGGAAGACGGTGCCGCTATCGTCGAGGAGTTCTACTCCACCGAAGAAAGCGCATCACCAGTCGCCAATACGTCCCCACGCCCTACACCAAACAGCCTGGCCAAGAAACTGGACGCACAAGCACAGCGCCATATTCGCCCGATTGATAACCTCTGAGGAGCTGATCATGCGACTGCACAAACTAAAAGCCAGTGATCCGACCGGCACCTACCTGGTCGAGTCACCGGTTACCGAAACCGACATCTTGCTAATGGCCCGCCAGTTGGCAAATTTGCGCCTGAGCCGGGGGCGAGCACTGACATCCCCGAAGGAGGTGTTTAGCCACCTGCAAGCCCTGCTGGCCGAGTATGAGCATGAAGTTTTCGCCCTGCTCATGCTCGACAGTAAACACCGTGTGATCGTCTTTCACGAGCTGTTCCGGGGTACCTTAGACGGCGCCAGCGTCTATCCACGTGAGGTCGTGAAGTTGGCCCTAGAACACAATGCCGCCGCAATGATTCTGGTGCACAACCATCCATCTGGAGACCCCGAGCCAAGCCTGGCGGATCGCAACCTTACCCGCAAACTGAAGGAGGCGCTGGATCTGGTCGGGGTGCGAACCTTGGACCATATCGTGGTAGGCCACGAGGGCTGCGTATCGCTGGCTGAGCAAGGCTCCTGGTAACGAAGCGAGAGGGACATGCCATGTACCTGCTCCGCTTCCTTATCTTGCTGTTCATGCTGCTGGCAGCCTAGCCAGTTGCGCAGTCGCGGTCGCGTTGCTAGTTCTCGCGCTGCGTTTCTGGCCGGTGCTGCTGGTCTTCGCCCTGATAGTGAGCTTTTTTGGCTGGCTACTCAACTGGATCAGAGCTGCGCAGCACGTCTCGGCGGCGCAGCTCTGATCCATAGCGTAGATCCCCGCCAAGCGGGCATAGACCAGTATGAGCAGCCTTATGGCTGCTCATACTGGTGAGCATTTTTTTTTGCTTAACGGGCCTTTCTTGAGTGGTCAGGCACGCGATCCGTAGGAAGTTGTCAGACGCTGCAGCAGGTCTTTGTGACGGGCCTCCAAGTCTGACAGCGTAAAGTTCCCCATTGCCAACAACCGCTGCGAGTTTGGCAAGCTTTCTACCCGATCCTCAAAGTAGCGAACCCGCTTGCTCGCAAAGTCCAGATTTCCTAGGGACGTGTTCTTGCGCCGCGAGAGCAGCATCAGGTTGCCTAGGCGGTGCAGCCATATCTCGCGCTGATCCTCATTGAAGTCCTTGACCCACTGGCTCTCGCCGCCCGGATTCTGCGGCAAGATATGCTCCACACTAATATCATCCGGCAGGTTCAACGGCGCAGCATGGCTGCCCAGCAGGTACTCCAGGCGCAGCAGAACATATCGAGCGAAGCGCCGACCGTAGATGGCGCCGTCTAGCAAGTCCTGCAACTGTTTGCGGTCGAAGTCGAAGGCTTTGCTGGCGAGCACTTCAGCCGGAGTCTTGGCCGCTTCGATCACCTTGAGCACTTCATTCATGTTGCTGATGCGCTGGGTGGGTGTGAGCTGCACAATCCAATCGGCAGAGAACTTGTTGTCGATGCGCTCGATCAATTCGAGCAACTTCTCTGCCTTGAACTTGCGATACCAGGCGAGCACTGGTGGGATCCAGTCAGTGGCTGGCAGGCCTCGACGCATCACATTGATGCGGTTCCGATAAGCATTACCCAGACCGGCTGGCAGGCCATCGAGCTGAATCGCCTCATTGAAAGCATCCTTGTAGGCCTTCACGGCCTCAAAGCTCTCACTACCCAGCGCCAGCAGCGGCGGCTTGGCGCCGTAGATGCGCTCGTCAAACTCCTTAAGCAGGCCTTCCCGTGCTTTGTCCTTCACATAGATGGTGCGCACCAGCGAGAGGAAGCGGTCGAACTCGTCGCGGCCCATCTCGCCTTCGACTTCTTCCCAGTATTCGGCCCACTTGCTGCGCTCACTTTCCTTGCTGACAGCCCCAAGGTTTTTTGCCTTGAGAATGTCACTGTTGGAGAGTGGAATGCCCCGGTCGTTAAGGATAGTGAACAGTCGGAAGGCATCATCCAGGTCTTCGGTGGCCACATAGATGAACAGGGCATTGTTCAGCAGATAGCCAACAAAACGGTCGAAATCGCCTTCCGTAGGGAAGCGACTGCTGTCATCAAAACCGGCATGAATTGTCTGCATGCCCGCCGCCATATTGGCCAGGGACAAATTCTTGCTGGCGGCAATGCCAGTCAGATCCGCACTGCACGAGCCGTTGTCAGCCTTGACATGGCGCTCGATGAAGTTGCCCACGTTGTCACGGATGTCATAAACGATCCGGTTACGGCCAGGAATCTTCTTCCATTTGTTTTCCTCCTGAAACAACATCTCGCGGCAGGCCCCCTTGAGCTTATCATCCGTGACCCGGTCACGGATGCAGGCCAACATCAGCATCAAGGTGGTCAGCCGTTGCTGACCATCCAACAGCTCGTACTCCTCAAAGCTTACCCCGTCGGTGGTGCGCGTAGCCTTGCGCAGCACCATCGAACCCAGGAAATACTGGCCGTCCTGACTGTGCTCACTGGCATAGTTCACATCGTCAATTAGCTCCGATATCTCATCCTTGCCCCAGACGTAAGCCCGCTGGTAGTCCGGAATACGGAACCAAAAGCGGGAAAACACTTCGCCGATCACGATCTTGGCGCTGTCAATCTGGCCTTTTTTGCTTGCACTCACTGCAAAATCTCCTCAATCCCTTCCCAGCGCTTGTCGGTGATCATCACGAACCGGCAACGCCCCTCGGAAAGCCGTGCCCACAGGCCGCCAATCAAACGATCATCCTCATGGGCGCTCCAGCGATCGGCACCTTTGTACTCAACGGCCAACACCGCTCCATTGGGGAGCTGGCAGAGAAAATCTGGATAAAAACGACCATCAGCCTTCTGGAGGAAGAACGAACTGCCTTCACGGCGCACGAGGTTTCGCACCCAGAACTGGATGCGCCCCTGTTGCGCCCATTTATCAAGCTCGCAAGCGCAAAGAAACTCCTCTTTACTATCGAAGTCACCAATGCGGCCATAGAAGTGCTTACGAAAATCGAAGTGGCCAAAGCGCCCATCGTAATCGCGGCTTGGCGCATAACCGTGTACGTGGAACTCGAAAGCATACTGATCGCCCACCGTTACGCGCGACGCCACATCATCGGAAAACAGCGCCTGCTGATAGGCCATGTTCACGGCCTGCTTACGCAGCGCCCTAATGCGCGTCTCGATCAGATTGCGGATCAGGAATTTCTGCAGGTTAACGCGGGCCAGCGTGAAGCCATCCCGGCGCAGCAAATCAGTCAGCCACGCCGCTACAAAGGCCTGCTTACTGGCATGGGTTAGCGTCGGCTCAGGTAGGTTGCGGCATAGCCAGGTAGCCAGGCGTAGCTCATCCCAGTTCTCCGGCTGATAGACCAGCCCTAAATCACGCTGCAGATCGGGCAGAAAGCGTGAAACCAGTTTCCCGCTACCATCAATGTCAATCTCGCCGCCCTCGGACACTTTCAGAGCGGCACCCAACGTAGCAAGGTCATCGGTTGCCGGTGCTGCGTCGTAGATCGACACATCCCAGGGATACTCCAGCACCTCCGGATCATCGAACAGTTGCAATTCACCCTGCACGCGCATTGCCAGTTGCGGAACGCGCAAACGCTCTCCCAACTCAGCTGGAGTCTGGAAGAACTCAATCGCAGTGGTACGGCTGGTCTCGGCAGCCTGCACAATCGCTACCGCTGCTGCATCCGAACTAACCGAAGCCTTGAGCTCTTCCGCCTCATCCTCAGTCAGTGGCGTGCTGATTGTCAGTGTGTTGCGCTTACCATCCCAACTCACCTTGTCACGCACCAGTTTGGGCACGCTCTTCAGGTCAGGCCTTTCCGTCAAGATAACGGCAACCGGCGTATAGACCGCACGCGTGCCCTCGAGATCCAGCCGCGCCTGCTCGGCCTTCGCGGCGATGACAAACTCGCTGACATCACGTCGCTCAAAGCCAGCACCGGCCACCAGCCGGTCACGCAACGCACCCGCCGTCTCGGCAAAACTACGTGACACCACAAAGGCATAGGACTGGTTCAGTGGCGTGGCATGGCGATGGCTGGCATCGGGTTGGCGCAACACGCGACCGAGTAACTGCTCCACAGCAGTTGCAGAAGACAACGAGGCCATGCTCACCAATATGTAGGCAAATGGGCAGTCCCAGCCCTCGGCCAGCGCCTTCTGGGTGATGACGAACTTCACAGGGCAAACCGGGTCGGCAATGCCCAGCTTGTAGTCAGCGTCGAGCTGCTCCAGGCCCTTTTCCTCTCCGGTAGCGACGACGATCTCATCGGCCGGGATGCCGTGATTAGTAATCAGCTCCTTGCGCACCTTATCGAAATCCAACGTTTCTACACCAGCCCGGCGCGGCTCGGACTGAATCAACACCAGCGGCCGCAGATATGGCGCACCGGCTCGACGTTCTTCGTCGGCCAGTTTGTGCAGCGCGTCGCGCCGACCAATAGCATCGGCAAGACACTGTTGCCAGTTCGGCTCGGTCTCCAGCACCACCGGCAGTTTGATCATTTCTTCCGCCTTCAACTCGGCGGCCGACACGCTGTGCAGCACATTGCTGGGGGTGCGCTCCAGGTCGGGCGTGGCAGTCAACTCCATCACGCCGCTGGGGCGGAAACGCGCCAGCATGTCAAAGGCCAGTTCGGTGCGGCTATTGTGCGCCTCATCGACAATCACAAACGGGCGACGCAGGCGCAGTAAATTGGCTAGAGAATAGGGAGTGGTGCGCTCACTGCCTTCACCATCGGTCAGCAGTTCATCGCGCTGGCTGGGGGAGAGGTTGTCGAAGTGATGCATCAGCGTGCCGCTGCTCTGGTACACCTTGCGACACTCCTCCTCCTCCACCTGGAACGCCTGCCGCGTGGCGACAATCACCGTCGTTGAGGTGTCCAACGTCGCGCGGGTGATGCTCTTGGCCTCCTCAAGATCCAGCACTGTGATAGGCCCAGCTTCGAGCAGCGCGGTGTGGTAGGGATGGTTACGATCTTTCAGCGCCTTAAGGGTCTGCTCACGGATAGGCTTACTGGGCACCAGCCACAAAATGACGCTGTGCTCAGTACGCAGCAGATGGGTGTTGACCCCTGCCACGCTTTTCGCCGCCAGCCAGGTCTTGCCGCCACCAGTAGGCACACGCAAGCAAAAATAGGGCATGTCTAACGGGAAGCCGGACAGCGGGTGGTAGGGGTTGCCGCGGCCCCACAGACGCTCAGTGGTGACGGTGAAGGCGACGGCGGGAGAAGGCTGCTCGTGGCAGGCCTGGAAATAGGCCTCCACGCTGTCCAGCACTTGCTGTTGATACATCTTGGGGGCGAATCCGGACATGGGTTACACCTCTAGCGCATAAGGGGTTTGCTTGAAGGTGATGCCCTCGCGTGCGGCGCGTGCACCCAGACGGTTGGCGGCGGCGTAGATCACTTTCGGTCCAGCGAATGTCGGCAACACGTCCAGCACCGGGCCGGTGAGCACATTGCCACCGGCCACGGATTTGTCCTTGAGAATGCCGTTGTAGAGCAGGTAAATGGCGCGCCCATCGTGCATGCCCAAAAGGGGCGAGTCGGATTGCCCGGTGTAGCCAGTGCCAGTTTCGGCAAACCAAACGAACTCGGCCAACTGGCCAAATTTTACGTCGCCGCGTATTTGGCCGTAGGCGTCGAACAACGGCTCCTGAGTAAGACGGCAGAACTGGAACCCTCCGCCCAGACCGTCAACGGCCTTGTCCTTGGAGCTGGTCCAACCCTGAGCTGCGCGGCGCACTCGCTCAGTGGTCACGCTCTGGGCGATTCGTTCATCCATTTCCACCAAAATGAAACGGCGATTGCCCCCATCTTCGGAGTTCTGCCTGAGCACTGCGTGGCCGGTAGTGCCGGATCCGGCGAAGCTATCGAGGATTAGCGAATCTTTTTCACTTGCCTGAGAAATGATCAACTGGATCAATTTCGATGGCTTTGGAAAAGCAAAAACCTTCGGCCCCAGAAGCTCTGAAAGCTCCTTTGTTGCCTCTACGTTGCCCGGAGCTTCAAGGACGGTCGAGAATCCAGTTGTATCGGATTTCATGTCTGAAACGAATCGTTTCAGTCGTGGCCGACCGTTCGGCTTCTTTGGCCAAAGAATTCGACCATCACGAATAAGCTGGTCCATCCGCTCACGTCCGTATATCCAACCACGAGAGGGATGTGGAGGATACTCTTGACCAGTATCAGGATGAACCATGTCGTAATGAAGATTTGGACGCTCTGATGCATTGGCAAGACCTGTGAGGTTGTCACTCATCCAAGCGCCACGTGCATCATTGTCAGGATTCGAGTACTTCTCAAGATCCTTTGCCTGGCCAGCAACTCGAAATCCTTCTGATTTCTGATAGACCATAACGCATTCATGGTCGCTAGAAATTCCTGATAGGTTTCGGCTATCTGGACTAGTACGCCGTTTCCAGATGAAGGTTGCAACGAAGTTACGAGCCTCAAATATTTCATCCATCAACAAGCGCAGCGTGGCCACTTCGTTATCGTCGATGGATACGAATATCGCCCCATCTTCACGCAAAAACTGTCTAAGTAGCACCAACCGTGGATACATCATGCACAGCCAGCGGTCATGGCGGTCTAGCGTCTCGCCTTCCTTACCCACCACTTCGCCCAGCCACTTTCGAATCTCAGGGCTGTTTACATTGTCGTTGTACACCCACCCCTCGTTGCCGGTATTGTAAGGCGGGTCGATATAGATGCACTTCACCTGCCCTGCATAGCGCGGCAGCAAGGCCTTAAGCGCATGTAAGTTGTCGCCTTGCACGATGAGGTTGCCGCTGTCCTTGCCGTGATTGTCACCACAGGAGAGCTCGGCCACCGGCTCTAGCAGACGGAACGGTACATCCTTGTGGTGCTTCACCACAGCTTCCTTGCCGATCCAGTTTAATGTTGGCATTACGCCCTTCCTTCAATTCATGCGCGATGACTGCAGGTCATCGCTGTGTTGTTCTGTCCATCCAGTCGGCAACGGCCGCAATACACTCGGGCGACGCGCCTGCTCAGCCAGCGGCCTAGTAGAGCGCCCAGAGCTCCGAAAGTCGCGAGCCGCAGCGAACTGCAAACCCGGCAAATTATCAGGTCAGTACCTACCACGCGAGCTTTGCATCCCCAGTACAGAAGCTCGGAATTGCCAAACCCGCCATTTCAAAGCTACCGGGACTCACCTAGATCCCTCCGATTACCTCCAGACTGGCGCTGGATCCCCTAGCAACCTGTTGAAATTTGGCGTTATGACCGCGAGGACTGCCGCCACAACGCAGTCCTAGCGGTCACGCGCCCTTGCCCAGAGCGGTGAACAGGTGAAATCGCCAGTTTTCACAGATTCCGAACGCATATTCCCAATTGAGGCATTCATGCAGCTGAACCTGCAGCCAGCAACTTCGACAGACGCACCAGATTGCTTGCCGCCATGACCAGTTGGAACAGCGCGGAGACACGCTCTAGCCCCCTGTGTCTCACCTCCCGGCAGCCACCTTGAGCCAGCAGAAGTGGGTTTCGATCCAGGCAGGTATCTTCAGGCTCAGGCAATAGCCAGGATAACGAGTGATACGGCAGTCGATAACCTGCTCCGGCCATCGGTGTTCTGGACTAGATGAGGCATAACCCCAAGGGCGCGACAGGCGGCCACGAAGTCAACCGCGTAGTAAGCCTTGTCTGCAGCCAGACTGCGTCGACGGTGCCCCTAGCGTGCTAAGTATCGCTAGCGCGGCTTCACGTTCGCTACGTCCACCGGCCAGGCTCATGTGGGCACCGCGCACCAGACCGCTAGGGTTTCCATCAGCACATGCCCCATGTAACTCAACTGTGCTCCCGGGTTGTGGCTATTGCGCCACAGCCGGGCGTCCGGATCGCTGGCAACCCATCGGATCACCAGCGCGATCTGGAACTGCCGCCCCAACCTGCATGATCAATACGGTCACTGGGGGAGCGAAGCGATTCGTCACCCCGCAAGTCTCTCTTCACCACTCCCTTTCGTAAGCAGCGAGCCCCCACTGGTTTAAGCCTCAGGTGCTGATCATTCTTGACTAGGTAGCGCATGACGTAATGCACATTACGCCGTGCATTTAGATCACGCCGACGGATCAACCCAACTCCTTGCCGGTCCCGGTACTTTTCTTTCTCACGATTGCAGTTGTGGTAACTGCCCTGGCCACGAGTGATGCGCTCCCACAACTCACCAATTTGTTGCGCTCTGTAGATGTCAGCGCTCACATTAGAACCGTTGAAGAAAAAGGCTGCATGGATATGGTAGCCACGATCCTCGCCCTGCTCGACGCTGCAGATGTAGCCTGTTTCATGGTCGAAAATCAGGTTGCGCTCACGCTCATCAATCAACCGACTCAGATCGTCGAATACGCGCTCCACACGCAACCTCGCTTGGGCCTCTGCCCGATAATACAGATCAACTCTGATCACGCAGGCACGGGCGTAACGATCAAGCACGGCATCCACGTAACGGCCAATCTCGACCTCCTGCTGAGTGCATAGGTAGCGCTGGTCATGCTCCCGACGTTTGAATCTCTTCTGGGCGAGGAGAGTACGGATGCACTTGGTCAGCTCGTTCAGTGTCTCGCTGATGCTCAGATAGCGCGTTTTATCCCCATTCAAGCAGGTAATGCCGCATGGACTGAGCTCAATCCCAATGGCCTGGCAGGCTTGCTGAAAAATGCTCAACTGCCAGCTGTACTGGTAGTCTACATTCCCCTCGAACAGCGTGACCTTCTGCTCGATTCCGTCGAAGTATTTTGACAGCCTGGTTTTTCTGACCTGCTCACCCCCATGCTTCGAGTACGTGATTCGGTAGGCTTGGCTATCTGTATGCCGAATTGCGTTGATGAGGCGCTCAATCCGGATAGCGATATCGGATTGAGATCGAGGGGTATTGGTGTTTCGTTCGGTCATGGTTGTGTACCTGATTGATGGTTTCGCATACCAGGTGCGTGTTGTGTTTTTTTTGACCACCGACCTACCCCATAGACAGGGTGATAGAGCTCATGTTGCCATTAGATCTCAACCTATCGACTGATCCAGTATTGATAGCCTATACCTATATATTTAGATCCCGATCCAAGCCCCAGCGACCATCTCAGGCTGTCTAGGCAACGGGGAGCGACATTGCCTAGCCAGCCGAGATATACACCGAATCAAATCTTGGGAGAGTTAGCTGAGAGCGTTGGGCCTTCCAAGCAGCATAAATGCCATGACCAGCCTTAGCCGGTCATGGCGCAGGTGGTAGTTTTAGCTGGCCATACTCAGGCTGCTGGTGGAACGCACCGCGGCCCCCTCCTCCCCCAGATCACGCTCCTCGATCCTTGCCAAGATCCAATCGTGCACTTCCCTATCAACCCAGCCGACACAGCGGTCGCCTAGTGACAGCGGTTTGGGAAAATTGCCTTCCGCTATGTATTTGTAGATTGTCGACCGGGCCAAGCCGGTGGAAACGATGACTTCTTTCAGACGAATGATCCTCATGAGCGGTCTCCTGTAATTGGCTCAGAAGATCTGCGGGAATGGTAAAAAAAAACTATGAGCCTCCGACCCAGCCCGGCGAGCGGAAAGGACTATCAACCACAGCGAAATTTCCCCCTCCCATTGGAGCAAATGCTCTCGAACTCGACACCTAATCCAAGCGTAGGTCTGAACTGCTAGCTGGACAAGGCGACAGCTAGCAGCGGACCGTTCAGTCATGTTCAGAGCTGCTTGCGGCTTGGAGAGGATGACGACTAATTGGGGATCAGGCGATTTTCTTTAAAAAACAGATGACGATTTTCATGCCAGAAATGTCTAAAAAACAGTCTACTCCGGATGCAAAATATCTCAACAATGGAGGCCTACCCTCCCAGAATCCATGACCATACGCCACATGAAAACATGTTTCACTACGCAGTAACGTAACGCCATGTAGAGGTTAGAAAAAATAAAATAGTTACGCCGTAACGCTACCAAGTAATGACACAAGTATTGCAACCAAGCAACACAACTCGCTAACCTACCGCGGTTAACCTTTAGGTAACCCTGTATGCGTGATAATCGGGCTGATAGTGATGGAAGTACCGAGCTAGAGGAGCTGTTGCGGTCGTGGCTTGGCCTTCTAGATGATAAGAAAGCTGGATGGGCAGTCGATTACCTGAGGGGAAAGGGGTTTATCGATAGCCAGCTCAGACTCGGCCACCCACGAGAGCTAATACTGGAGTGGAGCAGAGGGCGACGATATAGCCCTTCCATGGTGCTACTTATCAAAAATATGAAAGCAGCGTGGCGGCAGAAGCAGTACAGGGATGGTTTAGCGGAGAGAAAGGCGTATAGCTTTACGCTCGACGTGCGAGTGAAGCAGCAGCTTGACCGCCTTGCTCGAAATCAAAGGAAAACAATTTCAGAAACCTTGGAAGGATTGATTAAGAAAGCGCAGCTCAAAGCTGAAAAAGCTGATGCAAAGGACCGCATCAAAAATCCCAAGCGTGACTGGTAAGACATATGAGCAGCGCTCACGCACTGCTCGATGTCCTAAGCTCAATTTCAGCCGCTAGGTATTCCAAATGGTATTCCAAGAATACTTTTAACTTAATTTTAACTATATTTATCAACGGGATAACCAACCAGTTCAACTTACCCCGGCCCACCAAATGATCAAACAAAGACGTCCATGGGCGTCTTTTTTTGTGGCTGCGATTCGGTAGGTGCAGCGCAATCAGTTCTCTCCGACACCCTACCAGCTTGCCGCGGTCGGCAAGCGTAACGGGATCACTCTTGCGCAAAGTAATCACTGTCCAACTGCTTCACCTCATAAATGTGCTTGACGCTCACACCCAGATTGTTCTCAACCATCAATCGCGCGAGTTCTACTCCATCAATCAGCACCACTTTGATATCCAGCCCGAGCACTGCAGCGCGAGCTCCTTGGGAAAACTCCGACGTGGTGATAAACACTCCCTTCCGGGCACGTTGACGAGTCAGGGCGCCGATAAAGTTATCGATGTGCGGACGATGCACAGTGTTAGTCCAGCGCTTGGCCTGGAGATAGATTAAGTCGAGCCCGAGTTTGTCCTCTTTGATGATCCCGTCGATGCCGTCGTCATTGGTTGCCTGAGTCGCCTTGCCTGCCTCTTTTCGAGAACCGCCGTAGCCCATGGCGATCATCAGATCGACCACCAGCTGCTCAAAGAATCGGGGGCTCGACGCCAATACCTGCGCCAACAGTTCATCCGCGAGAGACTGCACCAACGCCTGATGAACCTCAGCCAACTGCTCGTCCGGCGTTGTCTCGACGAGGTCAACGCGCAGTGCAACGGGTAAATCAGGCGATTGCGACTTAGCCGTATGGAAGTCCGCGAACTCGGGGAACCGCTTCAACCACGTCACAGTGATGCGTTCTGGGCCATTAGCCAACGCATCCAAACCACGCTGCGTGATCTGCACCATTCCCTTTGCAGGGATTGTCAGGAGCCCAGCCTTGTTGAGGTACGTCCGAGCCCAGCCCACTCGGTTGTTGATCACAGTCTGCTGGCCAGACGGCAGGCGCTCCTTGCGTTCGTCCTCCGTTAACTGAAACTGATCGGCGACCCGCTCACGCAACTCATTAAGCGGCAGCGGAGCACCGTTTTCCACGGTGCTTAGTACCGGGCGCATCACACTTTGAAAGTCTGGAATTGCCATCGTTTCTCTCTACCCTTACCGGCCAGCTTCAGGCACTGCGCTCGCTTCTATCATCTGAAGCAGCCGATGTTTTCAACATTTTCAGAATCATGAGTGCGAACGCCCGACTTTTAGCCTCGTTATCAAGCACTTCCAGCGAGAGCTTCTCATGGTCCGTCATAGCATCGAGCACTGTATCCAGTACCCGTTTCGGGAACAGCCCGTGCATCACTTGATCCACTGAATGGTTGTTCACCTGAGCCATCACATCCTCTTGGCGGCTGATGCGCTGGGCGATTCCCGTCAAGAATTGCAACTGGTCTTCATCACTGACCTCGGCGCCGAAGATATCGTTGAGCGCATCGATGATTTCGGACAGCCACTTCTTTTCAGGGTCATGCGGTTTTCCGCTGCCCACGTCACTACTCGGCTTGAGGCCGTATTCACCCCGTTCCTCATCCAATCGCAACTGGTGCTCAGCACGCTTACTCAGCCGGTAATGACTCAGCTGCAACTCTCCCACGTCGACATCGTCTTGCTGCAAGCGATCGACTCGTAGCAGGGGGTGAAGGTGCTTGGCGTATACACAAAGCTGTTCCAGTTCGCGGTCTTCATAGGGAACGATCTGGGAGAGGAACTCATACAAGCGTACAAAGCTTTGTAGGTTCTTGCGGAACAGGTCGAGCTGATCAACCTGCTCGCCAGCCTCCTTCAGCGCATGCTCGGCTTTTTTCAAGCCAACGCTGTCGCCATGGACTTCAGCAATGCGCTTGAAATCCATTGCCTGCTGGTGCGACTCCACCGAGAACGCATAGCGTTTGGCGAATCGCTCTTTCGCAGGCGTGCAGTAGTAGCTGAGCTTACTGGCCGCCGCTTTGGGATCAAAGAACGCCATTGCGAACGCCTCGACCTCCTGCCAGTGATAGATACCCTCAGCATCTAACTTCTTCTGCAAGTCATAGATGATCTGCGGATCAGTGACATCGAGCAGTTCTGCCTTTGTGTAGTAGGGCAAAAATGCGTCGAGAATGTCCTGCGGCTCGTTGAAAAAGTCGAGGATGAAGGTCTGCTTGCCATCACCGAAAGTGCGATTCAGCCGTGAGAGGGTTTGCACGCAATCGACGCCATGCAATTTTTTATCCACGTACATGGCACACAACTTGGGTTGATCGAAGCCTGTCTGGTATTTGTTGGCGGCGATCATCACATTGAAGTCCTGCGTATCAAAAGCGTCCGCCAGATCTCGGCCATTCAGACCCGCATTCAGCAGGCTACTACTCTCCGTCACCTCTTCAGGGATAACATCGTCGGGCAACACGCTGCCAGAAAATGCCACGAGCGGGTGGACATCGTTGTAGCCCATCTGCTGCACATAATTCTTCACAGCCAACTGATAGCGAACAGCTTCCTGGCGGCTGCTGGTCACGACCATAGCCTTGGCCTGCCCGTTCAACAGCGTGCAGATATTGGCGCGAAAATGCTCAACGATCACTTCGACCTTTTGGCTGATGTTGTAGGGATGCAGACGCACCCAGCGAGCCAGTTTGATGCGCGCCTTTTTGCTGTCGACTTCATCATCTGCACCATCAGGGTGAGCAATCTTCCAGGCAGTGCTGTAAGTGGTGTAGTTGCGCAGTACGTCGAGGATGAACCCCTCTTCGATAGCTTGGCGCATCGAGTAGAGGTGGAAGGGTTCAGGCTTATTGCTGGAACTTGCCGGCAGCGTCGGGTCGGCTGGGCGACCGAAGAGCTCCAGTGTCTTGGCCTTGGGTGTTGCGGTGAAGGCGTAGTAGCTGATGCGCTCGTTCGGTTGGCGCGCCTGTACGGCGGCGTCCAACAACTCCTCAGCGCTGACTTCCTCAGCGTCCAGCGCGTCACAGCCGAGAATCTGCTTCAGCTTGCTGGCGGATGAGCCGGTTTGTGACGAGTGCGCTTCGTCAGCAATTACAGCGTAGCGTCCGCTGGCCAACTTTGGGTATTTGTCCAGAGCATCAAACAGCGCCGGAAACGTCTGGATGGTGACGATGATAATCCGCGTCTGCTCAGCCAGCGCCTCGGCCAGTTGTTCGGACTTGCTCTGGTTGCCGATATCACGGGTGATCGGCTTGACCACGCCTTGGGCGTGCTCGAACTGGTAAATGGTGTTCTGCAGCTGACTGTCGAGAACCGTGCGGTCGGTGACGACGATTACCGAGTTGAAAAGCCGCTGCCCGTCCGCGTTATACATCGAAGCGAGTTGGTGTGCAGTCCAAGCGATAGAGTTGGACTTGCCAGAGCCGGCGCTGTGCTGAATCAGATAGCGTTTCCCTGGACCTTCGACGTGGGTAGTCTCGATGATTTTGTTAACCACCTCCCACTGGTGATAACGCGGGAAGATCATCGCTTCTTTGGTTACCTGCGTGCCGTCGAAGCTTTCACTGGTCTTTTTCTCCAGATGCAGAAAACGCCCCAGAACCTTGAGCCAGGCATCTGGCCGGAACAGGCGTTGCCACAGGTAACTGGTGGCGTACTGGCTGTCGTCGGCAGGCATTGGATTACCCGCGCCGCCCTCCTCGCTACCCAGGTTGAACGGCAGGAAAAAAGTGTCCTTGCCCGCGAGTTTGGTGGTCATCGCCACTTCATTCTGGCCCACAGCAAAGTGCACCAGGGCACCGCGTTTGAAGGTCAGTAGCGGCTCGGGTTTGCGCGTCAGCGGATCTTTGACCGGGCGGTCGTAACGGTACTGGCGCTTGGCGTTCTCCACCGACTGTTTGAACTCGCTTTTCAGCTCCAGCGTCGCAGTGGGGATGCCGTTGACAAACAGCACCAGGTCCAGACGTGGGTTGTAGCTTTGTCCACTGGCACCTGCGTCACGCGCATGGGGCGAGTAGGACACCTCCGGCACCACGCGCAAGCGGTTGCATTGATAGCGTTTCAGAGTATCCGGGTTCATGCCGTGGTCGGGCTGGAAGCTGCACAGTTCAAGCCGCTGGCCTAAATTTTTGAAGCCGTGGCGCAGCACATCCAGAGTGCCGCTTTGCTCCAGTTCGCGGACCAGCTTTTGCACGAGTAGATCATCCGGGTTGTTCGGATTGGCCTTGGCGAACTTGTCCCAACGCTCGGGCCACGCATCTTTGAAGTAGCCCAGTACGTCTTCGGTATACAGCGCCGTGTTGCGGTCGTAGCCGCTGGCAGTGCCGACCAGCCAGCCTTGGGAAGACAACGCGTCGATGATGTCCTGCTGGAATTGTGCTTCCTTGCTGTCCGCCATTACACGACCTCTTCTGCTAATTCGGGGTGTGGTGCGCTGACCGGTGGTTGCCAGCCGCGTACGTCGATTTTGCCGGTGACGGCGGCGGAGATTAGGGCGGAGCGGCGCTCAGAGATCAGCCTCACCGAAGACTCTGCCTCCTTGATGAGTCGGTCATAAGAGTCACAGCGCTTGGCTAGGAAATCAGAAATCTCCTTCTGCTCAGACAGCGGCGGTTCAAAAAGCGGAATATTTCCGATATCCGCCATATTGAAATGACTGACGGTACTTCCTTGAGACAACTGTTTAACGAAGTCTGAAGCCAGTCCAGCATATATTGAGCGGACAGTAAATGCAGGATCAATCCTGGTCTTATCTAGCTTAAAAAGAACCATACGTTGGCCCAAGCATATTTCAAGGTTTTCTGGCACCAAACATGCCTCACCCGCCGGCGCCTCCCTTGTAAAAAGTATATCTAATGGCTCTGGCACCCCTCTCCTAGTCCAGCCAATATATGTATTCCTGTCGGCATATTTTGCCCCCTCAAGACTAAGCGAGCCGTTTCGAACATTCGTCGTGCGACAAACCAGGTATTCACCCTCATCACTGTACTCAGCAGTTTTATGCTCAGCATCAATCATTGCGTTCAATATGTGCTTGATACGAATCTGCTTCCAATGCGCCGGTACCGCGCCTAGCCACTCGACTCCCGAATCTTTCATCGGCACCGTGAAGTCCAGACCTTTGGTAACGGCGCTGGAGATCACGGCCTGGCGCTTTTCCTTGAGCAGTTCGATCAGGCGCTGCTGCTCTTCAATCAGCCCATCAATGCGGGCAGTTTCGTGATCGAGGAAGTGGGCGATCAGGGTTTGCTCGCGCTTTGGCGGCTCGGCGAAAAGCAAGCTCCGAAAATCATCTTGCCCAAGATTCTGCATGCTTGCACTTGTTCCAGAACAGGCCATTTTTACCTGCTCTCGATATTCCCGAGACTTGGTGAAGTAGAACAAGAATTCTGGAGAATGACTTTCCAAGAAATAAACTTGCCAAAGCCGGTCTGGCAGGAATATCCCTTCTGGAGCTTCGGTAACCAGACCTGTAGCCCCCACCAGATCCGGAGTATTCATTCTACTGACAATAAGCGTGTTCTCTATCAGCGGGCAGCTGACTCTACTCAGGTCGTCATCATCAACCGTCTTGTTTTCAGTCCAGTCAAACTTTCCCGTATATACACAACTTGTCTTTAGAACGCCCAAGCAGCCCGGTTCGGCCGGAAAATCAGCCGCATTGACACTAGTGCCAGACTCGATGCGTTCAATTGCCCGTTTGAGTGGGTGTACAGCCCAACTCTCCGGCACCTCTCCCAACCACTCCACCCCGGAATCCTTGTACACCGGGTACGGCTTGAACTGGCTCATTGCGCCTCTCCTTGCGCGGCATTCAGCGCATAGAACTCATGCAGCTTGGCCTGCAGCAATTGCTTATCCGGCAGGCGGGTCTGGTATTCGGCGATCAGCGCCGGCGACAGGCTGCGATTAAGAGCGTACTCGACCACTTCGTCGTCCTTGCTGGCGCAGAGCAGCACGCCGATGGCGGGGTTTTCGTGAGGTTTGCGCTCGTTACGGTCCAGCGCTTCCAGGTAGAAGCCGAGCTTCCCCAAGTATTCCGGCTCAAAGCGGCCAACCTTGAGCTCGATGGCCACCAGGCAGTTGAGGCCACGGTGGAAGAACAGCAGATCCAGGGCGAAGTCGCGACCGCCGACCTGCAGCGGATATTCGGAGCCGACAAAGCAGAAGTCGCGGCCCAACTCGATCAGGAAATCCTTGAGGCGTGCCAACAGTCCTTGATGCAGATCGGCCTCGGCATGGCCGCCGGGCAGGTCGAGAAACTCGACCATGTAGGCATCGCGGAACACTTCCAACGCGGTGGGGTGAGTCTGTTTCAGCACTGCCGAGGCTTTTGCCGGCCGGGTGACGCTGCGCTCAAACAGCGCCGTCTTGAACTGGCGCTCCAGCTCGCGCTTCGACCATTTCTCCTGAACCGCCATACGCAGGTAGAACTCCCGCTCTTGCGGGTGCTTGCTCTGGCTGAAGATGATCAGGTTGTGCGACCAGGACAATTGTCGCACCAGTGGTGCGACATTTTCCTCGGTGCGGTAGGTCTCGTAGAACTGCCGCATGCGGAACAAATTCGACCGGGTGAAACCGCGCAATCCAGGTTGGGTCCGGGCCAGATGTTCGGCCAGCTGACTGACCACGGCATCACCCCACTCAGCCTGTTCCAGCTTGCCGCTGATATAAGCGCCGACCTGCCAGTACAACTCGATCAGCCGGGTATTCACCGCCTGCATGGCCTGCTGCCTGGCACTGTGAATCAGCGCGAGCACTTCGTCGAAGCGGTCGTCCGTTGCACTGCGGGGTGTGTTTGGCTCGCTCATGCCGACAGCGCCTCGATCATCTGCTTGATGCGGTCGGTGCAAGCTTTGAGGTCACGGTCGATGGCTTCCAGCGGACGCGGCGGCTGGAAAACATAGAAGTGCCGGTTGAACGGAATCTCGAAGCCAACGATACCGACCTCGCCGTCTTGAGCGTCGGTTTTGCTCTCATCAATCCAGGCATCCGCCACATGGGGAATGACTTCGCGCTGGAAGTAGTCATACACCGACTCGCCCAGCGGCACGTTCTCGTTATCGCGCAGGCCGGTGTCCGCTTCGGGCTGCCCTTTGATCATGCAGATATCCGCTTCGGGATCACGCTCGCTCAGGGCATTGAGCAGGGCTTTGAGCTCCGGTGCGCTCAGGCTAAGACTCTGTGCGGCAAGGCTTTTTTTCAGCAGATTGCTGAATTGTTCGCGATTTCGGTGCAGCACACTGGCATCCATCGCTTGCAAGGCAGCCATCAACTGTAGCTGCGTGGCGCTGTCGAGTTTCTGCAGGGCTTTTTCTTCCAGCACTTTCCCGAGACGCTCGGCGCTGGTCTGGAAGTTCAGCCGCAACGGACGTTCAACCGTGATACGGCGGTAGCCGAATGCATCAATGGGGAAAATTTTGCTCTGCGGGGTCTGCTCAAAGCTGCCATATAGACGCACCAGCTCTTCGATTTGATCCTCGGTAATGTACTGACGCTTGCTGCCCAATGATTTGCGCATCTTTTCGGAATGCCCGCTACCGTCAATCAGCTGCACCTTACCCTGGCGCACAGCAGCTTTGTGGTTGCTGAGTATCCACACATAGGTCGCAATACCGGTGTTGTAGAACATATCCGTCGGCAACGCGACGATGGCTTCAACCAGGTCGTTTTGCAGCAGATAGCGTCGGATCTCCGACTCGCCCGAGCCGGCACCACCGGTGAACAGCGGCGAGCCGTTAAGGATGATGCCGATGCGGGAGCCACCGTCGCGTGGGTCACGCATCTTGCTGACCAGATGCAGGAGGAACAGCAGCGAGCCGTCGGACACACGCGGCAGGCCCGGGCCGAAACGACCGTCGAAGCCCTTCACCGTGTGCTCGTCGGTGATCTGCTTCTGCACTTTCTTCCATTCCACGCCAAACGGCGGATTGCTGAGCATGAAATCGAAGTGATACTCGGGGCCGGCCAGTTGGTCGTTGGAAAGAGTATTGCCAAGCTTGATGCGTTCGACTTTCTGGCCTTTGATCAGCATGTCCGCCTTGCAGATGGCATAGGACTCGGGGTTGAGTTCCTGGCCGTGCAGCGAGACGCTGACCTTTTCGCTGATGGACTGGATGTACTCATCACCCTCAGACAAAAAGCCACCGGTCCCCGCAGTCGGGTCATAGATGGTTACGATGCTGTTAGGTGCGAGCTTGTGGTCCTGATCGGTGATCACCAGCGAGGTCGTGAGGTGCACGATATCGCGCGGGGTGAAGTGTTCCCCGGCAGTTTCATTGGAGCTCTCCGCAAACTTGCGGATCAACTCTTCGAAGATGATACCCATGCCGAAGTTGCTGATACGTTCAGGACTCAAGTCAGTGGCGGCAAATCGCTGCACCACCTGATACAGCAGATTGGCGCTCTGCAACTGCTGAACAAAATCCTCGAAGTGAAAGTGCTCGAAGATCTCGCGGGCATCTTTGCTGAACGCCTGCACGTAACTCATCAGATCGGCGGCGGTCTGGGTATCGGACAGACGTCCAAGAGTCAGTGGCGAAGCGTTAAAAAACTGCTGCCCAGCAGCGCGCAGCAAAATCATTTCGCGCACGGTATCTGGACGGCCTTCTTGCGCGAAGGTCTGCTTGACCACCTCGTCTTTGGTGGGTGCAAGCACGCACTCCATACGGCGCAAAAGCGTGAACGGCAGGATGATGCGACCGTACTGCGACTGCTTGAAGTCACCGCGCAACAGATCGGCAATCGACCAAAGAAAAGCGGCCGTCTGGGAATGATTTTCCGTGTTCACGCGATAACTCCTCGGAGCATGGGCAAAAAGCGGGAGTTTACCACCCGACAGCTCCCATCAGGAGCACCCATCCAAGGTTGTTAGCCGCCGCAAAGCACGCAGGCACTCTAGACCGAGCGCGAGCTCTCTGGCGTGACTCAGTTAGCATCAAAGCAATTATTAGCCAGCCCCATAGATCCGGACTGGTCACTGCATCACGCTGTCTGTCCTCCCAGCAAAGCCTCGAAATCCGAAGCTTGAATCTCCGAAGCCCCACTCAACATATCCCGCGCCAACGCTCGTCGCTTACTCAACAGCTCATCCAGCGTCGCCTCAAATGTCGGCATCGCCGCATCCCGAACCGTTGGGTAGTACACATACACATCCTTCAGCTGCCCAATCCGGTAGGCCCGATCGGTCGCCTGATCCTCCTTGGCCGGGTTCCAGCAACGCGTGAAGTGAATGACGTGGTTGGCGGCCTGCACGTTCACTCCGAATCCGACGGCGATAGTGGACAGGATGATCACGGCGAAACCTGGCAGCTCCTGGAATTGATCGATCAGCCTCTGCCGGCTATTGGCGCTCTGACTGCTGGTACTGGTATCACCGTTGATGACGGTCGCCCGAAATCCGAAATGC
Organism: Pseudomonas sp. 2; assembly: GCF_056627435.1. NCBI lineage: Bacteria > Pseudomonadati > Pseudomonadota > Gammaproteobacteria > Pseudomonadales > Pseudomonadaceae > Pseudomonas > Pseudomonas sp. 2. Next base: position 107,597 of record NZ_JBWXNG010000011.1, read on the forward strand.
TGCTGAATCGCGTGCTGCAACTCACGCTGAATATCACGCAACTCGGTAAAGACGATGACCTTGTCACCGTTTCCGGCTCTTTTGATCGACTCAAGCGTCTGCATCAGCCACTGCAACTTCGGCGATTTATCGCGCAAGCGCGTGTCTGGCTGAACGCTGTAAGGATGGGCGCAAATCAGCTTGAGCTTGTGCAGTAACCCCAGCATGCCGGAGGTCTTCCGATCGAGCTGTTCTTCAATCTGCCGCTTCTGGCTGTACACCGATATTTCGGAGAGGTACAGATTGCGCTGCAGGGCATGCATGCTAAGCGAACGACACGCGGCGTCTTCGATTTTGGCCGGCAGGTCCTTGGCGATGTCTTGCTTGGTGCGCCGCAATGTCTGCGGTTCGATCAGCCCACGCAGGCGTTCCAACGCATCCGTATCACGCTCCAGTGCGGCTTCGATGGGGCGCTGATAGTCGCGACCGAACTGGTTCAGGCCGCCCAGGAATCCTGGCTGAATAAAGTCGAACAGGCACCAGAGATCGATCAGGGTGTTCTCGACCGGCGTACCGGTACACGCCACTCGGAACCGTGCGGGAATAGCTTTGATCGCTTGAGTCACCAATGCCGCCGGGTTCTTCAGTTTCTGAGCTTCGTCACATACGACGATGGACCATTGCTGGCGCGCCAGGGAAAACTCCTGATCACGCAGCGTCTCGTAAGTCGTCAGGACGATTCGGGCATCGCCCATCCAACCGGGGCGCAGCAGGTTCTTGATGCCTTTGGTTTTCAAGTCCGCTGGAATTTCATCTTTCTTGAACTTCACTGCACTCAGGGCTGAGCCGTACAGCTTCAATACAGGCAGCGCGTCAGCAAAGAAGAACCGGTGAAGCTCTCGCTCCCAGTTATCGAGTAACGAGACCGGAGCGACGATCAGTGTTGGCTGATCTTTTGGGTACTGTTCAAGGTACCAGACCAAGAAGGTGAGCAACTGGATCGTTTTCCCAAGCCCCATGTCATCAGCGAGCAAGCAACCCGATACGTCCGTAGGGGACAAACGGAACAAATGCTGCAACCACGCCACGCCTTGAAGCTGATGGTCGCGCAGAACGACTTCTGGCTTGAGCAAGCCAGGCAGCTCTGGCGTTGCGTCCAAAGCGGCGCGTAACGCTGCTTGACGCACTTGAACGTAAGTTGGCTCGTCAATGTTGTGGCCGATTTGCAGTACAGCGCGGCCAACTTTCTCTCGTTGCTCAATCTGGTCGTTCTGGACAGGCGCGATCTTCTTCGACCAGGTATCAAACAGTTGCTCGGCAGCAGCAATCGAGAGTGGCGTCTCGGACTCTGGCAAACAGACCGTTTCATCACCGGCAGCGCGAGCTTCATCGAGCCGCTGCCCAAACGCTTCAAATTGAGCGCGATCGGAAGGATCCCACCGACCGAGGATTTCTGCGTCGACGCCCAGCGCTGCCACATCCTTCGGCAGCCAGTTCTCGGTCGCCTCTTTGACAAGGAAAGGCGAGGTAATTCTTTCCGCTTCCCCAATGCCCGTCACACGGTCGCCATAGAGGGAAAGGTCCAGGACCGACTCAAACTCGATACCGGCCGCCTCGTTTTGCCACCTTTTAAGCAGGTCATTGATGCCTGCCAACTGACGCAAATCAAAATCGCTGAGCTCCAGCTCGTAGCTCTGCCAGAAGCCCGCAGGCATGCCAGCAGCCAACTTCAGTTGCAGCTCATGCACGAGCGGCGCGAGCTCATGGGCGGCTTTGAACTCAATTTCGATGGGCGCTTGCGGAGTTGTCGAAATCGGTTCGAGCGTCAGTGTTACCTGTTGGATATGCTGGCACGTTTCATCCAGCTTGGGTTCCAGATGGAAGCGATGAAAGAAAATACCGGCCTCGGCGAGCTCGTCTTCATAGGCATCGGCATCCAGCACTTGCACGGCATCTTCGCCGAGTGTGCTGTAAGGGTTACGGACAAATGAAAGGGCATCGTCGCCTGCGACCCGACGCCCGGGCAACGAGCGCACGTAGTCCAATACCGATTTAACCTCAGGCTCAATCAGAACATGGGTCAGCGATCCATCGTCACCCGTTACCCGGTATCGATCCTGAACCTGCCTGGCACCGTCAAAACTGTCGAGCCAGTTGGCCGGCTGGCCTTCGAAGCTTGGTTGCAGCTCGATAACCGGCGTGTCGCCCAAGGTCGATTTTCGCGGGTTGAGTCGCAGCTTTTCGGGTTTGATAACAACGGTCTTGTCCAAAAAACCATCCATACCCGCGTCAGCCTTGCGCGCCAGCTTCCTGATGCTGGCCCAGCCGATCTGATTGGTGACTTCACCTGGCTCACTTTGCTGTGCCAGATAAAGCTGTCTTACAGCACCAGTCAGCTTCCACGACGCCTCAGGCAGAATTTCTGTGGTGCCCTGATACTGAACGATGGGCCCCGTACGCTGCACCTGCACATTGGCGTTGGACTGCGGATCACGCCAGCCGCTGATGGACACTTTGAAATCGTCGGAGGCAAGGCTGCCCTGGCTGCTCAATTGAGGGATGAGGGCTGTCTGCGGCGGCAACCCCAATAGCGGCAGGCTTGTTACGTGCTCGGGCTCATCCAGCAGCCGGTAGAGCTCATCCCACGTCAGCAACCAGCGATCGCTCAGCTGGGAGACGAACTCCTCTTCTTCCAGCTGATCAAGATAACTGGCCAGCGACCAGGACTCGGTATTCTCCGCCAAGCTCAGGGGATAACAGATCCCCTGCTCCTCAATGGAAAAAACCGGCTCAGTCTTTTCTGCTGTCGAGTTCGGCTGCAGGCCAATGCCTTTGAAGAAACGCTTGAGCATTACTGTCTCCAGAAGCGGAGTGGCTGGTTATTGACGGGCCTGAAGCCCAGGCGCTGAAGTGCAGTTACGGCGGTCGGGTCATGGTCATCAAGCTGGACCTGAAATGCACCGCCGCGCTCGCGCTGATCATAAGTCCTGTGCTTGACCGACTTCAGTGCGCCACGGACCTGGTCTTCAAGAGAAAACGGCTTGGCTGAACCTGCCGCTGCGGCCTGACTCTGTACACGGATACCCAACTTCTCGAGGGCATCGTCGAATCTGCTGAGCCAGCCCTCTACACAATTTGAGCGGCTAGGTGCAGGCGAATGCCGCATGGGATTGAACGCACTTGGCTGCTTCAGATCTGCTTTAAGTGCAAGCTGAGATTTATCCGGATTGAACGGCGATTTGTCTGCTTGGTACACGTAGCAGGCGTTACCTGTTCCAGAGAACTCCACGAAAAAATAGTTCCCAATCTGCATCACTACAGCATTGTTGTGCCCAGAACCGCCTACCAGTTTACTCAAGCGCCCTTTGTTCTTCTCACGGAAATGAACGAAGTCCCGCCCATTATCTTGCCAGGCGTCCGAGCCCATGACGATTCGGGTATAGCTCATTTGGTTGGCAAATCTCAGCCAGTAAAACAGACGCGACTGATCAACCTCGGAGTCTCCCTTCAACAGATTGAAGAAATGCTCCAGGTCCTCCTTTGCGAACCACGCCACAACCATCGCGCAGACATCCTTATCGACATACTGCAGCCAGCTGTTTTGTCTGGAGCGGATCTGCGGACTACCCCAATTGTCGAGCGCAAGCTGTTTGAGCAGCGAGGACGGTTTCTCTCGATAAGCCGCCAATTGGTAACGCGACAGGCATGCACTCAAAATTTCGTTCATGTACCGCGGGTGCTGCCGGCCGGTATCGACCAGGTCGGCCAAACGCTGAGAGAACTCGGCGTCATCCAGCATGAAAATGCGAGAAATCAATACGGTAAAAATCCTGCGCCACAGCCAGCTGTTATCCGGGATCTGCGCAATCGTCTGCAATGCAGAAAGGTCGCTAATCTCGCCCTTGAACATCTGATCACCCAGCGTGGCACCTGCTTGCTCGGAAAAAAGCTCCTGATGTTGCTGAACGATCTGCACCCATTCCTTCACGCGCTTCTGCTGGTCTCTGACGCATTCGAAACCGAGCTGAACGTCTTCGCGCAGCAGGCACCAATTGGCGTTCTGAGCAGGTGTAGCAGCGTCGTACCCAAAGTAGCTGAAGCACAGCGCCAACCAATCCCGGCGGCTCAGCCTTCGCTTTTCGATACGCTGATGCACTTCGTCGTGCACCCGGGCGTACAGCTGGTCATCGTCCAGAATCGGCCCGACGCGCTCACTCTTGTCTGAAAGGCCGGCGAACACCAACCGCCATTCCGACGCGTTGAGTGGCAGTACATTGCGAAACTTGCTGATCGCAGCACGGCGCTTTTCTTCGGGGGGCGGCAAGGCCTTTTCAGCGCGCTCGAATCGCTCGTAAAGATCAACTCCCGCAGCAGCCAGGCGGGGGAATCGCTCCAACAGTTCAGGGACCTGCGCCGTACGATGAGCTGACAGACTGTGGCGAATGGCGGCGGAAAGTCTCGCGATCGAGCTGGTCATCGGTTCATTGCCAACTGACATTTTTCCACGTCAGTGTTAGTGAACACCGGCGCATCGGGCTTGAGATTACCCTCCTTCTCCTTCAAGCCAAAGAACTGCATACGCAACTCCACTCGCCGGCTTTCTTCCTTGGTGTCCTTTGCATTGTTGAAGGACACACCCCCCGCCAAAAACATTGATCTGATTTGCTGCTGATGCTCCGCCGACAATCCGACTTGGAGCGGGCTGCGACTATCGAGCAGGCTGCACATCACCCACTCCGAACGCTGCAATGACAGGTGCAAGTTATAGAGGTAGGAACCGTCAGTGTCGGTCGACCCTTCGATCACAACCTGTTTGAACCATTTGCGACCTTCTTCGCTGTTGGCCGCATCCAGAATCATCGGCACCACTTCCTGAAGCGCAGACTGACCATCGTTGCTTAACGCGTACTGGTTATGTCCAAAGCGACCGGCATCGCCGAAGCTAATCCGGTTGTCCTTGCAATCCACGATGATCTTTTTGCTGGCCGTCTCAGCCTTCAGGCTCAAGCGCTCGCAGATCTCGCTGATATCCTTATTACGCTGTTTTTCACCCTGCTCTGCTTGGTTAATACGCTGCGTCACAGAACTCAAAGCCGCCACCATGACCACCAGAAAAAGGATCATCATCGCCGTCATCAAATCAGCGAAGGAGATCCAGAAAGGCTTCTCTCCCTCGTCTTTGGAGCGGGCAGCCGAAGGCATTTGCTTACCAAACATCGACTAGCCTCCGTTACCGCCTGATGCGTTCCATGATGTCGCCGAAGTCTTCGAGACTTTCCTTGACCCCTTCCACACCGCCAGCAAGGCTCTTGACTGCTTTATCGAGCTCGGTGTCAAGGCTACCCAGAGTTTGTCTCAACGCCCGGTCCATGCCTTCACCGAATTCCTTGAAGCCATTACCCAGCACGCCACTGATGTTTTCGAGGTATTCATACACTTCGCGGTTAAGCGCCTGCATCCGTTCGCTCTGAACCTTCAGGTCCTGGAGATATTGGCTGCGACCGCTGGCTTCCCCTTGAGCACTGGCAACTACCCCTTCGATGACCACAAGCGTCTTCGCTAGCGCTTCACGATTGTTCCGGTAGTCCGCGACAACGGTGTTCAGCTCACGCGACGCCTGCGCAAGCTCAGCCCCTGCGCCCTGGACTGTACCCATCAGTCCCGCAGTCGACTCACTGGCTCGCGCCACGCTTTGTCCGGCAGTTTCAAATCGCTCAGCCGCCGCCCGCATCTTGTCTGCGCCTAGCTGCATGCTCTGCAAATGCTGCTCTGTTTGGGCACTCAATGCCTTAACGGTGTCTTGGGCAGACTTCTGTTGCTCTGTCACTGTTTGCAGCAATGCCTTGACCTGCTCGTCAAGGCCACCCACCAGTTCGCGTGTACCTTGGTGCAAGTCAGCCTGGGCGGCACGGGTGGATTGATCCATCTGCTGCTGACCATGCTCCAGTTGCTTGAAGACAGCCGAGAGCTGCTCACCCAGCACCTCGACGGAGCCCGCAATCTTGGCCATGGTGTCTTGTTGGCCCTGGCCGATGCTCTGCTTGATCGACTCAACAAAGGCCTGGAGATTCTCAGCCATTGCCTGTTGGCGAGCCTCGCTTTGAGCGAACAGCTTCTCCAGTTGCTCGGCCATTCGAGCGCCAGCCCCTTCCCCTTCGTTGCCGATACGGGCAACTGAAGCTTGAAGATTTGCGAGCATCTCATTCATGCCTGCTTGCATGGCGTTTTGTCCGGCCTGCATATCGGACAGCAATTGGGCAATCATGGCGGAACTGTTTTGATTCGATGACTCGCTGGCCGAACGCATATCCTGAATCAGGGTCGAGAAGCCCTGTTGCATCGACTGCATGGCGGCAACTGACTGCCCCATCAACTCGTGAAGACCATTGAATTGTTGGCCGAACGTACCTTCCAACTTATTCATGAAGGCGACCAGAACATCCTGTAGAAGGCTCTGGACCTGTCCTGACTGATCGCCACTGGCGGCCTGAACTGCACCCGCGATGGCCTCAAGCGGGGATTTGAGACTGTTTTCAATCGCACCACTGACCTGATCGGCCAGAAGTTGCCCTGAGTCACGGTAGGTGGTTGACAACGTATCCGCTAATTTGAGGCTTTCGCGGACTTGTGTATCAACCAAGTTCTGAAGCATTTCTCGAAGGTCGGTTACCAGACTGTCCTTGAGCTGACGAGTTTGTACAGAGCTTTCAGCACTCGAACGTACGAGCTCTGCCAGATACTCCTCACCGACACCGCTGTCGAAAAGGCCGTCGATGGTTTCGTTGAACGTCTCAAGGAGTTTGTAGCAATGGCCCAGACGCCATTTCTCAGTGATCGTGACGGCGATAGAAGCCATGATAGAAATGAAAGAGCCGATAAACGCAAACAGCACATCCTTGAGCAGCTTATCGACACTGGCATTTACTTGTTCCGGGGTACTCGGATCAAAGTGCTGAAGACCAAGCATCAAACCAAAGAAGGTTCCGACAATGCCGATGCCCGTCAAAATTCCAGGCAGATGTTTATAGAATTCGGTCCCCAGCGGTGTATCAACCACGCTTTGAGGTGAGAAAAAATGCGCCGCCCCAGCTGTGGCGCGTGAGCGGATCAGGATCTGTTCGCCTTCCTGAAACTCGAACTGATCATGTAGCGTCTCAGCGTACTCGCGCCAAGAATGCTCCAGCTTGCGTCCAATGAACAGCCGCTCCAATTCAGAACGCCGTTGAGACGGTGCCAGTGCCTTAACGTCTTGCACTTGTTTAGTCAGACGCTTCAGTTGACTGCCCAGTTTGAAAGACCGGAAAAAGTAACGGACAAGGTACCAAGCGCATAGAACGAAAACGAAGCCGATTACAATTTTGGGTGCAATCAACTGCTCGGGACTTGCTGCATTCCAAAGACGTAGCAGCGTCGAAAAATCCATACCATTCGCCTTCATTTAGCAATTTTTGATGTTTGGGACGCATGCATCAGCGACGCTGTCAAACACCAGCCCCACTGATGATCAATGGCACTAACTGTTTGGCACGCATTTTTTAGGGGACAGGAAATTCTTGACGGGAAGACGGCAGAGCTACAGCAGATAGAAAACCTTCCGTGGGCGAACGCTAGAAGATCATGTCCTTATGCCAGCACCTTAACGTGAGCTTCGGTCGCCGTAAAGCTGGACATGATCAATGGATCCGATCTTATGAGCCTCAGGAAGCAGAACATCTGAGCCTTCGCCGCTGTAAGTACTCACCCGCTTGCCCGCTGTCAATGACGTCAAAAGCAAACTCCTTTGCATGCAGCAGGCTGTCGTAATTTTTCGCGCCGGCAACGTCATCAATAGTGAGCCTGTAGCTGCCTTGAACAGCAACAACAGCAACACTTAAACCCTCCAGGGTAATCATGTGCCGGTCACCATCGGATTTCCATCTGGACGAGGCAATGAAACGTCTCAGCCTGCCTAGACGCTTGCGATACTCTGCAGCCTGTTGTGTGCCCGTCAAATTATCGCAGCAGTTTGTCCCGACTCCCATCTGCTCCCAGTGCTCGTGCTGGACGTAATGCACATATCGAATGGATGTATCGCAAAGCTCACACGCTCCGAAGAGGTCACCCAAATCATCCTCGCCCACGTACTCCCAGCCAGTGTCAGGCCTGATTTCACCGTGCTCTCTGGCATGGCACCCTCGGCAAAGGGTTTCGCAATCGACGGGGTCGTACTCCCATGGCTTTCGCCCGCGGATATAGCGCTTGTGGTGGACCTGCAATACCACCCCGTCCAACCTGGAACGACCGCAGCTCACGCATTGGCCACCATCAAGCACTATCACTCGCTCACGAAATACCGCCCATTCCTTGGCTGCGTATAGGTTGGCCATTCCCTGCTCCTTTGGTTCTCCCAGGTAAAGCGCCTGCTGCCTGGTCGCAACTCAACCGGAAGAAGTGCCCGTACAGTATGGACCAACCCAAACATCTTCAAACGACTGATAGCTTGCACTGCTGGCGCACGCAGCTCATTACCTGACCTTCCGGCCGGCAGCACCGCCGACTCTCTATCGTCCCAATCACCACCCCACCCTAACCCCCACCACCCCACTCACCCCTTCCAACCCCTCACTATCTAGATTCGCCTCATACCCCACCGCCCCATACACACTCACCCCCTGAGCCACCTGCACCACCACCCCGCCGCCAAGATCCATCGATGACGCCTTGTGCGCGGTCTTGATTCGATCCAGCCCATTGTAGGTCGTGGTATCGCTCCCCCCAAACGTGTGCCACAGATTGGCCCGCAGATACGGCTCGATGGGCATGCCACTGACGAGGTATCGCCCTTTTAGCCGAACCCCAGCCCGCCCCGTCCAGTAAGGCTGCGAATCGAAGGAAACGTCGGAAATCCCGTCATTCTGTTTATCCAGTTCAACCCGCTGATGAATCACCTGAACCTGCGGCTCGGCCACCCAGTGTTCTGAAATCGGGATCGGGTATCCCCCTTCCAGCGACAGGCTCAGGGCGTGGCCTTGGGTGTCGAGTTTGACGCCGCGGTCGGAGCGGTTGGTGCCGTCCAGGCGGGTGGCCATGGCGATGGCGTCGAGGTACCCGCCTTTTGGGTCGACGAGGGTCCAGTAGGCGCCGAGGTGGTCGCCGTCGAGTTTGAGGTGGCCGGCGTTGCGGTGTTGGAAGCCTTCGGCGAAGCCGTCGACGCTGCCGCGCAGGTGGCTTTGGCCGATGAACAGGCCGATGCGTTGGGTTTGGCCGGTATCGTTGGCGGCGCTGTAGAGGTCGTGGCCGATCTGGTAGCCCTGGGTGGAACCGTCGAGTCTGGGGGAGACGGTGCCGCTCCAGCTTTTCTTGATGTCGCCGCCATAGAGGCGGGCCCAGCCTGCAGGCAGTGCGCCGGTTTCGCTGAGCAGGCTCTGGTCGCCCTGGCGGTCGTGGAAGGTGCCGAGGGCGGAGAGGGTCATGAGTTGTGCGGCGGGCACGATGACTGAATAGACCGGGACTTCGAGGCGATACAGAGGAATGGGCGCGGCGCCGACCACGGCCTGGGGAATGGGTGGGGTGCTGGCGGCGGGTATCGGCGAGGTGGCGGCGAGTGCGGTGGTTTGGGTGGGCGTAGGGTCTGGGGGCGCGACGGGCTTGGCGGTCGGTGGTTCGACCGGCGGCTCGTCGGCGCTGACGGTGGGTGCGGCGGCGACGATGGGCGTTGTCGCTGCGGGAATCACCGCGACCGGCTCAGGGGGCGGAACCACCGGCGCGGGCACAGCCACCACCGAGGAGCGCAGGTACCAGTTGTTTTCGGTGCCGGCGGTGACGCCGCCCTTGAACAGGTAGTACTCGTATGCGCCGGCCGACAGCGAGCCCTTCAGGGCGAAGGCGTCGCTGGTGCTGGTGGCGCCGTTGACGGCCTGGACCACTTCGATGCCGTCGGACTGGGTCAGGCCGCCAAGCCCGCCGAGGTTGGTCACGCCCAGTCGGGTGCTGCCGCTGATGGCGCCCTGGGAGACCACGAGCCGATCGCTGGGCGAGCCGTCGCCGCCCAGTTCGGTCTGGATCAGCAATTGACCGTTGTTGCCCACGTAATTGCCGTAGACGCTCAGGGTATCACCGGCAACTGCGCTACCGGAGGTCATGTCGATCACCCCGGCGTTGCTCAGCGTGGTCAATTGCCCCGCCGTATAAGGGCGAATGGCGCCTTGAGTCGCAGTCAATGTGCTACTGGCGTCGATGTTGAACGTGCCGGTGTTGCTGACGCTGTCGCCCAGGAAAAAGTCCCCGGCCAGATCGAAACGCGAGTTGCTGGTGAGGTTGACGCTCTCCCAGCCGATGTAGCGTGCGGCGGTGGCAGATGAGGTGTCGACGAAAGTCAACGTATCAGTGCCCAAGCCGCCATCGACGGTGGGTGTCGGGCTCAGTGCGCTTTCGCTCAGGTGGGCGATTTGTGCAGTGTCGTTGCCGTCGCCCATCAGCACGGCGGACTGGATCTGACCGGCGCCGTCCCAGATGAAGCGGTCGTTGCCGGTACTGGCTCGAATCTGCCCGGTGATCACGCCGCCGGTAACAGAGACGATATCGTCGCCACCACTGACGCTGAGGTTGCCGCCAATGCTGCCGCCGGACACCCGAATCGTGTCGCGGCCGAAGCCGGTCACCAGGTTGCCGATGATGCGCCCGCCGGAGAGGTCGAAGATGTTGTCGTCGAGTTTCATGTCGACGCGCCCAATACTGCCACCGCTCATGGCGGCGACATCGCCATCATCGAAGCCACCGATGATGGTCCCGCCGGTCATGGAGAATATGTCCCGCCCGCCGCTCTGAGCGAGCGAGCCGATCGTGCCGCCGGTCATCAGGAAGTTGTCGACGTCATCGCCCTGAATCACGGCGCCGGTAATCGACCCGCCGCCGATGCGGATGACGTTACCACCGTCTCCCAGATTGATAGAGCCCAGGATGGAGCCCGAGTCCATCTGCAAATTGATGGCGCCGGCGCCGAACAACACATTGCCGTTGATCACGCCGGTTCCGCCGACAGGAAAGGTCAGTGTGTTGTTGCCCAGTAAATCGGTGAAACCCGGACTTGTACCACTGTCGCAGACATAGTTGTCATTGCCTGCACCGGGAATGAGTGTGCAGGCTGCCTTGATTTCCGTGGCGGGCAATAACAGCATCCATACGCAACACATGTAGAGAATATCGCTGACACGGGCCCCGATGGGCCGTCTCATCAAATACTCCTGCGGGAATAACCCGGCGCGGCATTACTTCCATTTAGAAACCGGTAGCCGTTACATGACCAGCCACCGAGTTGTCACTCCATACTTGTTTAGATAAGTGCAACCTCAAGAAAACGTCAAATCATGCAAAACGGCATCTGGGCCACTTTGACGCACCGGGCGGTCGTTGTGACAACGTTGACAAGGGCGTAGAATCCGCCTCATCCGGTCGTACCCCATACCCATAATAGTTTGCTGACTGCCGTCACCGCCCAGGCCTTGCGCCTTGTGCGGCGTTTCTGCTTGTCGGCGTTTTTTGGGCTGAGCTGCGACCGCTGTTCTCTCGATCATCTATCCCGAGGCTCGCGCGTCCCGACATGAACACTACCGATGCTCGCACTGGCAGTTGGCTGAGCGTGATTGCGCTGGCCCTGGCGGCCTTCATTTTCAACACCACCGAATTCGTCCCGGTGGGGCTGCTCAGTGCCATCGGCCACAGTTTCGACATGACGACCGCGCAGGTTGGCCTGATGCTCACTGTATACGCCTGGATCGTGTCGCTGGCGTCGCTGCCGATGATGCTGATGACCCGCAACATCGAGCGGCGCAAGCTGCTGACCTTTGTGTTCATCCTGTTCATTGCCAGCCACGTGATGTCCAGCGTGGCGTCGAGCTTCGGGATGCTGCTGGTCAGCCGGGTGGGCATTGCCCTGGCCCACGCGGTGTTCTGGTCGATCACTGCGTCGCTGGCGGTGCGTGTCGCGCCGGCGGGCAAACAGGTGCAGGCGCTGGGCCTGCTGGCCACCGGCACCTCGATGGCGATGGTGCTGGGCATCCCGCTGGGCCGGGTGCTGGGTGAAGCGCTGGGCTGGCGCACGACCTTCCTGGCCATCGCCATTGCTTCGGGCATGACAGTGCTGATCCTGATCAAGTCGCTGCCGCTGCTGCCGAGCCAGAACTCCGGCTCCTTGCGCAGCCTGCCGGTCCTGTTCAAGCGCCCGGCGCTGGTTTCGGTGTATGTGCTGACCGCGCTGGTGATCACCGCGCAGTTCACCGCCTACAGCTACATCGAACCTTTCGTACAGGTGGTGGGCAAGATGAGTGGCGAGATGACCACCATTATCCTGCTGCTGTTCGGCGGCGCTGGCCTGCTGGGTTCGGTTGCCTTCAGCCGCTACAACAACCGCTACCCGCGCGGCCTGCTAATCGCGGCCATCGGCGGGCTGACGGTCTGCCTCAGCCTGCTGCTGCCGCTGTCGGGCAGCAGTTCGGCGATTTCGATGCTGAGCGTGGTGTGGGGCATGGCGATCATCTGCTTCGGCCTGGTGATGCAGAGCAAGGTGCTGGCCCTGGCGCCGGATGCGACGGACGTGGCGATGTCGCTGTTTTCCGGCATCTACAACATCGGCATCGGCGGCGGCGCGCTGCTGGGGAGCCTGGTGATCAGCCAGCTGGGTATCGCCAATATCGGCCTGGTGGGCGGGCTGGTGGCGCTCAGCGGGCTGGCGCTGGCGTGTGTGGCGACGTATCGGTATGCCGAGAGTATTCGCGCCTGACGCCAGCCTCTGCTCATTGAATGTCCGAACGCGGTATGTCCTTGGCCCGTGGGTTGAATGACATACTGCATTCGCGACCGTCGTAACCTCCGATTGCTCCTACAGGGATCGGGGCTGCCCATACCATTGCGTCACCGGAAATGACGCTGATCTCACCCACCATCATTCCCATCGATAACCAACATTCCCGCGATTGCCTTCCGCTCAAAATTCAGGGGCGTACTATCACCTCACACCCAGACACACACCGAGGGCAGGAAAAATGGTTATTCATCTTCTGACTTGCTTGTCACTGACTGCGCTGACCAGTTATGTACTTGCCCTCAAACTGTTCGCTGTGAATCCGGTGCCTGTCACCGCCGATGAAAACAGCCGCCGTGTCATGGCACGGGCCCACTGATTATTTGATCAACGGCCCAAGTAGCTGAAACTTATCAGCACCTTTTACCTTTCAACTTTCTGTTTGTTGCGGAGCATTCGACATGAATCGAGACGTCACCCTGCACGTGAGTTTTCCCAACTTTGGCAATAACTATTACTCACAACATGTCGTACTGCGCAAAAACCGTCACAGCCTCGTCGAAGACAAACGCTTCGACGCCTTCATGATGCCGTCGGCCGAACAGCACTTCAGTAACGAGGTAGTGGGCTTCAACGATCAGTTCCGTTTTCTGACCGACGCCCTGGCCATGCACCTGCTGGAAACCGAAGCGGCGCGCCCTGCCAAAAGACCCCGCCAGGGCGCTCAAGCCCGCAGCCTGTGATGCAAAATCGCTGCGCTTGAGCCGCGAATAATCGACAGGATATGCCTTCACTGCAAAATTATTGAATCGAGACTGCATTAATTTGAATTTGCCACGCGCCCGCTTTGTGACCACAATCGGCGTGCTTTGAAGGCGATTGGAAAGCTGCCGCAACAGTTTTTCCAATGTCGTTATGGCCTTTGAAACATTGGCACATGCCCTCCTGTGCAGGAGCTCCGTCGTCACCGACGAGCTCCTTTTTTCGCTCTGGAAGACTCGATTGAAAACGCTGTTGCGCAGTTTTATCCCCCACCCACTCAATACTCACCCTGCTGAATGGTCGCGCGCGGCAATCGGCGCCTGCCTGGGCGTGTTCATCTGCGCGCTGGCCAGCGGCTACCTGTTCGGCACCGAGACCACACTGCATCTGCTTGGCCCGCTGGGGGCTTCTTCGGTGCTGCTGTTTGCCGTTTCCAGCGGCGCCCTGGCGCAACCCTGGTCGATCATCGGCAGCTACCTGACGGCGGCGTTGGTGGGCTTGGCCAGCGTTCATCTGCTGGGGCACAGCGTCATCTCCGCCAGCGTCGCAGTGTTGTCGTCGATCCTGTTCATGTGCGTGTTCCGCTGCCTGCATCCGCCTGCCGCTGCGGTGACCATCGGCGTCGTGCTCTCCAGCCAGATTTCACCGGGCTTCAATGCCGTGGTGCCGGTGATGTTCAACGCGGTCTGCCTGCTGGGCACCGCCCTGATCTACAACAACCTGACACGCATGCGTTACCCCAGGGGCCCGGCCAAAGCGGCGCCCGTATTGCCGAGCGCTGTCGAAGCCGCCGGTGTCAGCAGCGAGGACCTGGACAAGGCGCTGGATGAGGTGGGCACCTTTGTCGACGTATCTCGCGAGGATCTGGAAGGCATTCTGCACAAGGCCGAAGACATCGCGCAGCACCGCAACCGCACCGACATCGACACCCGGCAGATCATCGAGCGCAGCACCCACAGCGTGTCGCTGGATCACTCGATGGCCGATGCGATGGAAATGCTCGGCAAGCAAGGCAGCAAGTACCTGCCGGTGCTCGATGCCGAGCGCAAGGTGATCGGGATTATCAGTCTGGTCGGGTGACGTTCAGCATCACCGCTACGCCGGGATCGACTTCAAATCAACGGATCCCACCGCTGCGACCAGTCGCCATCCTGCTTGACGATGTCGCGCAGCAGGTCGCATGCCTGTTGCAGCGAGGGCGATGGGCTGTCCCGCGAGTAGATCAGGTAGGTCGGATAGCTGAACTCCGGCGCCAGCGGCACGCGTTCGACGATGCCGCGATCCAGCCAGGACTGCACCACTCGCGTGCGAAAATACCCCGAGCCGCCGTTGTCCAAGATGTACTGCAGGGCAAACGGGCCGAGGTTGAAAGCTACGGCGGCCTTGGCTTTTTCCGGCAGCGCCACGTCGTGTTGCTGACGGAACGCCGGGCCCCAGTCGATGTAAACGTAAGGGTCGGGCCGGCCGACCACGCGCACCAGAATCAGCTTCTCTTCAAGCAACTCCTCGACCTGCACCCCGGGCCAGTAGGCCGGTTGATAGACCAGCGCGGCATCGAGCACGCCGCGCTCGACCTCCTTCATCAGCACCTCGTCATCCTTGACCTCGGCATGCAGCGTGTGGTCCGGGATCGCCCGCTTGATCTCGCGCACCCAACTGAGCAGCAGCGGGTTGCACAGGCTCATCTGCGCGCCGATGCGCAGCACATGGTGGTAGCCATCAGGCAGCGGCAGGTCGCGCCGCGCGGCGTCCCAGGTCTGCACCAGCTGGTTGGCGAACAGGATGAACGCCTCGCCGTCCGGGGTCAGCCGGGCGCCGGTGCGGTTGCGCACGAACAGCTTGCAGTTGAGGTGGCTTTCCAGCTTTTTCACCCGCGCGGTGATGGCGGTCTGAGTGACGTGGAGTTTCTCGGCCGCCGCCATGAGGCTGCCCAGGCGAACGATTTCGAGAAAGGTGCGGGCAAGTTCAATGTCCATCGGTACGGCTCGGCTTCCGGCGTGGTGATTGCCGCGCCATGGTAGCTGGTCGCGGGAAAAAATCCGCGCACGATATTCATCGGCTGACCTTTGCAGAAATCCGAAATCCGCTGTCTCATGCAGCAGGTTCGTACAGATAGCGAGCCACTTACCTACTTTCTGCGGAAAACTCTATGAAACACGCCCTGCTCACCGGCCTGCTCCTGACTGCATTCGCCCTGCCCTTCGCGGCGTCTGCCAATGACGACAGCAACCAATGCCAGATGAATTTGAGCAAAGTCCGGGACGCCAAAGTCGCCCGACCCGATCTGAGCGACGCCGTGAAGAGCGACGTCGACACCACCATGCACCGCGCCGAATCGGCGTACGCGCGGCATAACGAAGATGGCGCCCGGGAGTGCGTGGCGTTGACCCAGCAGGCGCTGCAGAAAATTCAGGGTAACTGACACCGGCAACACACACTGCCCACCCTGTAGGAGCGAATTCATTCGCGAACGATGGCGACGCGACACATCTCCATCGCCTGCTACATTTTTCGCGAATGAATTCGCTCCTACAGATTCGGGCCGGTTGATCAACCGGCGCTATTTCAGCACCAACAACCGATAAACCCCCGCGTCACTTTCAATCCCGTGGGTGTCGTGGGTGAACCCCGGGAACGACTTGTCGAAACTCTCCAGTGCCTTGAGATACGCCAGCAGCGGGCCGTCGGCGGGGCCTGCGTTTTCGCCCGGCATCAACAGCGGAATCCCCGGCGGATACGGCACGATGCCAGTCGCCGCGATGCGCCCGGCGGCCTCTTCCAGGGTGACCTGCTCGACCTCGTTCTTGACCAGTTTCTCGTACGCCTCCACCGGGCTGAATTCAGCCTTGGGCAGCGTGCCGAATGCCTTGGCCATGGCCGCGGTGGTGCGGTTTTTCTTCATGGCCGCGAAGATCTCTTCTGACAGATCCTTCAAGCCCATCCCCGCGTAGCGCTGCTGGTTGGCGGTCAGCAGATCCGGCAGGCACAGTTCCAGTTCGAGGTTCAGGTCATAGTCGCGCTTGAAGTCGAGCAAGGCGTTGACCAGCGTGCCCCATTTGCCCTTGGTGATGCCGATGGAGAACAGGAACAGAATGGTGAAGTCGGTGGTTTTCTCGACCACGATGCCCTGCCGCCCCAGATAGGCGCTGAGCACGCAGGCCGGGATGCCGAAGTCGAGCAGGTTGCCGTCGTCGCCCATGCCGGGGCTTAAGATCGACACCTTGATCGGGTCGAGCATGCAATAGCCGTCTTCGATATCGCCAAAGCCGTGCCACACCTCGTTGGGGTGCAGCACCCAGCAGTTGGGGTCGCTCTTGAGCCGCGCCGGGTCCACTTCATGGAACGGCACCGACGCTGCGCCCACATGCACGCTCGGCGGCTGCCAGCAGGAGAAAAACCAGTCATCGTGGCTGAGCATTTCGCTTTGCATGCGCGAAATGACCTGTCGAAACGCGATCGCTTCTTCGATGGATTCATTGGTCAGAATCTGCCCGCTGGGCGCTTCCATCATCGCCGAACTCACGTCGCACGAGGCCATGATCGCGTAGTTGGGCGAAGTCGAGGCGTGCATCATGAACGACTCATTGAAGCGCCCGTGGGGGATCGGGTTGCGCCCATTGCGCACATGGATCATCGAGGCCTGGGACAGCGCCGCCAGCAGCTTGTGAGTCGACTGCGTGGCAAACACCGTGGGCTTGGACGCGTCGTGATCGTCCGGGCTGCCGTGCATCGCGAAGCGGTCCTTGTAGAGCGGGTTGAAGCGCGCGTAACCGTACCAGGCTTCGTCGAAATGCAGCCGGTCGACGCTCTGCCCCAGCAGCTCTTCGACGCGGGTGACGTTGTAGGTCAGGCCGTCGTAGGTGGAGTTGGTGACAATCGCGTGCACCGGGGTTGGGTCGATGTGCGCCTTGACCAGCGGGTTGTTGGCGATGGCGACTTTCACGCCCTCGGCACTCAGCGTCTGCGGCAGGATCGGGCCGATGATGCCGAAGCGGTTGCGGGTCGGCACCAGGTACGTCGGAATCGCCCCGGACAGCGTCATCGCGTGCTCGGCGGACTTGTGGCAATTGCGGTCGCACAGGGCGATCTGGTCGCGGGTGACGCTGGCCATCAGGATCACCCGGTTGGACATCGACGAGCCGTTGGTCACGTAGTACGTGCGATGGGCGCCGAACACCTTGGCCGCGTAGCGCTCGCCCTGGCCGATCGGGCCGCTGTGGTCGAGCAACGAGCCCAGTTCGCCCACTGAAATCGACAGGTCGGAACGCAGCAGGTTTTCGCCGAAGAACTCATAGAACGCCCTTCCCGCCGTGCTTTTCAAAAACGCCGTGCCGCCCGCGTGCCCCGGCGTGTGCCAGGAATATTCGTAGCCCCGGGCAAACTTGAGCAGCGCTCCGAACATCGGCGGCAGCACGGCCTGGCGATAGCGCTCGATGGCGGCCATGATCCGCCCGCTCAAAAAGCGGCTGGTGTCTTCGGGCAGCCAGATGAAGTCGTCGGCGTGCTGCATCACGATCAGCGGCACATTGGACGCGGTGCTGCGGTCGCTGATCAGGAATACCGGCACCCGGGTGTTGCGCTCGCGCAGCGCGGTGAGCAGGTCGATGCATTCCTGGTGGTCTGCGCTGCTGTCCATTTCCCAGCTCAGCAGCACGCACTGGATCGCCGGGTCGGTGCTCAGGATCGACTTGGCGTCGCTCAGGCTTTCGGAGGTCAGCACGCTGATGGAGCGCTCTTCCACATCGCTGATCAACTGGATCAGGGCCCGGCCGAACACCGTGCGTTTGTCGGGCTGGTTGCTGACCAGCAGCGCCAGCATGCCGAGCAGATGTCTGTATTCCGTCATGGTTGAGCCTCCAGAATGCGCGAATCCAGGTTATTCACCGGAACAGGTTCTCCGGTGATGTGCTGCGCGGCGACGGTCTGGGTCGGCACGCTGTTGTTGACCTTCTCCAGGTTGATCAGGCGCGTGTTGACGAAGCCGAACAGCGTGTAGCCGATGATGGTCGCCACACCGCCCAGCATCAGCGCCTGCTCGCCGGAGCTGTACAACGCCAGATAGCTGTAGGCCGCGGCGATCCAGGCAACGATGTTGGTCATTCGTGCTTTATCCGGCGCAACGTTCGAAACTTTTTGCAGGGTCATCAAGGTCGCCATGGACAGGATGTACGGCACCAGGTTGGTGACCACCGCGAGGTTGACCAGCGTGTCGAACTGTTTGGCCAGGTCGGGGCTGATAGTCAGCAGGGCCATGGCCGTCTGCATCGCCAGGAGGATCAGCATGCTGATGATCGGCACGCCGTGCTTGTTGGCCTTAGCGAAGATCGGCAGGAAATACCCGGTGTCTGCCGAGCTCTTGAACACCTGCGCCACGGTGAATTGCCAGCCCAGCAGCGAGCCGATGCAGGCCAGCACCATCAGCCCCATGACGATGCTGCCGACCATGGGGTTGAACATCTTGGCGAACACCAGCCCGAACGGCGCGGTGGAGGCCACCAGCTCGGCGTTGTCGACAACGCCGGCGATGACGTTGGTCGAGACGATGTAGATCACTGCCGCGCCCAGAGTGCCGCCGAGCACGGCGATGGGCACGTTCTTCTCCGGGTTCTCCACGGCATCGCCGTTGGCGCACGCCGACTCCAGCCCCAGAAACGCCCACAGCGTGATCGCCACCGAAGCCCCGGCGGCGTCGTACCAGGCCATGCCGTGGGGGTTCCAGCCAGCGGCGTAAATGCTGCTGTCGAACCAGAACCAGCCGATGGTCGAAACCAGCACCACCGGGGCAATAACGCCCCATACCGTCACCGAACCGATCTTGCCGGTAATACTGGCGCCACCAAAGTTGGCGAACGTGGTAATCCATAACAGCGCGATGGTTGCCAGGCCGACTTGCAGCGCGCCAAGTTTGATATCGAACAGCGTCTGGATATAACCCACGGCAGTAATACTGATCGCCACATTGGCAATCAACAGCGATAAACCGTAGGTGTAGTTGGTGATGTAATTACCGGATTTACCGAAGGTATATTCGGCATATCCGCCCATGCCGCCCGTCTTGCGGCTGAGCATGCCGCAGCGAGCGAAGGCGTAGGCCAGTGCCAGGGAGCCGGTGGCCGTGATCAGCCAGGAGAGAATTGAAATACCGCCGACTTCGGCGAGTTTGGTTGGCAACAACACAATGCCGGAGCCCAACATATTGACGGCCGTCAACATGGTGAGTTGTCCCACGCTCATTTTCTTTGCGGTTGACATTCCGTTGCCTCTTTTCGATGAAGTGAGAGGCTTTTAGCTATAGCAAACGATTCTCGATTGGCAAGAAATGATAGGGAACTAGCTTGCTATCAAAGCGCCACCGTTAATATTCCGGGAATATCTTTGCGTGACCTGTGGGAGCCGGCTTGCTGGCGAATGCGTTTGGTCAGACACCCATGAGTTGAATGACACACCGCATTCGCCAGCAAGCCGGCTCCCACAGGTGCGGTGTTCAGCCTTAGGTCAGATAAACAACGTGCACAGCGCAAATCCGACGTACCAGACAATCGCCGCACGAATCAGCAACTCCCACAGCACATCCAGGCTGTTCACGCCTTCGGCACCCACCACCGGCGCCGGTACTTCTCCAGCCACGCAGCCCACCTTGGTGATCAATTGCGCGGCGCTGATGTTCCAGTTCAGCAGCTCACCGAGCATGACCCGGCTGACCGCCACGAAGTTGCCCACCAGTGCGAAACTCGCCGCCAGCAAACGCACCGGCACCCAGTCGAAGGCATGACGCAGCTGGGTGGCGCGCTCGATCAGCGGCTGAGTCTTGCCATGCTCGGCCGCCAGTGCCAGCAGGCGATAGGCCAAGGCCGCGACCGGGCCCAGCAGGAAATACCAGAAGATCACCGCAAAGAACCCCTGATACACCTGCCACAGCAGGTAGGTCTGCGCGCCACCGAGCAGTTGCTCTTCGTTCTCGGCGCGCACGCCCAGATCGCGTTCGGCCACTAGCACGGCCGCTTCCTGATCGCCCCGCCGACAGGCATCGCGGAACGAACCCAGGTTGGCCTTGATGTCGCCGCGCCCCAGGCTGTAGATCAGCACCAACAGATGAATCGGCAGCGCCAGCCAGCCATACGCGACAGAACCAACGATCCACAGCACTAGAGCCAGGACCAGCAGCGGCAGCAACACGATCAGCGACAGAATCCACCACGGGCGCTTGGCCGTACTCGGGTTCGATTCCAGCCGGCTCAGTTGGTACAGCCACGGCGCATCACGTTGCACACGCTGACGCAGGGCGGAAAACTTCTCGATCCACACCGCCAACAGCAACACCAGAAAACTCATCACCTGCTCCTTGATTCAATCCTGTAAAGCCGCACGAAACCGCGCCCAGTCAAAGCATGGACCCGGATCGGTCTTGCGTCCCGGGGCGATGTCGCTGTGCCCGCAAATACGCTGCGTAGTGATCGCAGGCCATGCCGCCTGCAACTGCTGGGTCAGCGCGATCAGCGCTTGATACTGGGCGTCGGTGAACGGCTGATCGTCAGTGCCTTCCAGCTCGATGCCGATGGAGAAATCGTTGCACGTCTCGCGCCCCTCGAAGAACGAGACGCCGGCATGCCAGGCCCGATCCAGACAGGAGACGAACTGGGTCAGCTCACCATCACGCTCGATCAGAAAATGCGCGGACACCCGCAGCTCAGCGATGCCTTCAAAGTAAGGGTGTTCGGTGACGTCCAGACGGTTCTGGAAGAACTCCTGAACCTTGCCCGTCTTGAACTGCGCGGGCGGCAGGCTGATGTTGTGGATCACCAGCAGCGAGATTTCCGCCTCGGGGCGGTCATTGAAATTGGGCGAAGGGCACGGATGCGCGCCGTGGCACCAGCCCGTGGCAGGGTCCAGTCGCATGGAGGGTCCTTAGAGCGTGGATCGACAGCGGCCAGTATGCCCGCGATGAGAGACGATGTGGGGAGCAATGGTGATTCGATGTTGCGAAGCTGCGCTGCTACGACGGGAATGAGGTGTTTCGGTAATTTCGCGGGCGTACACGAAACCGTAGCAGCACGGCTTGCCGGCGGGAGCGGTGTGTCAGGCAATACATCTGTCACAGACATATCGCTCCCGCCGGCAAGCCGTGCTGCTACGGGATGAGGATTCAACCCTTGAGCTTGCGCAGATTGCCCAGCACTGACTCAAGCGCACGGTCAAACAGCAGCGAATCATCCAGCACGCGAATCGCCCCGCGACGAAACTCCACCGCCAGACCCATGCGGGTTTTCTCGAGCACCTTCATGCCGGTGCGATTGACGAACACATAACGCCCGCTCGGCTCGACGATGGCCGCCAGCTTGCAGCGCAGCTTGTGGTCTTCG
Source organism: Pseudomonas sp. 2 (assembly GCF_056627435.1). NCBI lineage: Bacteria > Pseudomonadati > Pseudomonadota > Gammaproteobacteria > Pseudomonadales > Pseudomonadaceae > Pseudomonas > Pseudomonas sp. 2. The sequence continues at coordinate 129,476 of NZ_JBWXNG010000011.1, forward strand.
TCTTCCTGAATCTCGACCCAACTGCCCAGGCGCAATTTATCGACCTGCAGCAGCCCTTCGTCATTCTCGGGCAGGCTCAATGCCGGCTCGCGCAGCACTTGCTCACCGGGCGCGACCAGCACGATCTCTTCCACCACCGCCATCATCGACGGCCCCTCGTCCGCTTGCTGAGGTGCCTCGGTTTCCGGCTGAGGAGCACGCGCCGCATAGCTGAACGCCTGCACATGCAAGGCTTCGAGCTGGCTGAAAAACTCACTGGTGGCGAACGGGTCGAACGCCGCGCTGCTCAGGCCATCGCGCAACGACTTGAGCAACCCGGGCACCAGTTCCAGCAGGCGCTGACGGGCCTCGGGCTCATCGTGCGGCTCGACGCTCCAGATCAGATCGTCCATGGCCTGCAAACCCGACTGCCACTCGGCGGACTGCTCGCCATGCTTGAGGCAAGTCAGCAGCAACACCTTGCTCCACGCCTCCTGCAGCAAGCGCACCACCACCTCGGGCAGCGTCTTGCCCAGCAGGCGATCATTGAGCGCCTGTTGCACCTGCTGACGCGCCAGCTCGGCCAGCGCGCGGCCCTCTTCGGCGTCGCGGGTGCGTTGTTCGAGCAGTTCACTGCGGCGGCGCTCATCGCTGGTAAACGCGAGGAAGTCCACCAGCAGTTCGGTGAAGATCGCCGGGTCATCAACGAAGTCGTGCAACAAGCGCTGCACGATTTGATCGATGCGGGTGTACAGCGAGTCGCGCTGGCTGTCGTCGCGCCCGCCCCAGCCCAGCGCCGCCGATGCGATCTCGTTGAGCAGCCGCCGCGCCGGATGGCTGCCACGGCTGAAGAAACTCTTGTCGATGACCGCGACTTTCAGCATCGGGATCTGCAGCCGGCCAATCAGCGCGCGCAGCGAGCTGGGCAAGTTGCGGTCGTCGAGAATGAACTCGAACAGCATCGAGATCAGGTTAATCACGTCCTCGTCCATCGTGCCGACGGTGCGGAACTTGCCGCTGCGTGCGCTGACCCGGCCGATGAGTTGCTCCAGCTGCGCGCGCAGGTCGAAGTCGTCCGGCGTCTCGGCGCGAGGGACATATTGCTGAAGATGCGAGAGCAGGCGCAGCAGGTCCTGGCTGGAGATCGGCCGCGCCTCGGTGACACTGTCCGGGCGCGGCGTGAGGTTGCCGCGCACATGCACCAGCAACTCCTGCAGCGCACCGAAGACTTCCTGCACGCTCTTGTCGAGCTTCTCGGCGGCCTGCACCAGCGCCGCGCTGTCGGCGCGCTGGGCTTCTGCGGTTTGCGCGGTGGCCGTCGAACGGTCGGTGGAGCGACGCGACGGCAGCACTTTCAGCTCCGGCAGCACACCGGCGGTGATCAGCAGGTAATTGGCTTCTTCGTAGAGCTGGTCGGCGTTGCTCAGCGCGTACTTTTCGAACAGCTTGAGAATGATCAGCTTGACCTTGATCTCCACCCCCAGATTGCGCCCGGCCTGCAAGAAGAAATCGCACAGCAGGGTCGGCCCCATGGGGTTGCTTTCATCGGTCAACGTCTGAGGAATCAACTCATTCAAACGGGTGGTCAACTGGCCCAGCGCCACGCCGTCGCGGTTCATCACCTTGGTGACCATGGTGTCCACGGCGACCGTGCGCTCCAGGTCGTCGTTGTGGACCAGCGCCAGCTTGTCGAAGGACACCGGGTCGGTGAGGATCGGCTCGGCGATTTCGTACTGGCCAAGCCGCAGGAAGGCTTCGAAGAATTTATCGAGGAAATTGCGCTCGATGCTTTTGCGCTTCAGGCGCAGGTCGCGCATGGCTTCGAAGAAGATGCTCTGCTCGGCGTTGTTGCGCGCCCGGTCGGCCATCTCGAACAGCGTGTCATCGGCGTTATCGAAAAGGGTCTGCAGGCTTTCCTTGAGTTGCTGGGCGGCCTTGTCGCGCACCTGCAACAAAACGACAGGCAGCCGAGCGACAGGCGAAGCGCCCGGATGATCCGGGCTCGTCTTGCTCAAGGGCACCACTTTAGGGTCGTTCTGCATCAAGGACTCCATTCTTTCAACCACCACTAACAACAGCTACTGCATCAGCCACAACCTGAAACCAGATGAAGAAGACCTCCATCTGGACGGATCTCGAATGTGTAGTCCCTGGGGTGTTTCGGCATACGTCAAGGCTATGACGTCAAAGCTCTGACAGCAATCGAGGCGAATTATCTTTGAAATGCCTTCCGCTCGCCAGCGGTCTCGTTGTCGTGGTCAAAAACTTCACCGTACTACAAGCGTAGGACCAGTCGGAGCGGCACGTGCAGCGATAGACCGCGAAAATCGCGTTCTGTCGCATAACAGGTGAAAAAACCGACAAAATGCAGGTCAGGCGCGCAAATGGATGGCGCGGCGTGGGTGGGTTGGTGCTGTCGACTGCCTTATACTCCGGCCACTTAGTAAGTGGAGTCCGATATGCCGAATCTACGTCTTGCCGCCCTGACCGCTGAAATCGAAGCCAACGTGCGCCGCGCGCTGCTCGAAGACGTCGGCAGTGGTGACATCACCGCGCAACTGATCCCCGCCGAGCGTCTGGCCAAGGCCACCGTGATCTCCCGCGACGACGCGGTGATCGCCGGTACCGCCTGGGTCGACAGCGTATTTCGCCAGCTCGATCAGCGCGTGGCCGTGCACTGGCAAGTCGCCGACGGCGAACGGGTCAAACCCAACCAGGCCCTGTTCCACCTCGAAGGCCCGGCCCGCTCCCTGCTCACCGGCGAGCGCAGCGCCCTGAACTTCCTGCAGATGCTCTCGGGCGTGGCCACCCGCGCCCAGCACTACGCCGACATGGTCGCCGACACCCAGGTCAAACTCCTCGACACCCGCAAGACCCTGCCCGGCCTGCGCCTGGCCCAGAAATACGCTGTCACCTGCGGCGGCTGCCACAACCACCGCATCGGCCTCTACGACGCCTTCCTGATCAAGGAAAACCACATCGCCGCCTGCGGCGGCATCGCCGAAGCCATCACCGCCGCCCACAAGATCGCCCCCGGCAAACCGGTGGAAGTGGAAGTCGAAAGCCTCGACGAACTCAAACAGGCCTTGGCCGGCGGCGCCGACATCATCATGCTTGACGAGCTGTCCCTGGCAGACATGCGCGAAGCCGTCCGCCTCACCGCCGGCCGCGCCAAGCTCGAAGCGAGCGGTGGGGTGACTGATGCGACCTTGCGTACGATTGCGGAGACGGGGGTGGATTACATCTCGATTGGTACATTGACCAAGGATGTGAAGGCGGTGGATTTGTCGATGCGGTTGAGTATTTGAGGCTGCGAAACCTGTAGGAGCGCGCTTGCCCGCGATGTGTTTTTTCAGGCCTACATTGGGGCCTGGAGGATCGTTTTCGCGAGCAAGCTCACTCCTACAGGTCATGCGTTACGCGGACAGCAGACATGAAAAAGCCCGGTCGTGATGACCGGGCTTTTGGTGTTGCTGGTGCCGAAAATAGGAATCGAACCTACGACCTTCGCGTTACGAGTGCGCTGCTCTACCGACTGAGCTATTTCGGCTTTGCTTTATATCTCAGCCGACACCCAAGGAGATGTCAAACACAGACTGGAGGCCTTGCTCAACACTGGCGCTGCCTGATTAGCATGCAGCGACATCACTTGCAGGAGGACGGACGGTACTTCGCGTCAATCGAACCAGAGCATGTCCATACGATAGTGTTGTTAGTGCCACCGGTATCAGGGGTAAGGGTGATAGTCTTGCCCTGAATAGCCTTGTTGGCGTTAGTGGTGTTGGCTGTGGCAGTAATGATACCCGTCTTGATTCCAACGCTCGCAGTGTAGGTCCCAGAGGCACCGCCGTACCCAGCCGCGGCTTCGTCAGCGGGCAACGAGCCTTTGGTTTGGTAATATTCTGTGACCGCGACTTTAGCGCCATCAGTCAGGCCCATCAATTCGGTAGCCTGAGCACGAATGGTGTAATCCTGATACGCAGGCAATGCAACAGCGGCCAAAATGCCGATGATCGCAACCACAATCATCAATTCAATCAACGTAAAACCGTTCTGAGTTTTCATCGCTACTACTCCAAGCGTTAAAAGTTTCAACCCACTCCTCTCAGCACGAGCCGTGCCAAAACAAGCGCCAACAAAATCATGATGCGTAAAGCCATCCGAGCATATCCACTCCTCCTGAACAGCAAAACCTGACATTTTTTGTCACCAGCCGTTGCAAAATTTGGCACCGAAGGCTGACTACGCTATAAACGGACTATTGTCTGTGTCTGGTGGCTGTAATGACTGATGTCGTCCTCACTGGTTTGGCGAAGCAACTCGTCGTAGCCGAACTCCTCAATGAAAAAGCTGCCCAACAGGCTTACCTGCAAGCTCGCCGCGACAAGGTCTCGCTAGTTAATTACCTAGTGCAAAACAAGCTGGTCAAGAGCCTGACACTGGCGGAGCTTGCTTCCGAGCAATTTGGCCTACCGTTCCTTGACCTGAGCACACTCGACAAGGAAAGTCAGCCTAAAGGGCTCGTCAGCGAAAAGCTTGTGCGCCAGCACTCTGCACTGCCACTTTGGCGCCGCGGCAACAAATTGTTCGTCGGCGTATCCGATCCAACAAATCATCAAGCAATTACCGACATCCAGTTCAGTACCGGCCTCAACACCGAAGCAATTCTTGTAGAGGACGACAAGCTCACAGCAGCAATCGAGAAGTTCTTCGATAGCAACGTGGGTTTGGGTGATATGTCGGATGTCGATCTGGGACTTGAAATTGAAACGGTCGACGATAGCAAGGAAAATGCGATTGGCGGGCAGGACGCTGATGATGCCCCTGTAGTCAAATTCGTCAACAAAATGCTGATGGACGCAATTCGCCTTGGCTCATCCGACCTACATTTCGAACCCTATGAAAAAATTTTTCGCGTTCGTTTGCGTACTGACGGCATTCTTCATGAAGTAGCCAAGCCTCCCACCCAATTGGCTGGTCGTATTGCAGCACGCTTGAAAGTCATGGCTGGGCTCGATATCTCCGAGCGACGCAAGCCGCAGGACGGTCGGATCAAGCTACGCATTTCCAAAAGCAGAGCTATCGACTTTCGCGTCAACACACTGCCGACTCTCTGGGGTGAAAAGATCGTGATGCGAATCCTTGACCCAACAAGTGCACAAATGGGCATTGATGCGCTGGGTTACGAACCAGACCAAAAGGCTCTGTATCTCGACGCGTTGAGCAAACCACAAGGCATGATTCTGGTAACTGGCCCCACCGGCTCAGGTAAAACCGTATCGCTTTACACCGGGCTGAACATTCTGAATACCCCGGATATCAACATTTCGACTGCAGAAGACCCCGTCGAGATCAACCTGGAAGGTATAAACCAGGTCAACGTCAATCCCCGTCAGGGCATGGACTTCTCACAGGCCTTACGTGCATTTCTGCGTCAGGATCCAGACGTAATCATGGTCGGTGAGATTCGAGACCTAGAAACTGCCGAGATTGCGATCAAGGCCTCACAAACCGGTCACATGGTGCTGTCCACGCTGCACACCAACAGCGCCGCAGAAACGCTGACGCGTCTGCACCATATGGGAGTTGCAGCATTTAACATCGCGACTTCAATTAATCTGATTATTGCCCAGCGTCTGGCCCGGAAGCTTTGCCCTCACTGCAAGAAAGAAACTGAAATTCCTCGAGAAACGCAACTCACGGAAGGCTTTCCAGAGGACAAGATCGGAACGTTCAAACTGTACGCTCCCGCCGGTTGCGAACAGTGCAATGCAGGGTACAAAGGCCGTGTGGGTATCTATGAGGTAGTCAAAAGCACTCCTGCACTGGAACGGATTATCATGGAAGAGGGTAATGCACTGGAAATTTCCGCCCAGATGCGCAAAGACGGCTACAACGATCTTCGCACTTCCGGACTCATGAAGGCCATGCAGGGTTTGACCAGCCTTGAGGAAATCAACCGCGTAACCAAGGACTGAGCATGCCAGCCAAAGCAGTAAAAGTCAGTGTTTATGCCTGGGAAGGGCTGGACAAGAAAGGCACCAAGGTTACCGGGGAGCTGAACGGCCACAATCCTGCACTGGTCAAGGCTCAGCTGCGAAAGCAAGGAATCAATCCGACCAAGGTGAAGAAAAAGTCTGCTCCCCTATTCGGATCAGGGAAGAAAATCAAACCGCTTGATATCGCTTTTTTCAGCCGTCAGATGGCGACCATGATGAAAGCTGGAGTTCCTTTGTTGCAGTCGTTCGACATTATCATTGAGGGCTCAGAAAATCCGAACATGCGTAAATTGGTGGACGATGTAAAGCAGGAAGTCGCGTCAGGGCACAGTTTGGCGACATCACTTAGAAAGAAACCTCTGTACTTTGATGATCTTTTCTGCAACCTAGTTGATGCAGGCGAACAAGCAGGGGCTCTGGAATCTCTGCTTGATCGAGTGGCTACATACAAAGAAAAGACAGAGTCGCTCAAAGCCAAGATAAAAAAAGCCATGACCTATCCAATTGCCGTAGTAGTTGTAGCCTTCGTCGTAACGATGATACTACTTTTAAAAGTCGTTCCACAATTCCAAGATATTTTTGCTGGTTTTGGCGCTCAACTTCCCGCATTCACCCTATTAGTGATAGGCATATCCCAAATAGTTCAAGATTATTGGTGGATGCTAATTGGAGTAATAATTTTCGCGATCATTGCTTTCAAGCGTGCACATAGGACATCTGAAAAATTCAGAAATTTTATAGATCGAAGCTTGCTAAAGCTCCCCATAATTGGACAACTACTTTATAAGTCAGCTGTCGCGAGATACGCTCGCACCCTTTCTACTACGTTCGCCGCTGGTGTTCCACTAGTCGAGGCTCTAGACTCTGTAGCAGGCGCGACAGGAAATGTAGTATTCAGAAACGCCGTGCAGAAAGTAAAACAAGATGTTTCAACAGGAATGCAACTAAACTTCTCAATGCGCAGCACGGGAGTATTTCCGATGCTAGCTGTTCAGATGACCGCCATCGGAGAAGAGTCCGGCGCTCTTGACTCCATGCTCGATAAAGTTGCAACTTACTACGAAGACGAGGTCGACAACTTGGTCGATAGCCTAACAAGTTTAATGGAACCGATGATCATGGCCGTGCTAGGTGTCATCGTCGGTGGCTTGGTCATCGCGATGTACCTACCTATCTTCCAACTCGGCAACACGGTCTAACCATGTCCCTCCCCGACTTCCTGGCCAGCTCTCCGCTGGCCTTCGCTTTTTGCGCGCTGGTTTTAGGCCTGCTGATCGGCAGCTTCCTCAATGTAGTCGTCTATCGCCTCCCAAAAATGATGCTGCGCGACTGGAAGATTCAGGCCCGCGAAGTCCTGGAACTCCCGCCTGAGCCTCAAGCAGAAACCTTGAACCTGCTCCTCCCCCACTCCCGCTGCCCGCATTGCTCGCACAAGATCCGCGCATGGGAAAACCTGCCAGTCATCAGCTATCTGTTTTTGGGTGGCAAGTGTTCGAGTTGCAAGGCGCCGATCAGCAAGCGCTATCCGTTGGTGGAGCTGGCCTGTGGGTTGTTGTCGGCCTTTGTGGCCTGGCATTTCGGCTTTGGCTGGCAGGCGGGTGCGGTGTTGGTGTTGAGTTGGGGGTTGTTGTCGATGAGTCTGATCGACGCCGATCATCAGCTGTTGCCGGATGCGATCGTTCTGCCGCTGTTGTGGCTGGGGTTGATCGTCAATGCGTTCGGCCTGTTCGCTTCGCTGACGGATGCGTTGTGGGGCGCGGTATTTGGCTATCTGGTGCTGTGGCTGGTGTTCTGGTTGTTCAAGCTGCTCACGGGCAAGGAAGGCATGGGTTACGGCGACTTCAAGCTGCTGGCGATGCTCGGCGCCTGGGGTGGCTGGCAGATTCTGCCGTTGACGATTCTGTTGTCGTCGATTGTCGGCGCGGTGCTGGGGCTGATTCTGCTGCGTTTGCGCAATGTTCAGACCAGCACGCCGATTCCGTTCGGCCCGTATCTGGCGATTGCGGGGTGGATCGCATTGCTGTGGGGTGATCAAATAACCACTTCATATTTGCAGATCGCCGGTTTTCGATGACTTCTTCTGCTTCAACACCCTGGATTCTGGGCCTGACGGGCGGCATTGGCAGCGGCAAGAGCGCGGCTGCCAAGTGCTTCGTGGATTTGGGCGTTCACCTGGTGGACGCCGATAACGCCGCCCGTTGGGTGGTGGAACCAGGGCGTCCGGCCCTGGCGCAGATTGCCGAGCACTTTGGTGAAGGTGTGCTGCAGGCTGATGGCACGCTGGATCGCGCGGCGCTGCGTGAGCTGATCTTCAAGGACCCGCAGCAGCGGGCCTGGCTGGAAGGCTTGCTGCATCCGCTGATTCGCGAGGAAATCCGCGAGTACCTGGCCCGCGCGGAATCGCCCTACGCGATTCTGGTCTCTCCGCTGCTGCTGGAAACCACTCAGCATCAGATGGTCCAGCGGGTGCTGGTGATCGATGTGCCGGAAGCGCTGCAGATCGAACGCACGGTGCTGCGCGACAAGACCAACGAGGAACAGGTGCGGGCGATTCTCAAGGCGCAGACCACTCGCGAAAATCGCCTGAGCCGCGCCGACGACGTCATCGTCAACGACCGCGACCCGGCGTGGCTGAAAAGCGAGGTCGAGCGGCTGCATCACTTTTATCTAACTTTGCGTGGAGGCCAATGATGAGCCAACCAATGACCGTCAAATGCCCAACCTGCGGAGCGCCTGTGGAATGGACGCCTGAGAGCAAGTTCCGGCCGTTCTGTTCCGACCGTTGCAAGCTGATCGACCTGGGCGCCTGGGCGTCCGAAGAGCATGCGATTCCGGTCGCGCCGGATGCCGAAGACGAGTTGTTTTCCGGCGAGCTGGAGCCACGTCAGCACTGACTCTATGCATTCGCAGCGCTCTTCGTGAGCAAGCTCACTCCCACAATGAGAAGCGTTGAACATTCGATTCAGGTATCACCATCATCCACCCAGGGCTCGGACAGGTACCGCGTGCGGTTGAAGGTTTCGAGCCACTCGGGGCAGAACACCACCAGCGCGGTCACGATCACACCGTTGATGAAAGCTTCGGGGAAGATGATCAGCCACAGATACCCGATGAAATCGCCCAGCCACTCTGGCATGGCGAACAGCCCGCCCGTCCACAGCAACGCCATCGCCAGCAACAGGCAGAGCAAGGCCGTCAGCGCTGCGGCGAAGAATCCGGAACAGAAGATGTAGGTAAATGGGCTCTTGGGTTGTGCGCGCTCGACCAGCAGGCAGCAGGCTTCGGTGACCATGACCGGAATGCCGACCAGCAAGACCCCGTTGACGCCCATCGAGGCCAGGTCCTGGTGCCCCATCGACAACATGCCCAACTGGGCCACCAGGCCGCCCACGATCGCCAGCGGCCAGTTCAGCAATAGCGTCACGGCGGTCATGCCGATGAAGTGATAGGACACGCCGGTGTCGAAATCGCGGCGCAGCAGCCAGAGCAGAAACAGGGCGAATACGGTACCGAACAGCACGTGCTGGCGGCGGGTGTCAGTGAACAGCTCGATCCACGGGCAGCGCCACAGGGCCCAGAGAATGACGGGCAAATAAAGCACCCAGCCAAGGATCATGGTTTCGGGGGTCAGTACTTGTGCTCCGATCATGGCAAACACTTCTTATGGGTTCGGATTAAGAGCAGCCTACACCTTTTGAAAAGCCTGCGTGTCAGACCCGATAACACCGCAAAGCGTAAGTTTATTCACCTGCGGCGCTGTAAGAAGATGTGTGGCGCCGTGTCAAAAACCGGCCTGTAACAAACCATTTGTCGGTTTCATTTATCGGGGTGAATCCCTAGACTTTGCGCTCATTGTTTCCCTTCAAGAGACACTTATGGATCGCATCGAATGCATGCGCGCGTTTGTCGCCACGGTCGGCGCCAACGGCTTTGCCGCAGCAGCCCGCGCACTGGACGTGCCCCGCTCGAAAGTCAGCAAACAGATTCAGGCGCTGGAAGAGGCCATTGGTGTGCAATTGTTGCAACGTACTACTCGCAGCCTGCACCTGACCGAAGCCGGTGCCGAGTACTACGATGCCTGTCGCGATGTCATCGCCGCGCTGGACGAAGCCGAGCAGCGTGCGCGCACCGGCATGGGCGAGATTCGTGGCGTGCTGCGGGTCAACGCGCCGATGTCGTTTGGTCTGAGTCGGCTGGGGCCACTGCTGCCGCTGTTCAACGAGCGCCATCCGAATGTCGAGCTACAGATTGTGTTGAGCGACCAGCAGGTCGATCCGGTCAAGGGCGGCTTCGACGTGACAATCCGGATTGCCAGCCTGCCCGACTCCTCGATGGTCGCGCGCTCCCTGGCACCAGCGCCACGGTTGATGGTCGCCTCGCCGGAGTACCTGGCCAAGCATGGCGAGCCGCAGTCGCCCAAGGACCTGGCCAATCATCAGTTCCTCAGTTATGGCTACCTGCAGAGCGGCATCAGTCTGCAACTGTGCAACGGCAAGGAAACCCAGCGGGTCACGGTCAGCGGGCCGCTGCACGCCAACAACGGCGACATCCTGGCGCAGGCGGCGGTGTCGGGGATGGGGATCGCCCTGCTGCCCAATTTCATCATCGAGCGGGCCGTGGCCGATGGTCGGCTCAAGCCGGTGTTGTGCGAGTGGCAGGCGCCGGCGATTTCGGTGAATGCGGTGTACCCGTCGGCACGCCGGGTGCCGATGAAGACGCGGGCGTTCATTGATTTTCTGGTGCAGGAGCTGGCGTTGGGGTCGGCGGGGTTTTAAGCCGGTTCACCGGCTTGAAAAGCGCGAACTTGCGAACCTCAAACCTGTGGGAGCCGGCTTGCTGGCGAATGCGTCCGTCCAGATACGCATGAGTTGAATGACCCGCCGCATTCGCCAGCAAGCCGGCTCCCACAATATCGAGCGAAATACCCGATACTTATGCGACGGCGCCGACCGGCTCACACCCGCTCAACACGACCTCCAGGCTCGCCAACACCATCTGCCCCATGCGCGTACGAGTCTGCACAGTGGCGCTGGCGCGATGCGGCTGCAGTACGACCGTTTCCAACCCGAACAACGCCTCTGGCACATTCGGCTCGTCGACGAACACATCCAGCCCCGCGCCAGCAATCGACCCGGACTCCAGCGCAGCGATCAGCTCAGGCTCATTGACCAGGCTGCCGCGCGCGACGTTGATCAGGTACCCCTCGCTGCCCAGCGCGGCCAGTACCTGGGCATTGATGATGCCTTTGGCCTTGTCCGCCGCTGCCGCCACGATCAGCGCGTCGCTCTGGCGAGCCAGTTCTACCAGATCACTGACGAAGGTATAGGGCACGTCGCTCATCGGGTTGAGGTCGGTGTAGCTGATCGGGCAACCGAAAGCCGCAGCGCGGGTGGCGACAGCGCGCCCTACCCGGCCCAGCCCGACGATCCCCACACGCATGCCACTGAACTGGCGCGCCAGAGGCAGCGGCACCAGCGGCGTCGGTGTCCTGGCCCACTCGCCCGAACGCACATAGCGATCACCGGTGCCCAAGCCGCGGCACGCGGAAATCAGCAGGCCGATGGCAAGGTCAGCGACGTCTTCGGTGAGCGCGCCGATGGTCGCGGTCACGCGAATGCCGCGATCCCGCGCGTAGGCCAGGTCCACCGCATCGGTGCCGACGCCGTTGACCGCGATCACTTCGACTTTCGGCAATTGTTCCATCACCGCGCGGGTGATGCCGGTGTGCCCGCCGGTCACCACGCCGCGAATGTTGGCGCCGTGTTCACGCAGGTAGGCAGCCTTGTCGGTCTGCTGAAAGTAAGGGCGCACGGTGTACAGCTCGTTCAGGCGCGCGTTGATTTCCGAGATCAGGATGGGGCTCAGTTGCAGGATTTCAGGTTTCATCAGTGTCTCGCTCTTGTCGGTGCGGTCAGATCAGCCACGGCCCACGAAAGGCATGTTGGTGGCCATGACGGTCATGTTCAGGACGTTGGCCGACAGCGGCAGCGCCGAGATGTAACGCACGGCGTCGGCGATGTGTTTGACGTCGATCATCGGCTCCACCGCGATCGAGCCGTTGGCCTGGCGCACGCCCTTGGTCATGCGCACCGACAGCTCGGTCAGCGCGTTGCCGATGTCAATCTGGCTGCAGGCGATGTTGAATTCGCGACCGTCCAGCGCCAGGCTCTTGGTCAGGCCCAGTACCGCGTGTTTGCTGGCGGTGTAAGGCGCGGTGAACGGGCGCGGCACGTGGGCGGAAATCGAGCCGTTGTTGATGATCCGGCCGCCCTGCGGCGACTGCTTGCGCATCAGGCCGAATGCGCCGCGGCTGCACAGGAAAACCCCGGTGACGTTGGTGTCGATCACGCTCAGCCATTTCTCCACCGGCAGCTCGTCCATCGGCACGGCTGGCGCGTTGACGCCTGCGTTGTTGAACACCACATCGAGGCGGCCGTAGACCTCTTCGATGGTCGCGAACAGCCGGTCGACGCTGGCCGGATCGCGCACATCGGTAGACACCGCCAGCGCCTCGCCGCCCTGCTCGCGGGCCAGGGCCACCAGCTCTTCCAGCGGCTCGATGCGGCGGCCAGTCACCACCACTTTGTAGCCATCTTCCAGCAACCCCAACGCCACGGCGCGACCGATGCCGCTGCCTGCACCGGTGACCAAGGCGATTTTCGAGAGCGATTGTTCTGTCATTGTTGTTCTCCTGTTGCCTGTGAGGGTGAGTCAGGCCGCGCGACGGCGACCGACCCGGACTTCGAATTCGCCGACACCTGTGATGCCGCCATTGATCACATCGCCCTCTTGCAGCGCTGCCACGCCAGGCGGGGTGCCGGTCATGATCAGATCACCCGCGCGCAAGTGAACCGAGCGGGAAAGCTGGCTGATGACTTCGGCCACCGACCAGATCTGGCATTCCAGATCCGAGCGCTGACGTTCCACGCCATTGACGCTGAGCCAGACCGCGCCCTGGGTTGGGTGGCCATGAACTTGCACCGCACGGATTGGCGTGATCGGCGCCGAGCCATCGAACGCCTTGGCCGGCTCCCAGGGATTGCCCACCGCCTTGGCCGCCATTTGCAGGTCGCGGCGGGTCAGGTCCAGCCCAGCGGCGTAGCCCCAGACATGCTCCAACGCCTGCGCTTCGCCGATCTGAAAACCGTCCCTGCCGATGGCCACCACCAGTTCGATCTCGTGGCAGAACTGCTCGGTCTGGCAGGGAAAATCCAGCTCGCCCGTGGCATCGATCACCGACGTGGCCGGCTTCATGAAAAACGCTGGCACTTCACGCTCACCGCTTTGCACATCGCCCCAGTGATAATTGCGGCCCAGGCAAAACACCCGGGCAATGGGAAAACGCGCGTCACTGTCGGCAACCGGCAGGCTGGAAGTACGCTGGGGTTCGAATACAAAGTTGCTCATGGAATTTCCTCAGGGCACTTGGCCGTTTCATCCAGAGACTACGGGATCGAACTTCGGCAAAGTTGGACAAAACCGTGTTCGCGCTGGACTAAAAAACTCAATATCGCGAGCAGAAAAAAGGCGCACTCACGTACGCCTTTGCCCAGTTCGGCAGAAAGTCACACACACATTTTCAAGACTTACTTGGCCTTCAATTCGATGCGGTAAATCCGGCCCAAGAGCAGCGAGTAAGACAGAGAGCCCATACACGCCAGACCACCGATGAACCAGAACGCCCAAGCGAAACCACCGGTGAGATGGAGGATTTGACCGATGACGATAGGCGTCACGATCCCGCCGATATTAGCCGCTAGGCTGGTGATGCCACCGGTCAGGCCGATCAGTTGCTTAGGCGCAATTTCAGACACCGCGGCCCATGAGGCGGAAGCAATGCCCTGAGCGAAGAAAGCGATGGTCAAGAGCACGATGCAGACGGTGTTGGAGTCTGTGAAGTTCACCAGCATGATCGACATGCCGAGTGCCGAACCCACGACCAATGGCAGCTTGCGGGCAAAGGACAACGAGACACCGCGACGAATCAGCCAGTCGGAAACGATCCCTGCCAACAGAATGCCCACGGTTGCGCCGATGAAGGGCAACACCGCAAAGATACCGACTTTGACCATGGTTAGATGACGCTCTTCAATCAAGTACGTCGGGAACCAGGTCAGGAAGAAATACAGCACCGACGTATTGGCGAACTTGCCGATGCAGATCGCCCAGACCTGACGATACTGGAACAGCTCCGCGATCTGGGACCACTTGAACTTGTTCTTGTCCTGACTGCTCTTGACCAGGCCGCCACCGTCCTCGATGTAGGCCAGTTCCTCTTTACTGACCTTTTTGCAGCTCAACGGATCGCGATACAGATAAAGCCAGGCGATACCGAACACAATGCCGACGATGCCGGTGCTGTAGAACACGTGGCGCCAGTCGTAGGTGGTCGCCAGCCACAGCAGCAGGCCGGTGAACAGCGCGGTGCCCAGGTACTGGCCGCAGACGTAAATGCTGCTGGCCATGCCGCGCTCGCGGGCCGGGAACCAGACCGTCACGGCGCGGCTGTTGGCCGGAAACGCAGGCGCTTCCATGGCGCCGATGGCCAGGCGCATGCCGAACAGCGAGGCGAAGCCGCCGGCCAGGCCCTGGCAAACGGTGACCGCCGACCAGGAGATCAGAGAGGCGCCGTAGGTCAGGCGCGAGCCGAAGCGGTCGGCGATGAACCCTGCGGGCACCAGCGCGAAGGCGTAGGTCCAGGCGAATGCGGAAAAGATCAGGCCCATCTGGACTTTGTCCAGGCCCAGATCCTTGGCCATGAAGGGCGCGGCGATGGAGATATTGACCCGGTCGACGTAGTTGATGATCGTCGCGATCAGCAACAGGGAGAGCATGAACCAGCGCCGATGGGTGCTTGGGCGGGCAATGGCGGCGGCTTTGGGTGCGGCCACGACCGCATCGATCGCCTGAATGTCAGGGTTGCTCGACATGAGAATTCCTCATTGTTTTTATTGGAATCGAGTGATGAAGCGCCCTTTTAACTTATCGTACGACTGGTTTTAAACAAGACGTCTCTTAGAACGTTTTTAAATTTCAGGGTTGGGCTGTTAGCGTTTGTCCAAGAAATCCGCGCCGGGCAGGACTTGCCGAAATGGCAGCGTTTTCGCCCAAAGAGCCTGCGCTAGAGCCATCGGCGAAAGCGCTGAAGGCAGCCGGTTTTTTGGACAAAAAATCTCGCGATTGCCAGAAGAAAGGTTTTGAATCAAGTCATAGGACGACCGACAATGCGCCCAGAACAATGAGGAACCGCACGATGGATTCAGCGACCCGCGCCCCCACTTACGGCATGCAGCAACGCAGCGAACGCCCGGACTTCTACATTCGCGGCAAGACCGAGGGCAAGACCGAAACCGCGCCCCATCGCCATGAGTATTTCCAGATCCAGATCAACCTGGGCGGCGATACGGTGCAACACATCGGTGGTGTGGTCAGGCCGTTTCCGCGCAACTCGCTGGCGTTCATCCTCCCACACAAGCTGCACCTGATTCCCCATCCGCCGGAAGGCAATTTCCTGCTGATCAACTTCGCCCAGAACTTCCTGTTGCCGCAATTGCAGTGCGACCCGCTGGACCTGGAAGACGTGGCCATCGCACTGGCGCCGGAGCTGTCACCCTTCCGCTTTCAGGAGCATCTGGACTTCATCCTCGACGCCACGCAGTTCGCCGAGATCCAGCGCCTGCTCGACCGCATGCGCCTGCTGGACCAGAACCGCCAGTTCGGCACCCGGGAAATCCTCAAGGGTTGCCTGTTGCAACTGATCGGCACGGTTTGTGAGCTCTATGCCGAGCCGATCAAGCTCATGGCCGACGACAACGCCGCCGAACGCAGCCGCCGCGACGCCCTGGCGCGGATGTCCGAATACGTGCGCAAGAACCTCGCAGACCCGGACCTGAGCCTGAAAAAGGCAGCATCCGCCGCCTTCCTGTCCCCCAATTACCTGACCCACTGGCTGCGCAAGGAAGTGGGCAAGACCTTCAGCGAACTGGTGCTCGAACGCCGCATGCACCTGGCCCGCTCGCTGTTGCTCAACGGCAGCAAACCGGTAGGAGAAGTCGCGAGATTGTGCGGATTCGCCGACGAAGCTTACTTCTCCAGACGCTTCCGCCACGCCCACGGCATGCCGCCAGGACAGTTCAGGAAGCAGCGGGATTTGTAGTTCCGGCTGACACACCGCCCACCCTGTAGGAGCGAATTCATTCGCGAAAAATCGAACATCCGACAGAGATGCATCGCCCCGCCAGCGCATTCGCGAATAAATTCGCTCCTACAGATTGCACAAGGTGTTTCATCTTCACGCCACCGCGCTAAGCTCTCCCTCATGGATGACTCCGACTACCTGCGTCTGTTGACGATCCAGGCCGAGCAGGCCAACACGTTCTTGTCCAATGCGCGCAAATGGGAGCGGGAACGCTGGGTGTGTCAGCGTTTGTTGCAAGGCTTGAACATCCCCCATCGCAATGAAGACTTTCTGCCCGCCGGGCAAGAGCCGCCGGATGTGCTGTTTCGCGATGCCTGTTTCGAGGTGTTCTTCGTGCTCGATGAAGGGCGCCGACTCAACGATGAATGGCGCGAGGAATTGCAGCGTCGGCGCAGCGCCTTTTCCCTGAGCCAGTTGGTGCGCCGGGAAGCCAAGCCCAAGCGCATTCCCGCCTCTGACCTGCTGCGCCGCCTGGGGCCGACCCTGCGCAAAAAAGCCCACAACTACAAGGAGCGCGGGCTGGACCTGAGCGAGCTGGACATCATCGCCTTCGCCAGCCTCAAGCGCGAAGTGCTGGACCTGAATAGCCACTTTCCCCCGCCCACCGAATACCTGCGCCAGGGTTGGCGTTCGTTGTCGCTGGTGGGCCCGACCTTCGCCCGCGTGCTGTTCGCCCACCCTGATGCACCGGATTTTCTGCGCACCAATCTGGGCCGCAGCGCGGTGTTCGATGTGGGGATCAGCCTGTGATGGCGGATTTTCTGCGCCGATGTTACAAAGCGCTATCGCACGCCGAAATCCGCTGTATCGAAATGGCGGAAAAAGGCGTCTACGAACGTAACGCATTCCCGAACGTCGTCTTTTGACGACGATCAACGTTCATGACGAGGCTCATATGACCAGCCGCCTGAACCCCGAGGACCAGAAGCGTGTCGAAGACTACCTTCGCGCGCCTCAGCACCAAGTCGAGCGTCGGCCTTTTCGGCCTTGGCTGCTCCTTGTGATAGTGCTGGCGGTGGTGATCGGGTTGGGCCTGTTGAGCCGTTTACTGAGCTATCTGACGCTATGAGCTGCCTTGCGCTCGCGCAGATCGCGCCTATCGAGAATTCCTTAAGCCTTATGAGATATCCCCATGACTCATCGTATCGTGATCGTCGGCGGAGGCGCTGGTGGTCTGGAGCTGGCTACCCGCCTGGGTAAAACCCTGGGCAAGAAAGGCACGGCCAGCATCACGCTGGTGGACGCCAATCTGACGCACATCTGGAAACCTCTTCTGCACGAAGTGGCCGCCGGCTCGCTCAACTCCTACGAGGACGAGCTCAACTATGTGGCGCAGGCCAAATGGAACCACTTCCAGTACCAGTTGGGCCGCATGACTGGCCTTGACCGCGAGAACAAGCAGATTCACCTGGCCGCCACGCTGGATGAAAACGGCAACGAGCTGGTCCCGGCGCGCAGCCTGGACTACGACTCGCTGGTGATTTCGGTCGGCAGCACCACCAATGATTTCGGCACCAAGGGTGCGGCCGAGCACTGCCTGTTCCTGGACACCCGCAAGCAGGCCGAGCGCTTCCACCAGCAACTGCTCAACCGCTACCTGCGCGCCCATGCCAGTGAGCTGGCGGCGACGGAAGAAATCAACGTGGCGATCGTCGGCGCCGGTGCCACCGGGGTCGAGCTGGCGGCCGAGTTGCACAACGCCGCCCACGAACTGGCGGCCTACGGGCTGGGCCAGATCAAGCCGGAAAACCTGCGCATCACTGTGATCGAGGCTGGTCCGCGCGTGCTGCCTGCGCTGCCAGAGCGGATTGGCGGCCCCGTGCACAAGACCTTGGAAAAGCTTGGCGTGACGGTACTGACCAATTCGGCGGTCAGTGAGGTCACCGCTGAAGGCCTGGTCACGAACACGGGTCAGTTGATTCCGGCGACGCTGAAAGTCTGGGCGGCGGGCATTCGTGCACCGGCGTTCCTGGAAGGCATCGCGGGGCTGGAAACCAACCGCATCAATCAGCTGCAGGTGCGTCCGACGCTGCAGACCACGCGCGACGACAGCATTTTTGCCTTCGGCGACTGCGCTGCGTGCCCACAGAAAGGCACCGACCGCAATGTTCCGCCACGCGCCCAGGCGGCGCACCAGCAGGCGTCGCTGCTGGTGAAATCGCTGAAGCTGCGCATCGAAGGTGGCGAATTGCCGGAGTACAGCTACAAGGACTACGGCTCGCTGATCTCGCTGTCGAAGTTCTCGGCCGTGGGCAATCTCATGGGCAACCTGACCGGCAGCGTGATGCTCGAAGGCTGGCTGGCGCGAATGTTCTACGTGTCGCTGTACCGCATGCACCAGATGGCGCTGTACGGCACGTTCCGCACGCTGATGCTGATGCTCGGCAGCCGCATCGGCCGCGGGACCGAGCCGCGGATGAAGTTACACTGATCCAGCGAGCGGGCTGAGTGCTGCTACTGGCCTTGAGGCGTTCTCGCGATCTGCTTCCGCCGAAGGAGTGGGAGCCGGCTTGCTGGCGAAAGCGGTGTGCCATTCACCGCAGCAGCGTCAGTTACGACGCATTCGCCAGCAAGCCGGCTCCCACAACCTTCGGCCAGAATCAGAAGCCGATCAGCGCAGCGAATCGTTACGGCATCACCCGCCCTTTACCCGAATGCTTGGCCTTGTACATCCAGCGATCGGCCTCGCGCATCAGCTCGTCCGGGGCCTTTCCTGAGCCGGGTTCGTACATCGCAAAACCGACGCTGGCGTTGCTGCGGATCACGTCGCCTTTGATGATAATCGGCTCGGCGATCGCGGCCAGCAGCTTCCTCGCCACCTCTCGCGCCTCGTCCGCGCCCGGCACGATGCCTTCCAGAATCACGATGAACTCATCGCCCGCCAGCCGTACCAGGCTGTCGGTGCGTCGCACGCAGCTTTGCAGGCGCACCGAGATGGTTTTCAGCAAATCATCCCCTGCATCGTGCCCGTAGGTGTCGTTAACCGCCTTGAAGCCGTCCAGATCGATGAACATCAGCGCCATTTGTAGCGTGGAACGATCGGCACGCGCCTGGGCGATGGGCAGCAGCGAATCCAGGGCGCGGCGATTGTACAGCCCGGTGAGGGCATCGTGCCGCGCTTCCTGCTCAAGCTCCTTACGCGCCTGGATGTTCTGGATGATGGAGATGAAATATTCCAGGTCGCCGTCACTGGACAGCTTCTTGGTCACGCTCAGGTTGACCCACACCGACTCACCGCCCTTGCGGATGTAGCGTTTTTCCAGCTGGTAGTGGTCGATACGGCTGTCGATCAGCTGCTGCAGCAGTTCCATGTCCGAATTAAGGTCATCAGGGTGCGTGATGTCCTGAAAGGTCAGTTGTTCGAGCTCCCGGGCCGTATAACCCAGGATCTCGCACAACGCGCGGTTGACGTTGATCCAGCCGCCATCCGGCGCCACCAGGGCAATACCGACCGATGCCAGTTCGAACATCGAGCGATACCCCGCTTCACTGGCGCGAAACAGCGCATCGGAGCGATTGCGCTGCCGGCGGGCGAGCATCAGGTTTTCACGCAATTGCACCTCGCGGCTGACGATGTCCGCCAGGTCGCGCAGGGTGTCGATTTCTTCCTGAGTCAGTTGCCTCGGGCGCTCATCGATGGCGCATAGGGTGCCGACGGCAAAGCCCTTGCTGGTGCGGATCGGCACGCCTGCATAGAAGCGAATGTGCGGGGCGCCGGTGACCAGCTGGTTATCGCGAAACCGGTCGTCCTCTGCGGCATCCGGCACCACCAGCGGCGTGGTCTGCAGGATCGCGTGGGCACAGAAGGCCAATTCTCGAGGCGTTTCGCTGGCGTCCAGCCCCTGACGGGACTTGAACCACTGCCGATCTTCATCGACCAGCGACACCAGCGCGATCGGCACGTCGAGCACGCGCGCCACCAGGCGGGTGATGCGGTCCAACGAGACCTCGGCAGGGGTGTCGAGGATTTCAAGATTGCGAAGCGCCTCAAGGCGCTCTGTTTCATATGGAGGAGTGGGCGCTTTCATTTATCAATCGGCCGATCCTGAAAAGACTGTCTGGAGTCTATACCGGGTGTCGCCAACGCGCACGGATCTGACACCCGTGCTCAATCCATATGAATTGATTCGGTGGCGCCGAACACCGAACTGCGCGGGCAGTAACTTTCTGTCATAAAAACGTGCTGATTACTGTGATCCCATTGAGACATCACACCCGAAATCGCTCGATTACAGGAAATCCTTCATGTTTCAACGCTCCCGCTTGATGCTGGCCGCAGGCCTCGGCATTGCACTCAACCTTTCGCTGATGAACATCGCCCATGCCGCACAGGAAGTGACCGGCGCCGGTTCCACGTTCATCTACCCGGTGCTCTACAAGTGGGCCACTGACTACGACCAGAAGACCGGCATCAAGGTGAATTACCAGAGCATCGGTTCCGGTGCCGGTGTGGCGCAGATCAAGGAAGGCGCCGTGGACTTCGGCGCCACCGACATGCCGCTGCGCTCGAGCGACCTGCAAGCGCTGGGCCTTCAGCAGTTTCCGTCGGTGATTGGCGGCGTCGTGCCGGTGATCAACGTGGCATCGATCAAACCTGGCAGCCTGAAATTCACCGGCCCCGTGCTGGCCGATATCTACCTGGGCAAGATTACCCAGTGGAACGACCCGGCCCTGGTGGCGCTGAACCCTGAGATCAAACTGCCGGCCGACAAGATCAACGTGGTCTATCGCTCGGATGACTCGGGCACCACCTTCAACTGGGCGAGCTACCTGTCCAAGGTCAGCGGCGACTGGAAGACCAAGGTCGGCGCCGGCACTTCGGTGAAATGGCCAGTCGGTATCGGCAGCAAGGGCAGCGAGGGCGTGGCCTCGTACGTGAAGAAGATGCCGAACGCCATCGGCTACGTCGAATACGCCTACATCAAGCAGCAAGGCCTGAACTTCGGCCTGTTGCAAAACGCCGCCGGGCATTTCGTCGCGCCAAGCACCGAAAGCTTCCAGGCCGCTGCCGCCACTGCCGACTGGAAAAGCGCCAAGGACTTCGACCTGTCGATGCTCAACGCGCCGGGCGACAACGCCTATCCGATCACCGCAGCCACATTCATCGTGATGTACAAGCAGCCCAAGGACGCCGATCGACAGAAAACCGTCCAGGATTTCTTCCGCTGGACGCTGGAGAGCGGTCAGGATCACGCTCGCGCGCTGGACTTCGCGCCGATTCCGGGCGATTTGAAAAACCAGATCGAAGCTTACTGGGGTGATGCGCCCAAGGCGCAGTAAGCCGCTTCAGCCCCTTCTCGGCGAGCGCAGAACCTTCTGCGCTCAACGCCCCGACAATCTGTCGAGCAACGCACTCTTCTCTTCCAGCACCGCAGACTTTCTGGCGATTTCCGCGCGGGCGATCTCGATGCGCGAGCGGCCTGCATCCACGGCGGCGTCGTGAGAGTCGAAAAGACTGTCCGGCGCGTACCATTTGCCCTTGGCGGAGCGGTCGTTCTGCCCGTCAGCCGTAGGGCCGACCAGTTCGACTTCAAGCACCACGAAGCTGCGGGTCAGTACCCAGGCGGTGTAGGGGTAAGTGCGGCTGTTTCGGCTGTGCCTCATGGTGGTGTCTCGTTGATGAGGTTTTCTGCGTCGTAGACACCTCGCACGCGGGGCGAAGATGTCGAATGGCTGCCCATGATACCTATCGCTGTATAATTTTTCATATAGCGAAAAGCAGCAAGGGCCGACAGCGTTGATGCCGGAGCGAGAAAATGAGAGAAAAAACGCGGAAACGAAAAAAGGCGTCCCGAAGGACGCCTTTTTTGTTGGCTCTGCGCGGTTGGCGCTGGAGCCTTGTTTTTCAACCCGGATACAGCCTGGGCGAAAATGGTCGGGGTAAGGGGATTCGAACTCCTGACATCCTGCTCCCAAAGCAGGCGCGCTACCGGACTGCGCTATACCCCGGTGTTACAAAAATACGCCTACTCGAGGCGTATTTCAAAGCGGATGACGCAACTGGCGTCACTCCCTAAGATTCAACCCGATGAAGCCAGGTCAAAAATGGTGGGTCGTGTAGGATTCGAACCTACGACCAATTGGTTAAAAGCCAACTGCTCTACCAACTGAGCTAACGACCCAAATAATGGTCGGGGTAAGGGGATTCGAACTCCTGACATCCTGCTCCCAAAGCAGGCGCGCTACCGGACTGCGCTATACCCCGACGGTACTACCTCTGGAAATTGGCTCCGTGACCAGGACTCGAACCTGGGACCCAATGATTAACAGTCATTTGCTCTACCGACTGAGCTATCACGGAACGTATTCAATTTCAGATGCAGCGTTTGACGCGCTTCGACGCAACAAATTCAGTACTTCTTTGCGAAACGGGTTTCGCACCTACTGCCCTGAATCTACTGCATTTTCAGCCTCTTCGACCTGTCTGCATCGCTGCGTTCACGTCTCTGAGGCGCGCTATTCTACATTCCCAGAAACAGGTGTCAACCCTCTAAATTGCTTTTAAGACAATGATTTGCAACTTTTTTTCGAGAAGGCCTCCGAGCCCCGAAAATTCGCCCGTTGCGGGCAAAAATGGCGGCCATAAAAAAGGGCGCCCACCGGGAGCGCCCTTTTTGCCCTTCTATATAGAGAGCCGTGTGGATCAAACGAAAGCGATTTCGTCGTCCACCACCGTGCCCTTGATGCTGGTCCCCGGCATGAAGCTGCCCGACAGGATCAACTGCGCCAGCGGGTTTTCGATCCAGCGCTGAATCGCACGCTTCAGAGGCCGCGCGCCATACACCGGGTCGTAACCCACGGCGATCAGTTTCTCCAGCGCCTCAGGCGACAGTTCCAGGCTCAAGTCGCGCTCGGCCAGGCGCTGACGCAGACGGCCCATCTGGATCTCGGTGATACCGGCAATCTGATCGTGACCCAGCGGTTCGAAGATCACCACTTCGTCGACCCGGTTGATGAACTCCGGACGGAAGTGCGAACCCAGCGCATCCATGACCGCAGCGCGCTGCGCCTCACGGTCGCCGACCAGCTCCTGGATTCGCGCCGAGCCCAGGTTTGAGGTCATGACGATGACCGTGTTGCGGAAGTCCACCGTACGGCCGTGACTGTCGGTCAGGCGACCGTCTTCGAGCACCTGCAACAGAATGTTGAAGACATCCGGGTGCGCCTTCTCTACCTCGTCGAGCAGGATCACCGAGTAAGGCTTGCGCCGCACGGCCTCGGTCAGATAACCGCCCTCTTCGTAACCGACGTAGCCCGGTGGCGCGCCGATCAGCCGTGCCACGGAGTGTTTCTCCATGAACTCGGACATGTCGATGCGCACCATCGCCTCTTCGGTGTCGAACAGGAACTCGGCCAGCGCCTTGCACAGTTCGGTCTTGCCCACGCCGGTCGGGCCCAGGAACATGAACGAGCCGCTCGGGCGATTCGGGTCGGACAACCCGGCACGGGAACGGCGCACGGCGTTGGAAACCGCCACCACCGCCTCGTTCTGCCCGATCACGCGCTCGTGCAGCAGGCTTTCCATCTTCAGCAGCTTGTCGCGCTCGCCTTCGAGCATCTTGGACACCGGAATCCCGGTCCACTTGGACACCACTTCGGCGATTTCTTCCTCGGTCACCTTGCTGCGCAGCAACTGATTCTCGGGCTTGCCGTGCTGGTCGACCATCTGCAGGCTGCGCTCCAAGTCCGGGATCACGCCATATTGCAGCTCGGCCATGCGGTTCAGGTCGCCACGGCGGCGGGCCGCTTCCAGCTCCTGACGCGACTGCTCGATCTTCTGCTGGATCTGCGCAGACCCCGTGACCTCGGCTTTTTCCGAGGTCCAGACTTCTTCCAGGTCCGCGTACTCGCGCTCCAGCCGGACGATTTCTTCCTGAAGTTTCTCCAGGCGCTTTTTCGCGGCCTCGTCGTCTTCTTTCTTCAGGGCCTGGGATTCGACCTTCAGTTGAATCAGGCGGCGCTCAAGGCGGTCGAGCACTTCGGGCTTGGAGTCGATCTCCATGCGAATGCGACTGGCCGCTTCGTCGATTAGGTCGATGGCCTTGTCCGGCAACTGCCGGTCGGTGATGTAGCGATGGCTGAGCTTGGCCGCCGCGATGATCGCGCCGTCGGTGATCGCCACCTTGTGGTGAACTTCGTAGCGTTCTTTCAGGCCACGCAGGATCGCGATCGTGTCCTCTTCGCTCGGCTCGTCCACCAGCACTTTCTGAAAGCGCCGCTCGAGGGCCGCGTCCTTCTCTATATATTGGCGGTACTCATTAAGGGTGGTCGCACCCACGCAATGCAGCTCGCCACGGGCCAGCGCCGGCTTGAGCATGTTGCCCGCGTCCATCGAGCCTTCGGCCTTGCCCGCGCCGACCATGGTGTGCAGTTCGTCGATGAACAGGATGATCTGGCCTTCTTGCTTGGAGAGTTCGTTGAGCACGGCTTTGAGGCGCTCTTCGAACTCACCACGGAACTTGGCACCGGCAATCAGCGCGCCCATGTCCAGCGACAGCAGGCGTTTGCCTTTCAGGCCATCGGGCACTTCGCCATTGATGATGCGCTGGGCCAGGCCCTCGGCGATCGCGGTCTTACCCACGCCAGGTTCGCCGATCAGCACCGGGTTGTTCTTGGTGCGGCGCTGCAGGACCTGAACGGTGCGACGGATTTCATCGTCGCGACCGATCACCGGGTCCAGCTTGCCTTCCTCGGCGCGCTTGGTCAGGTCGACGGTGTATTTGTCCAGCGCCTTGCGCGACTCTTCGGCGTTCGGGTCGTTGACCGCTTCGCCGCCGCGCAGGTTGCTGATGGCGTTTTCCAGGGCCTTCTTGCTCACGCCCTGGCCGAGCAGCAATTTGCCCAGCTTGCTGTTTTCGTCCATGGCGGCGAGCAGCACCAGCTCACTGGAGATGAACTGATCACCTTTCTGCTGCGCCAGGCGGTCAGCCTGATTGAGCAGGCGCGCCAGATCCTGCGACATGTTGACGTCGCCGGTGGGGTTTTGAATCTTGGGCAGTTGGTCCAGCTCCTTGCTCAACGCCTTGCGCAGGCTGTTGATGTCGAAGCCGACTTGCAGCAGCAGGGGCTTGATCGAACCACCCTGCTGTTCGAGCAGCGCCTGCATGAGGTGCGCGGGCTCGATGGCGGGATGGTCCATGCCCACCGCCAGAGATTGGGAATCGGATAAAGCGAGTTGCAACTTGCTGGTTAAACGGTCAATACGCATTGGTCACCTTCCTAATGGGCAGGCCGGAGCAATGAACACACCTTAATAAAGAAAACCTGCCAGATAGCCCTTAGATGTGGCCGATTGCACAGGATTCAAGCGAGGTGCACTTGACACAGATCAATTTAGCTTGCTGCCACGAGATTGAAGCGGAAAAAGATATTGGTAACGCTCCGAACTCTGTGGGAGTGAGCTTGCTCACGAAGACGGAACGTCAGACGCTAGGATTGCTGCGGGTGTACCGGCCCTTTCGTGAGCAAGCTCACTCCCACAGAGCCATAAGAGAATCCTAGATAGCGTCAATCCAAACCAGCGAGGCAAACCGCCCGGTGCGGGCGCCGCGGCGATAGGAGAAGAAACGCTCGTCGTTGTAGGTCGACCAGCCGCCGCCATACACCGCCGTCACGCCGTGCGCGGCCAGGCGAATACGCGCCAACTGGTAGATATCGGCCATGAACTTGCCGGGATTTGCACTCGGAATGAAGGCATCGGCAGTTTCAGGGTGAGTGGCCATGAACGCCTCGCGCACCTCCGGCCCTACTTCGAACGCCTGCGGGCCAATGGACGGCCCGAGCCAGACCAGAATGTCGCCGGGCGCATCGGCAAAGCTGTCGACGGTCGCTTCCAGCACGCCGGCCGCCAGACCGCGCCAGCCCGCATGGGCCGCGGCCACCTGAGTACCCTGCCGGTTGCAGAACAGCGCAGGCAGGCAATCGGCGGTCATGATGGTGCAGGCGACGCCCGGCGTTTTGCTCCAGCTGGCATCGGCTTGCAACACCTGGTCCGGCGTGGCCTGGACCACGTCGACACCGTGAACCTGCTTGAGCCAGGCCGGCTGCACGTTCAGACGAGAGGTCAGCAGCTCACGGTTGTGGGCCACTGCGGCCGGGTCGTCATCGACGTGATCGCCCAGATTGAAACTGTCGAACGGCGCAGCGCTGATGCCGCCCGCCCGGGTCGTGACGCGCGCCTTGATGCCAACCGGCGCAGGCCAGTCGGGTGTCAGCCAGTCCGTCACGAACTCACTCATCCGATAAACGCCTCGCGGTCCTGCTTGAGCAACGACAGCAGCCAGACGAAATCATCCGGCAGCGGCGATTCCCAGCTCATGCGCTGACCGGTCGTCGGGTGATCCAGCTCCAGGAAGCGCGCGTGCAGCGCCTGACGCGGGAAATGCTTCAGCGACTCCACCATGGTCTGGCTGGCTGCCGGGGGAATGCGGAAACGGCCACCATAGGCCGGATCGCCCACCAGCGGGAAGTTGATGTGCGCCATGTGCACGCGAATCTGGTGGGTACGGCCGGTTTCCAGCTTGACGCGCACGTGGGTGTGCGAGCGGAAACGCTCCAGCACGCGGTAGTGGCTGACCGCTGGCTTGCCGCCTTCCATCACGGCCATGCGCTGGCGCTGCTGGCCATGGCGACCAATCGGCGCGTTGATCTTGCCGCCGGCAGTGACCACGCCGATAACGATGCATTCATAGATGCGGCTGACGGTGCGCTTCTGCAGCTGGGCGACCAGTTGCGTCTGCGCCTGGATGGTCTTGGCGACCACCATCAAGCCCGTGGTGTCCTTGTCCAGACGGTGCACGATACCGGCGCGCGGCACGTTGATGATGTCCGGCACATGGTGCAGCAAGGCGTTGAGCAAGGTGCCATCAGCGTGACCTGCCGCCGGATGCACGACCAGCCCCGCCGGCTTGTTGATCACCAGGATCTGGTCGTCTTCATAGACGATGTCCAGCTCGATGTCCTGCGCCACCCACTCGCCCTGCGCCTCCTGTTCGGCCTGAAGCAGCAGGATCGAGCCGCCGTGCACGATATCGCGCGGGCGCAACACGCCGCCGTCCACGGTCAGACGGCCGTCCTTGATCCAGGCGGAAAGGCGCGAGCGCGAGTGCTCGGAGAAGAGTTGGGCGGCGACCTGGTCGAGGCGTTGACCGCCCAATTCGGACGGCACCTCTGCGCGAAGTTCTATGATCTCAGACATGCTCAAACTAGGAGGTGGCACTGGCCTTTGGTTTCGGCTGTGCGCTTGTGGTTAAATACGGCGTCTTTTGTCCCGGGGGTTCCACGGGGCGCCCATCATAACAGGACGGTCCTGCGCAAGACAGCAGGCCGTTATAGGGACGCAAGCCGCCATGCAAGTGAAACACCTGCTGCTGATAGCCATCCTCGGACTTACCGCTGCCTGTTCTTCGAAGAAAGAAGTCATCGACGAAAACCTCAGTGAAGTCGAGTTGTACCAGCAGGCGCAGACCGACCTGGACAACAACAGTTACAACAGCGCCACCGAGAAACTCAAGGCGCTGGAATCCCGCTACCCGTTCGGTCGCTACGCCGACCAGGCGCAGCTGGAGCTGATCTACGCCAACTACAAGAATGGCGAGCCCGAGGCTGCGAAGTCCGCTGCCGAGCGCTTCATTCGCCTGCACCCGCAGCATCCGAACGTCGACTACGCCTACTATCTGAAAGGCCTGACTTCGTTCGACCAGGACGTGGGCATCATCGCGCGCTTCCTGCCGCTGGATCAGACCAAGCGTGACCCGGGCGCCGCCCGTGACTCGTACAACGAGTTCGCCCAGCTGACCAGCCGCTACCCCAACAGCCGCTACGCGCCGGACGCCAAGCAGCGCATGATCTACCTGCGCAACCTGCTGGCGGCCTACGAAATCCACGTGGCCGACTACTACCTGACCCGTCAGGCCTACGTCGCCGCCGTGAACCGTGGCCGCTACGTGGTGGAAAACTTCCAGGAAACCCCATCGGTCGGCGACGGCCTGGCGGTGATGGTCGAAGGCTACCAGCGTCTGCACCTGGACGATCTGGCCGACACCAGCCTGCAAGTGCTCAAGGCCAACTACCCGGATCACCCGCAACTGGCTGATGGCAAGTTCGAACCGCGCACGCCGGATCCGGACAACCGCTCGTGGCTGTCCAAGGCGACCCTGGGCCTGATCGAAAGCCGTCCGCCGCTGCCGCCGGGAGAAACCCGCGCCAACCAGGACGTGATCAAGCAGTACCAGGACGCCAAGGAAGCCATCCCGGCCGAACTGCTGCCTGAGAACCAGACCGACGAGCAGAAGAACGATGACGACGACGGCACCCCAAAAAGCCGCTCGATCTTCAGCTACATGACCTTCGGCCTGTTCGACTGATCCAGTCCCGGCTCCTGCGTCATCCAGAAAGAGGCCCTGCGGGGCCTCTTTTTCATTTCCGATACCTGCCGCGACTGTGCGCCTGACAGCGCCTTGGCTAAACTGCGGCATCTTCACTGACTAAGCTGGTAGACATGATTCGCTTGATTATGTGGATCGCCCTGATTTGGCTGGCGATCTGGTTCTTCAAACGCGTGACCAAACGCCCTGCGCCACGCTCCGAACGCGCTGCGCCACCGATCGACGCCTCGCCCATGGTCCGCTGCGCCCAGTGCGGCGTGCACCTGCCGCGCGACCGCGCCCTGAGCCAGGATCAACAGTGGTACTGCACCGAAGCGCACCGGCTACAGGGCCCGGCTGCACGTGACCGCTGAGCAACTCTCGCTGGCGACACCGCAGGCCCAACGCATCCTGCGGCTTTACCACCTTTACCGTCTGAGCATCGGCATTCTGCTGGTGCTGCTGATTTCCAGCAGTCTGGACGCCGAGCTGCTGGAAATGGCCGACATCGAGCTGTTTCGCACCGGTTGCTGGCTGTATCTGGTGTTCAACATTCTGGTGGTCGTGCTGCTCGAACGCCCGACCCGCCAGGGCCATCTGTTCACCCTCGCCCTGGCCGACGCCTGCATGCTGTGCGCGCTGTTCTATGCCGGCGGCGGTGCGCCGAGCGGTCTGGGCAACCTGATCGTCGCCTCGGTGGCCATCAGCAACGTGCTGTTGCGCAAACGCACCGGGCTGCTGATCGCGGCGATTTCCGCCATCGGCATCATTTACCTGACGTTCTTCATCAGTTACCACAAACCGTCGGCGGCCAATCACTTCGTCCAGGCCGGGTCATTGGGCGCCCTGTGTTTCGCCGCCGCGCTGCTGGTGCAGACCCTGGCGCGCCGGCTTCAGGCCAGCGAAGACATCGCCGAGCAACGCGCCGCCGACGTCGACAACCTCGAAGAGCTCAACGCGCTGATCCTGCAGCGCATGCGCACCGGGATCCTGGTGCTGGACGCCGAGCGCAAGGTATTGCTGGCCAATCAAAGCGTTCTCACGCTGCTCGGCCATGAGCACCTGCTGGGGCAGATCATCGACCCCTACTCGCCGCAACTGGTCGAGCGCCTGCGCCAATGGCAGATCAACCCGTCCATGGCGCCGCGCAGCATGACCACCTCGGCGATCGGCCCGGTGCTGCGGCCCGGGTTCATCGCCCTGACGCGCGGCAGCCATCGGCACACACTGATTTTCCTCGATGACCTGTCGCAGATCTCCCAGCAGGCCCAGCAACTCAAGCTCGCCGCACTGGGCCGGCTGACCGCCGGTATCGCCCACGAGATCCGCAACCCGCTGGGCGCCATCAGCCACGCGGCGCAGCTGCTGCTGGAGTCCGAGGAACTGACCACGGCGGACCGGCGTCTGAGTCAGATAATCCAGGATCAATCACGTCGTATGAATCTGGTCATCGAGAACGTCCTGCAACTGTCACGCCGACGTCAGACCGAGCCGCACCTGCTCGACCTCAAGCAGTGGCTCGAAGCCTTCGTCAGCGACCTGCGCACGCGCCTGCCCGCAGGCCAGTCGGTGCATCTGCAGATCAGCGCTGGCGCCCTCACCACGCGCATGGATGCCGAGCAGCTTGCGCAAGTCATGACTAACCTGACCCAGAACGGCTTGCGCTACAGTGGCCAGATGCATGAGCACGCTCAGGTCTGGCTGCGCCTGTTTCACGCGCCCCACAGCGAGCTGCCCAGCCTTGAAGTGCTGGACGATGGCCCGGGCGTGGCCCGGGAACATCTGGGTAAACTGTTCGAGCCCTTTTTTACCACTGAGAACAAGGGAACCGGCCTTGGCCTGTACCTTTCGCGAGAACTGTGCGAAAGCAACCAGGCGAACCTGGATTACACACCACGGGAAGGTGGCGGCAGCTGCATGCGGATCACCTTCGCCCATCCGTTCAAATTGAGTTGAAGATGAGCCAACGGCAAAAGATCCTGATCGTCGACGATGAGCCGGACATTCGCGAACTGCTGGAGATCACTCTGGGGCGAATGAAACTGGACACTCGCAGTGCGCGCAACGTCAAGGAAGCCCAGGACTGGCTCGCCCGCGAGCCGTTCGACCTGTGCCTGACCGACATGCGCCTGCCCGACGGCAATGGCCTGGAACTGGTGCAGCACATCCAGAAGCGCCACACTCAGGTGCCCGTGGCGATGATCACCGCCCACGGCAACCTCGACACCGCGATCCATGCCTTGAAAGCCGGCGCCTTCGACTTCCTCACCAAACCGGTGGACCTCGGCCGCCTGCGCGAGCTGGTGGGCAGCGCGCTGCGCCTGCACATGGCGCCGTCCAACGAAAACAGCATCGACAACCGCCTGCTCGGCAACTCGCCGCCCATGCAAGCATTACGCAAACAGATCGGCAAACTGGCGCGCAGCCAGGCGCCGATCTACATCAGTGGCGAATCGGGCAGCGGCAAGGAACTGGTCGCCCGGCTGATCCACGAACAGGGCTCGCGCATCGACAAACCCTTCGTGCCGGTCAACTGCGGCGCCATTCCTACAGAACTGATGGAAAGCGAATTCTTCGGCCACCGCAAAGGCAGCTTCACCGGCGCCCACGAAGACAAGCCCGGGCTGTTCCAGGCGGCCAACGGCGGCACGCTGTTTCTCGACGAAGTGGCCGACCTGCCGCTGGCGATGCAGGTGAAACTGCTGCGCGCCATCCAGGAAAAATCCATTCGCGCCGTCGGCGGCCAGCAAGAGCAGGTGGTGGACGTGCGTGTGCTGTGCGCCACCCACAAGGACCTCAGCGTCGAAGTCGCTGCCCAGCGCTTCCGCCAGGATCTGTACTACCGCCTCAACGTCATCGAACTGCGCGTCCCGCCCCTACGCGAGCGCCGCGAAGACATCGAGGAAATCGCCACCAACGTACTGCGCCGCCTCGCCGACGGCGCCGACCAGCCCCCCGCCCGCCTCTCGCCGCCGGCCTTGGCGGCGCTCAAAGGCTACCGTTTCCCCGGCAACGTGCGCGAGCTGGAGAACATGCTCGAACGGGCGTACACCCTCTGCGAAAATGACCAGATCGACGCCGACGACCTGCGACTGGCAGAACCCGTCATCGTCAGCGAACAGGACGGCCCGAGCCTGGCCGATATCGATAACCTGGAAGACTACTTGGAAAGCATCGAACGCAAGCTGATCCTGCAAGCGCTGGAGGAGACCCGCTGGAACCGCACGGCGGCGGCGCAACGGCTGAGTTTGACGTTCAGGTCGATGCGCTATCGGTTGAAGAAGTTGGGGTTGGAGTAACCCGCAAAAAGTATTCCACAACCCGGGATCGGAAACCCATCGCAACTCACTCGAAAATCCCGTAGCAGCACGGCTTGCCGGCGGGTTGGCATGTCTGTGACCTATATGTCGGCTGACACACCGCTCCCGCGGGCAAGCCCGGCTGCTACGGGATCTTCGTCGATTGCCGAAAAAGCTGTGGGCAAGACCGCATTCGCCAGCAAGCCGGCTCCTACAACTCGTGATCAGCGCTCAGCCATCCTCGCACCCGGCGCATACGGCGCCGGATCGATAATCGGCACATCGCCCACCAGCAAATCCGTCAGCAGTTGGCACGACGCCGGCGCCAGCACCAGGCCGTTGCGGAAGTGGCCGCAGTTGAGCCACAGCCCGTCATGCCCCGGCACCGGACCAATGAACGGGATGCCGTCCGGCGAACCGGGGCGCAGGCCGGCCCAGTGCCCCACCACTTCGGCGTCTGCCAGGGCCGGGATCAGTTCTTCTGCCGAGGCTTTCAGGCTTTGCAGCGCCACGTCGGTCGGGGTCTTGTCGTAGCCTTCGTGCTCCAGCGTGCTGCCAATCAGAATGTGGCCGTCGCGGCGAGGAATCGCGTAGCGCCCCTTGGCCAGGATAATGCTCGGCAAAAAATCAGACGCGCATTTGTACAGAATCATCTGGCCCTTCACCGGCTCCACCGGCAATTCCAGCTCGAGCTTGCTCAGCAAGTCACCGCTCCAGGCACCTGCGGCCAGCACGACGCTGTCGGCGAGCACATCCCCGGCAGGAGTGCTGACACCAATGATGCGTTCGCCATCGCGAACGAAGTCGCTGACTTCGCACTGCTCGTGAATCGTGACATTGGGCAGCGCCAGCAAGGCGGCCCTGAGGGATTTGACCAGGCGCGGGTTGCGCACGTTGGCAATGTCGGCCATGTGGATCGCCCGCGAGTAACCACGGCCCATCACCGGCACCGCGTCATACACCTGCGAGATGTCCACCGACGCCAGCGGCCGCCCCAGGCGGGCCGCCCACTCCAGGGCCTGGGGCTCGTCGTCCAGGTCCAGCCAGTACAGGCCGGTCCTGTGCACCTCCGGATCAACGCCCGTCGCCTCCAGCAGCCGCTCGCCCAGCTGTGGATAAAAATCCTGCGACCAATGCGCCAGCGCCGTCACTGCCGGGCTGTAGCGCCAGGGATAAAGTGGCGAAACGATCCCGCCACCGGCCCACGAAGACTCCTGCCCGACGCCAGAGCGCTCGAGCAGCACCACACTCTGAACCTTCGCCGCAAGATTGAACGCGGTCAGCAAACCAATGACGCCACCACCGACGATTACCACGTGTTGCCTGGACATGCAGAACCCGATCATCAAGAGAAAACACGCGCAGGTCTGCCCGATTTTCCCCGGACACACCGACTCCACAACGGTCAAAAATCAGCACTGTGCCGCTGATCCGGCGAATATCCCCGGACATCCACTACATAGCGACTTCCAACCTGAGTAGTATCACCATATTTCAAACGAAAAATGGAATTTCCTCGATGGATTTCAGCGCGGGTAGTACGCAGCCGCATTCGCGTCGCAGCTGGCAAGGTCCTTCAGGGGGCAATAGCGGCGGGTTTACCCTGATCGAATTGATCGTGGTCGTGGTGATCGTGGGGATTTTTGCGGCCATGGCGATGCCGAGTTTCACCAGCACGCTGCACCGGATGAACGTCAGGGCTGCCTCGGATGAGTTCTACGGCTTGCTGCAATACGCCCGCAGCGAAGCCGTGACGCGCAGCACCACCGTGACCGTTTCTGCCGCTTCGGGAACCACCAACATCGTCGTATCGACCAGCGCCGCCACGCTCAGACAAGTCGGCGCAGCCGGCCTGCAGCCGGGTGTCAGCATCAGCGCGGGCGTCAACACGGTCAACTTCCTGCCGATGGGTACCGCCTCGGCAAGCGCGTGCTTTCAGATTCTCTACCCCACCGACACCTCTGTTTCGGCGCAATACGTCACGCTGCTGACCAGCGGCCGAATTTCTGCCCCCACCACGACCAAACCGACGGGCTGCTGATGATGAAATCAATCCGTCATTCCAACGCCGGTTTCAGTATGATCGAAGTATTGGTCAGCCTGATCATCACCGTCATCGGCGTGCTGGGCATGGTTGCCCTGCAAAGCAAGGCGATTCCCTACACCCAGGATTCAGTGCAACGCAACACGGCGATCATGCTGGTGGACGATCTGGTGGAGATCATTCGCAGCGCACCGGCCGACTGCACAACCAGCAACTCTTGCCTCAAGGCGCCCAGCGCGTCATTTCCGGCCGTCCCCAGCAGTTGCTCCCCGACGCCTGCCGCCCTGGCCGACCAGATCGGCTGCTGGACGGCGCGCGCCAACACGGCACTGCCCGGGGGCTTGGTCAACACCGCGAATTTCTACATCTGCAAGTCGGCCAGCCCAGGCGTCGTGACCTCATGCACGACGTCCAGCACCAGCAACGCCGAGCTTGAGATTCAAGTGGCCTGGACGGTGAAGAGCGCCGCCGATTGCATGACCGGCAGCCTTTCCACTACTGCAGGCACCTGCACCTACCGGCTGAGGACGCGCATCAAATGAACCCGGCAGCCCTTGCCCACCGACAGAAAGGCCTGTCGCTGATCGAATTGATGGTGGCGATGCTCATCGGGTTGTTCCTGATACTGGGCGTCACCCAGATCTTCATCAGCAACCAGACAAGCTATCTGTTTCAGCAGAGCCAGGTGGGCAACCAGGAGAACGGCCGCTTCACCTTGGCCCTGCTGAGCCAGGAGCTGCTGAAAGGCGGCTACCGAAGCGACCCGAAAAGCGATATGACGGCCGACAGTTCGCTGTCCGGATGCAGCTTCAACGCGGGGGCCGGCGTCGCCGCGGCGACCAGCAATCCGGAAACGACACTGTGCATTCAATATCAGGCCACCAACAAGGCTGACCTCAACTGCCAGGGCGCAGCGCTCTCGGACGCCAACAAGAACGCCATCGCCCTGCCTTACGGCCAGGTCAACCCCAAGATCGTCGAAAAGATTGCCTTTGATTCGGCCACCAACTCGATCACCTGCACGACCGGCAGCACGACCCAACAGATGGTCACCGGCGTCAGGGATCTTCGCTTCGAGTACGGCACAGGGTCGGGCAACGACAGCAAGACGGTCTCGACGTACAGCGCAAGCCCCTCGGCCAGCGATACGGTCGTCGTGGTGCGCTACAGAGCATTGATGCAGAGCCCAGGCACATCGACGATCAGGGACAACACCACGCTGGCGTCACCGGCCCTGACCGACTGGAACGCCCGCTACGGCACGACCTACGGCACCTCGGCCAGTGACAAGACCAGTATTTATCAGATCGTGCAGGGAACCGTCATGATCCGGAACCAGATGCAATGAAGCGCCTGTCGATGCACGTCCGCAGCCCTCGCCAGCAGACAGGCGCAACGCTGATGGTGGCGATCATGATGCTGCTCATCATCACGCTGCTTGCCCTGTCGAGCATGCGCGGCGTCTCGCTGGAATCGCGGATCACCGGCAACCTGAAGCTGCAGAAATCGCTGGTCAACGCGGCCGAGGCCGGGCTGCGCATGGGTGAGGCCAGCATCACGCAATGGCAATGCACGACCGCTACCGGCAACACGAACAAGCCCTGCGTGGCCGTGAGCACCATCACCGCAAATGCCAACGCCGATCTACCGCAGTTGTTCAACACCACGGCCAACGCGAACAACCTCAACGCCGTCACAGATCTCTACGACCCCGTGAAAATTCAGTGGTACATCGTCGACCTCAAGCTGCTCGGCGGTCAGACCCAGAACAACTGCGCGCTGCTGGCCAAGGACTGCGGCCGGCACTATTACGAAATCACTGCCTGCGCCTCGACAGTACTGTGCAGCAGCGACACCACCACACAACGGGTGATCCTGCGAACGGTCTTCGCGGTTTCCGACTCCTGAGTGCAGCCATGACAGCGAACGAACATGAATAAGCCCAACACGCTCAGCCGTTTCATCGTTGCACTGGCCAGCCTGCTGCTGCCGCTGTCTGCCGCCCAGGCGGCGGTCAGCCAGGTTCCGGCGCAGTTGCCGCTGTTCGTCAACAACTCGGTGCCGCCGCTGAACATGCTGGTGGTGGGGCGCGATCACAAGCTGTTCTTCCCGGCCTACAACGATGCGTCTGACCTGGATGGCGATGGCTCCATTGATATCCGTTACAAGCCGACCATCGACTATCTGGGCTACTTCGACTCCCTCACCTGCTACTCCTACAACGGCAGCTACTTTACGGCCGCATCGAAAACCACCGTTGCCAACTTGAAGAAATGCCCGGGAAGCTGGAGCGGTGACTATCTGAACTATCTCACCACCTCACGCGCCGACGCCTTGCGCAAAGTGCTTTACGGTGGCTACCGCGAAGTCGATACCACATCGCAGACCATCCTGACCCGCGCCTACATTCCGACCGACGCGCACACGTGGGGCAAGGAATACCGCAGCCCGACAGTCGACGGCTACAACCTGTCGGACTACACCCCGCTGTCGAACCCCACCGGCAGCAACTACACCTTGTTTGCCAACAACACCCAGTCCTCCGCCCCCCTCTTGCGAGTGTTGCCCAACGTCTCGAATATCCGCATCTTTGGCTGGGTGTCTCGCGAGGTGACGCAAGGCGGATCGGTGGCGACCAATACCAGTTTCAATGACGTGGTCGTTGTGCCCACCGACTACCAGGTCAGGGTTGAGGCATGCAAGACCGGCTTTCTGGAGAGCAACTGCAAGCTCTATCCCAACGGCAAGTACAAGCCCACGGGCATCCTTCACGACTTTGGTGAAGGCAATCAGATGTACTTCGGCCTGATGACCGGTACGTATCAGAACAACATTCAGGGCGGTGCGATTCGCAAGGCCATCAGCAGTTTTTCCAACGAGATCGAAACCTCCACCGGCATTTTTGGCACACCAGGTCTGCTGGGGGTCTACACCAAGGGCGGGATCATCGGAACACTTGACGGCCTGCGTCTGACCTCCAGCGGTTGCAGCACCTCCGGCAATACGATTACCAACTCCAACTGCCAGAACTGGGGTAATCCGCTGGCGGAAATGATGTTTGAAACCCTGCGTTACTTCAGCGGTGCGACCAGCCCTACAAGCGGCTATACCTCCGGTGCAGGGGATACTCTGCTGGGTTTGAGCGGTTTGACGACCTGGACCAATCCGTACTCCAGCACACCAAACGCAGACGCAACTTCGCCTACTTACCCCAGCTGCTCAAAGCCGTTCGAAACCCTGTTCAGTGACGTCAACCCTACGTATGACTCAGACCTGCCCGGAAGTGCCTACAGCACCACCAATGCCCCCAGCGCGCCAACTGCGCTCAGCGATTTCAACGCCCAAACCCTGGGACAGACGATCTGGAACAACGATGTCGGCGCAGGCAGCAAGAACATCAACATCGGGCAGACCCCCTCGATCAGCGACACGGCGCCCACTGCCAAAAGCGCATCCAGCTTGGGCAACATCCGCGGATTGCCGGAAGAACCCACCAAGCAAGGGACGTTCAACGCAGGCGCCGTTGCCTACTTTGGCAATACCAACCCTATAACCTCGCTGGGCGGTCAGAAGGTCCAGACTTTCTCTATTGCTCTGTCGTCGACCTTGCCACGCATTCAAATGCCCGTAGGCACTGGCACCATTACCCTGGTCCCGTTCGGCAAGGTGACCAGCGGTGTCACGGAGCAGATCACGGGGTTCTACATCGATTCGATGTACAACATGCCCGGGCAACCGACCGACTCCACTATCAACGGGGGCCGGGCGCGGGCGATTTTCCGCGTGGTGTTCGACGACTGTGGCCAGGGTTGTGACTACGACATGGACGCCATCGTGTTGTACACCGTAGCGGTCAATGCCCAGGGCACGCTGGATGTCACGCTCCAGACCGCCTACTCGGTGTCCGGCGCCGAATCCCACATGGGTTACACCATTTCGGGCACCACCAATGATGGCATCTACATCGAGGTCACCGGCGGTGGCAGCGCCAACCAGCACTACTCTCTCGACACACCGGGCACCCGACTGCCAGGGGACTGCGTCCCGTCGACCGCCTGCACCGGCACCAGCGATCTGCTGCCCGGCAAGAACGGAGCCAACCAGACGACATCCCGGGGCGACAGCCATACGCGCACATTCACCGCATCGTCCGCACGTTCGGTCACCAACCTTCAAGACCCACTGTGGTACGCGGCCAAGTGGGGCGGCTTCGGGGATTCGACGAACACCAGCACCAGCCTGCCGGTCAGTGGTCAATGGGACTCCAACGACAGCGGAACCCCCAATAACTACTTCCTGGTGAGCAACGCCTCGACCCTCAAGGACCAGTTGTCATCGGCCTTCAACCAGATTCTGCAGAAGAACAGCTCCGTGGCAACGCCGGCAGTGATCCCGGCGCTTGGCACCACCAACTCCGCGGCGACTTACCTGAACAGCCTGAACGTGGCGACCTGGAGTGGCGATCTGATCAAGACCACCACCACGTACACCTCCACCAACCCGGCCGGATCGACCGTACAGAACTGGTCCGCCTCGGCGCAGATGCCCACCTGGAGCTCGCGCAACATCCAGATGACGAACCAGGCGGGAACCGCGCTGTTGCCGTTTACCTACAGCAACCTGGGTACGCGGACATTCGCCGGGATCGCGCTGCAAACGACGCTGACCTCCGACCAGGTGGACTTCATCAAGGGCGATACCAGCAAAGCCACTTCGACGTTCCGGCGCCGCGCGTCGTTGATCGGTGACCTGGTCAACTCATCGCCGGTCGTGGTCGATACGGCGCTGTACGATGCCAGCGTGGCCGATACGCTCAACGGTACGGCCGGGACTTATGCCACATTCCAGACCACCCAGAACACCCGACGCGGCCAGATTTACGTCGGTGCGAACGACGGCATGCTGCATGCGTTCGACACCGCGACGGGTGTCGAGAAATTCGCGTTCATACCTTCGGCGGTCATCTCCAACCTCAGCGCGCTGACCAACAAGGATTACAACTCCAACTCCTCGTTGCACCGCTACTACGTCGACAACACACCGGTCATCGCCGATGTGTATATCGGCACCGGGTGGCGCACGATCCTGATCGGCACCCTGGGCGCCGGTGGCCGCGAAGTATTCGCCCTGGACATCACCAACCCCGACAGCATTTCCCTGCTCTGGGAATTCACCTCGCAGAACGACGTTGATCTGGGGTCGACATTCTCCATTCCCGTGGTCGCCAAACTGCACTCGGGCGAGTGGGGCGTGATCTTCGGCAACGGCTACAACGGCAACAACGGCAACGCTTCGCTGTTTGTCCTGAACGCTGCGACCGGCGCTGTCATCAGCAAACTCACGACATCGGTGACCGGTAACAACGGCCTGTCCTCTCCCACCGTGCTGGACGCCAACGCTGACGGCATCGCCGACTATGTCTACGCGGGCGATCTGCTGGGCAACCTGTGGCGCTTCGACCTGATTGGCTCGTCGCTCACCGCGAACACCACTGCCAGCAGCTACAAGGTGGCGTTCTCCAACAAGCCGCTTTACACCGCGACAGTGAGCGATACCGCAGGCTCGGCCGTGCAGTCGATTACCGCGGCTCCAGCCGTTGTCACTCACCCGACCGCGACCGGCACGCTGGTAATTTTCGGCACCGGGCGCTACTTCGCCTCGGCGGACAAGACCAGTACCGACCTGCAGACGCTGTACGGCATCTGGGACAAACAGACCGCCGCGCAAACCGCGGCCTCAACCCCGGTTCTGGCCAGATCCAGCCTGCAACAGCAGACCATCACCTCGCAGGTGCTCAACGCATCGTTCGACACCTCGACCAGCGACATACGCCTGGTCAGCACCAATACGGTGGACTGGACCAGCAAATCCGGCTGGTATCTCAACCTGTCGGTAGGTGGCACCTTGCTGGGCGAGCGGCTGGTCGACCCGATGACCATCAGCGGCAGCGTACTGTTCGCCTCCACCCGGACGCCAAGTACAGACGTCTGCAGCCCCGGCGTGACGGGATGGCTGTATGGCCTGGACCCGAACACGGGCGGCAGAACCAAGTTCACCGTATTCAACCTGCGGCGCAACGGCACCATCTCCAGCGCCGACAACTACAACGACAACGTTGTCAGCGGCATGAGTACCAGCGCAGGCGGCGTGGACGTCAGCACCGTGAACGGCCAGAAGTACGTGACCGATTCGAGCGGCACCACCACCCTCGTCAACACCGGCACCCGATACAGCGGGCGCCAGACATGGCGCACCATTCCTTACCAATGAGGTTGCAGGCAATGCAAGGCTTAGAGCGGCCGCAGCGCGGCTTTACCCTGATCGAATTGATGATCGTCGTCGCCATCGTCGCGATTCTGGCAGCGATCGCCTACCCGTCCTACACCAAGTACGTACAGCGCGGTTACCGCTCCGAGGGCATCGCGATGCTGAACGATGCCGTTGCGCGGATGGAGCGCTATTACGCGCAGAACAATAACTACACCAACGCAAGCACGCTCGCCGCCATCGGCATCACCAACGCCAACTCGACCAACAACAGATACACCCTGCAGGCTCCGACCGTCACCGCTACCACTTACCTGCTGCAGGTCAACCCCATCAACGCTCAGACCAGCGACAGCTGCGGCAACCTGACCATTGCGCAGGATGGCACTCGCACGCCTGCCACTGCAGACTGCTGGAAGTAAATCCGCTACCGTCCCCAGCACTGCTGCACACTGGCATCGCCCGACATCCACACGTTGTCGCGCTTGCCAGTGTGCTCCAGCACAAAGCCGCCGCATCGATCGCCTGCCATCTGTGTTCCGGCCAGCGGCATCGCCTGCAATACAAACGTTCGCTCCGAGCGTTCAGCGCTGATCGAGTAAAAAGCGTTGCCCGTCGAGACCTCATGCTTGTGTACA
This sequence comes from Pseudomonas sp. 2, assembly GCF_056627435.1. NCBI lineage: Bacteria > Pseudomonadati > Pseudomonadota > Gammaproteobacteria > Pseudomonadales > Pseudomonadaceae > Pseudomonas > Pseudomonas sp. 2. Next base: position 170,265 of record NZ_JBWXNG010000011.1, read on the forward strand.
GGCGGGCCAATGGCGTCTGAGTACTGGCCAGATCGCGAGTGAAAACGCTCCAGCCGTTGCGCCTCCTCTATCAGTACTGCGGCGATTTCCGCTCGGCGAGTTTTCTTCACCTGCTCGGCGTAGGCCGGGTACGCCACCCCGGCGAGGATCGCGACGATGGCGACGGCGATCATGAGTTCGATGATCGAGAATCCCTGCTGACACCTCGACATGCACTGCTCTCTCATTGCCGTTGTCGCCACATGATCCGCTGCTCCCGGGTGTGGATACTTTCCAGAACCGTGCGCGAGCCTCCCTGGATTACCACGGCAGTTACGCGGTAGAGGTGGCTCATTTCGTCGGGCTTTCCGGGCCTGGCAGGATCAGCCGTCTGGCCAAGGTACTGAATACCGTAGACCCCGCCTGAGCTGGCCAGCCAACTCACCCCGGATGCGCCACCGCTGCCGGCGCCGGACAAGGTCAATGCCTCTGGTGGCGGAAGGCAGGTGGCGGGGCCGGAGCATTCAGGCAAGCTGAAACCCGGCGCCAGGACACTCGCCTCGCCCGCCCGCAAGACGGTTTCCGCCGCCTGAAACAACGCATTGCGCGATTGCAGGCTGCCAGCGACTTTCTCCTGCAGCGTCGCGTTTTGCATCGACGAGCTGGCGAGCAAGGTCACCAGCAACAGAAACACCAGCGTGACAATCAGCACCGCGCCGCGCTCGGCGTTCATATCCTTGCTCCTCAGCCAAGCCGGTTGCGAATGGCCGCGACGACGCTGAAGGTCTGCTCCTGCGTGCGGTCGGCAGGGTCGAACAGCGTCAGAGTCAGGCGCACGCTGCGAATCAGCGCAGGTACAGGCTGAGCGGTGTAGCGGCTGATGCCCGCCGCCTCGGGACCACTGGCAACACCAAACAACACGCTGAAATCACGCACATGGCTGAGCAGCGGCTGGCCGTCGAGGCTCAGTTCGCCCCGACGGTTGTTGAAGCGGTAGACCTGCTGGTGAATCGACAGAACGTATTCGTTCGGCGCCGGCCCTGGTGCGCGCCCGCGGGTCCGTGGCGGATGACGCACAATCGGTGTGAATCTCCCAGTTGTGCCACGCAACGCCCTCTCCGACCGCTGCGGTCATCAACGTGAGGCTGCCCTGCTGCGGCTGCCATTGCACCGGTGCGCGGAACGCTGCCGAGAACTGCCCGCCAACACTTTCATCCCTGATGCTGGCCAAGCAACCAAAAGCGCCCGCCAGGCGCACTTCCTGAATCATCTTGGCCAGCACGAAGCGCGCATCTTCCTGCAGGCTGGCCGATGACGTCTGGCTCAGGAAGGTGCTTTTGGAGGTGATGAACACTTGCGTCAGGGCCAGCGAGATCAGCAACCCCAGCAGCAGCGCCAGCATGATTTCGATCAGGCCGAAGCCTTTGACCCGCGCAGACCTCATGAGGATTTCACCACGCTACTGAGAGTCAGCGTGCGCATCGGCAACTCGTCGCCCTGCGCCCGGGAGTCGTTCCAGTCCACGGTTACAGTGACCCGCGCGCCTGACACGGCGATGGATGCCTGGACGTCGCTGCCCAGCATGCGCCGCAGTTGATCGGCGAAATCGAACAGGTCCTGATCCCTGGGGTTTTCGAGGTTTCCGGAGGTGGGCGCCTGGCTGAGTGAAGCCAGGCCGTAGTGAGCGTCGGGGTTGGCACGCACCCTTTCGAGCAAGTCCTGCGCGATGAAGCTGACCTGGGTGCTGCGCAGAGCGCTGTCGGAGTGTTTCAGGGCATTGAGCTGCAGCAGCGCGACGCCCAGGATGCCGGCGCTGAGCACCAGCAGTGCCACCAGCACTTCGATCAGTGTTGCGCCACGCTGTTTCGTCTTCATTGGCCACCTGTGCAATCAAGCAAGCACAGACCATTGAAGCGCAGGATCTGCATCGTGCCTGACAGGTGTGTAACCGCAGCTTGCAGACACATCGCCTGACACTCCAAGGCTTGTCCGCACCGCGCAGGGAGAGTCTTCTAGGGCCCGCCGAACACCGGGAGACCCGAGGATGAAGCAGCGAGGACTGACACTACTGGAGTTGCTCATCGGGCTTGTCCTGCTCGGCATCGTGGCCGCAATGGCGGCGCCCAGCCTCGGCGCCTTCGTCGACACACAGAGGCGTCAGGATACTGCCCAACAGCTCACCAGCAGCCTGCGAATGGCCAGGGCCGAAGCCGTTCTACGCAGCCAGTATGTGGTAGTGCAGCCGACGGGTGGGAGTTGGAGCAAAGGCTGGCGTGTCTTTGTCGATGCCAGACGCAATCAGCTTCCTGACAGGGACGACATCGTGTTGAAGGAGTTCAGCGGGTATCGAAACGTGAAAGTGATCGGCAACAGCAAGGTCGCCTCACGGGTCGGATTTGATCGCAGCGGTCGCCTGCTCGACAACGCCAACGGCACGCTGGCGATCTGTCGCGATGACTCCCCCGTCAGCCACTATCAGGTGGTGATCGCCGTGACCGGGCGAATCACCCTTCGCAACGATGAGTTTGCCAGCGAGCCCTGCGCATGAGCCCGCTGATGCCCTGCCTGAAAAGCGGCTTACTGAACCTGCTTGACCCGCAGCTCCTTGGGCATCGAGAAGGTGATGTTCTCCTCACGCCCGGCAAGCTCGTCGGCACCGGTCGCGCCCCAGGCCTGCAATTGCTGGATCACGCCGCGCACCAGCACTTCAGGTGCCGACGCGCCTGCGGTGATGCCGATGCGCTCGACACCATCGAACCAGCTGCGCTGCATGTCTTCGGCGCCGTCGATCAGGTAGGCCGGGGTCGCCATGCGCTCGGCCAGTTCACGCAGGCGGTTGGAATTGGAGCTGTTCGGGCTGCCCACCACCAGTACCACGTCGCACTCGTCGGCCAGTTGCTTCACGGCATCCTGACGGTTTTGCGTGGCGTAGCAGATGTCGTCCTTGCGCGGGCCACCGATGGCCGGGAAGCGCGTGCGCAGGGCGTCGATCACGCGGCTGGTGTCGTCCATGGACAGCGTCGTCTGGGTCACGAACGCCAGTTTCTCCGGGTTGTTGACCTGCAGGTTGGCGACGTCTTCCTCGTCCTCGACCAGATAGATCGCGCCGCCGTTGCTGGCGTCGTACTGGCCCATGGTGCCTTCGACTTCCGGATGCCCTTCGTGGCCGATCAGGATGCATTCACGGCCATCGCGGCTGTACCGGGCGACTTCGATGTGCACCTTGGTCACCAGCGGGCAGGTGGCGTCGAAGACTTTCAGGCCGCGACCGGCCGCTTCGCTGCGCACAGCCTGGGACACACCGTGGGCACTGAAGATGACGATCACGTCGTCCGGCACCTGATCCAGCTCTTCGACGAAGATCGCGCCACGGCTGCGCAGGTCTTCGACGACGAATTTGTTATGAACCACTTCATGGCGCACGTAGATCGGCGGGCCAAACACTTCCAGCGCGCGATTGACGATTTCGATCGCACGGTCCACCCCGGCGCAGAAGCCACGTGGGTTGGCGAGTTTGATTTGCATGATGTGCCTCGTATCTACGCGCAATGAAACATAAAAACGAAAAGGCCCCGAACAGTGCCGGGGCCGGTCACTCTGACGGTAATCAGAGTGCCTTCACCTCGAAGATTTCCACTTCGAACGTCAGCGTCTTGCCCGACAGCGGGTGGTTGAAGTCGACGGTCACCTGATCGTCGTCAAACGCTTTCACCACACCCGGCAGCTCGGTATTGGCCGCATCGTTGAAGATCACCAGCAGGCCTTCGGCCAGTTCCATGTTCTGAAACTGCGAACGCGGCATGATCTGCACGTTTTGCGGGTTGGGCTGACCGAAGGCATTTTCCGGTGGCACTTGCAGCGTGCGCTTGTCGCCGGCCTTGAAGCCGAACAGCAGGGCCTCGAAGCCTGGCAACAGGCTGCCGTCACCAACCTTGAACGTGGCCGGAGCCTTGTCGAAGGTGCTGTCGACGGTGTCGCCGTTTTCCAGATGCAGAGCGAAGTGCAGGGTAACTTCCGTGTTCTGACCGATGCGGACTTCTTCGATAACGTGTTCAGTCATGAACGGGTTCTCCGGTTTTCTTGCTCTTGAACATGTCCAGAGCAAGCATGATCGCGCCTACAGTGATGGCACTGTCGGCAAAGTTGAAGGCCGGGAAGTACCAGCGGTTATCCCAGTGCACCAACACGAAGTCGATGACGTGACCGATGGCGATACGGTCGTAAAGGTTGCCCAGCGCGCCACCGAGCACCAGGGCCAGCGCGATCGCCAGCCAGGTTTCGTTGCGCCCCAGACGCTTGAGCCACACCACCAGCACCGCACTGACCACCACGGCGATCAGCGCGAACAGCCAGCGCTGCCAGCCGGAGCTGTCGGCCAGGAAGCTGAAGGCCGCGCCGGTGTTGTAGGCCAGCGTCCAGCTGAAATAGCTGGGGATGACCACGATCTGCTGGTACAGGCTCAGCGAGTTCTCGAAGTAGTACTTGCTGGCCTGATCGATGATCAGCACCAGCACGCTCAACCACAGCCAGCTCAAACGGCCCATACGGCCAGCCGACGCATTAGGCATAGTGACGAACCTCGCCCGCGCCGCTGATGTTGTCCACGCAACGACCGCAGATTTCCGGATGCTCGGCATTGACGCCGACGTCCTCGCGGAAGTGCCAGCAACGGCCGCACTTGGTGTGGCCAGACTTGACCACTTTCAGCTTGAGGCCCGCGACTTCGGTCACCACGGCATCGGCCGGGGCGTCGACGAACGGCGCCACGCTGGCCTTGGAGGTGATCAGCACGAAGCGCAGCTCGTCGCCCAGCTTGTTCAGATCGCCGGTCAGGTCGGTTTCGGTGTACAGGGTCACTTCGGCCTGCAGGTTGCCACCGATGGCTTTCGCCGTGCGCTGGTTTTCCAGTTCCTTGTTGACCGCCGCCTTGACCGCCATGATCCGCTCCCAGTAGGCGCGGTCCAGCTCGAAGCCTTCCGGCAGCTCGCTCAAGCCTTCATACCAGGTGTTGAGCATGACCGACTCGTTGCGCTCGCCCGGCATGAATTCCCACAGCTCGTCGGCGGTGAAGGCCAGGATCGGTGCGATCCAGCGCACCAGCGCTTCGGAGATGTGGAACAGCGCGGTCTGGCACGAACGGCGGGCCTTGCTGTTGGCGCCGGTGGTGTACTGGCGATCCTTGATGATGTCCAGATAGAAGCCGCCCAGCTCCTGCACGCAGAAGTTGTGCACCTTGGAATAGACGTTCCAGAAGCGGTATTCGCCGTAGTGCTCTTCCAGCTCGCGTTGCAGCAGCAGCGCGCGGTCAACGGCCCAGCGGTCCAGCGCGATCATCTCGTCGGCAGGCAGCAGGTCGGTGGCCGGGTTGAAGCCGCTCAGGTTGGAGAGCAGGAAGCGCGCGGTGTTGCGGATACGGCGGTAAGCGTCGGCGCTGCGCTGCAGGATGGTCTCGGAAACGGCCATTTCGCCCGAGTAGTCGGTGGCCGAAACCCACAGGCGCATGATGTCGGCGCCCAGGGTGTCGTTGACCTTCTGCGGGGCGATGACGTTGCCCAGCGACTTGGACATCTTGCGGCCGTTCTCGTCCACGGTGAAACCGTGGGTCAGCAGCTCGCGATACGGCGCGTGGCCGTCGATGGCGCTGCCGGTCAGCAGGGACGAGTGGAACCAGCCGCGGTGCTGGTCCGAACCTTCCAGGTACAGGTCGGCACGCGGGCCGCTTTCGTGGCCCATCGGGTGCGAACCGCGCAGCACGTGCCAGTGCGTGGTGCCCGAGTCGAACCAGACGTCCAGCGTATCGCTGATTTTGTCGTACTGCGCGGCCTCATCGCCCAGCAGCTCGGCGGCGTCCAGCTTGAACCAGGCTTCGATGCCTTCTTTCTCGACGCGCTGGGCGACCTCTTCCATCAGCTCGACGGTGCGCGGGTGCAGCTCGCCGGTGGCCTTGTCGAGGAAGAACGGGATCGGCACGCCCCAGTTGCGCTGACGGGAGATGCACCAGTCAGGACGGTTGGCGATCATGGAGTGCAGACGCGCCTGGCCCCAGGCCGGCACGAACTTGGTGTCTTCAATGGCTTTCAGCGCGCTGGTGCGCAGGGTCTCGCCAGCGGCGGGCTGCTTGTCCATACCCACGAACCACTGCGCGGTGGCGCGGTAGATCAGCGGCGACTTGTGGCGCCAGCAGTGCATGTAGCTGTGGGTGATGGTTTCGGTGTGCAGCAGCGCACCGACTTCCTGCAGCTTGTCGACGATGGCCGGGTTGGCCTTCCAGATGAACTGGCCGCCAAAGAACTCCAGCGACTGGGCATAGACGCCGTTGCTCTGCACCGGGGTCAGGATGTCGTCGTTGACCATGCCGTAACGCTTGCAGGTCGCGAAGTCGTCTTCACCGTAGGCCGGTGCGGAGTGAACCACGCCAGTACCGGCGCCCAGCTCAACGTATTCGGCCAGGTAAACAGGCGACAGACGCTCGTAGAACGGGTGACGGAAGTTGACCAGTTCCAGTGCAGCGCCTGGCGCGGTGGCCAGCACCGAACCTTCGAGGTTCCAGCGCTTGAGGCAGCCCTCGACCAGCTCTTCGGCCAGCACCAGCAGGCGCTCGCCGGTGTCGACCAGCGCGTACTTGAATTCAGGGTGAACGTTGAGCGCCTGGTTGGCCGGGATGGTCCACGGGGTGGTGGTCCAGATCACGATGGCGGCAGGCTTGGCCAGGCTCGGCAGGCCGAAGGCGGCGGCGAGCTTGTCGGCATCGGCGATCGGGAAGGCTACGTCGATGGTCGAGGACTTCTTGTCCTGGTATTCGACTTCCGCTTCAGCCAGCGCCGAGCCACAGTCGAAACACCAGTTCACCGGCTTGAGGCCCTTGAACACGAAACCGTTCTTGACCATTTCGGCCAGCGCGCGGATTTCACCGGCCTCGTTGACGAAGTCCATGGTGCGATACGGGTTGGCCCAGTCGCCGAGCACGCCCAGACGAATGAATTCGGCCTTCTGGCCTTCGATCTGCTCGGCGGCATAGGCGCGGCACAGCTCGCGGGTCTTGTCCGCAGGCAGGTTCTTGCCGTGGGTGACCTCGACCTTGTGCTCGATCGGCAGACCGTGGCAGTCCCAGCCCGGCACATAAGGTGCGTCGAAGCCCGACAGGGTCTTGGAGCGCACGATCATGTCCTTGAGAATCTTGTTGACCGCATGACCGATGTGGATATTGCCGTTGGCGTACGGAGGGCCGTCGTGCAGGACGAACTTCGGACGATCCTTGCCAATTTCACGCAGCTTCTGGTACAGGCCAATGCTGTCCCAGCGCTGCAGAGTTTGCGGCTCGCGCTGGGGCAGGCCGGCCTTCATCGGGAAGGCGGTGTCCGGAAGATTAAGCGTGGATTTGTAATCGGTCATTTCAGGCTCTTAATTAGCGGTTGACCATGCCCCAATGGGCACGGGCGGCAGCGACATCCGCATCGATCGCCGTCTTGAGCGCCTCGAGGGAGGCAAAACGCTGCTCATCACGCAGCTTCTGGTGGAAAACCACCGTCAAACGCCGGCCATAGATATCGCCGGTAAAATCCAGAAGGTGAATCTCCAGGTGTGGCCGGCCATCGCCCGCCACGGTTGGCCGCACGCCGATATTGGCGACGCCGGGCCAGACCTTGCCGTCGATCTGCGCGCTGACCAGATAAACGCCGGACAGCGGCACACGACGACGCTTGAGCTGGACGTTGGCAGTGGGCGTGCCCAACTGACGCGCCAGCTTCTGGCCATGCAGCACGCGGCCAGTGATCTCGAACGGGCGCCCCAGCAGATGCTCGGCCAGGGTGAAGTCCCCCGCCGCCAGTGCGTTACGCACCTTGGTGCTGCTGACGCGAACGCCGTCGATTTCCACGGTTTGCGCCGCTTCCACGGTAAAACCTTTTTCGGCGCCGATGCGCTGCAGGAAGTCGAAATCGCCGATCCGGTCACAGCCGAAACGGAAATCGTCGCCGACCTCCAGATGTTTCACACCCAGCCCGTCGATCAATACGGTGTCAACGAACTCGGTAGCCCGCAGCTTGCTCAACTGCTGGTTGAAGGTCAGGCACAGCACCAGGTCGATGCCCTCGGCCGCCAGCAGATCCAGCTTGTCGCGCAGGCGAGCCAGACGCGCTGGAGCGGTTTCAGGGGCGAAGAACTCGCGCGGCTGGGGCTCGAAAATCACCACGCAGCTGGGCAGGCCCAACTCCACGGCACGCTCGCGCAGCCGCGCCAGGATAGCCTGGTGGCCACGGTGAACACCGTCGAAGTTGCCAATGGTGGCGACGCAGCCCCGATGCTGGGGACGCAGGTTGTGAAGGCCTCGAACCAGCTGCATAACGCGCTTCTTGCTCATAAAGTGGCCGATTATAACCACACACCGCCCTCAACGACAGGCGACACACCCAGGCAAAACGCAACAATCGGCGTTAACCGGCAAAAACCGACGATTGTTCCTACATGATCGCCTTGCGGGCGAAATCCTTCAGGCGGAAACCCAGCAACAGCAGCATGCCAAAATACGCCACCACGCCAGCCAGCACCAAGCCACCCAGACGCAGGAAACGCTCGGCCATCTGCCCGTCGGACCACGACGGCATGACATGCATCAGACCCAGCAACACCGCCGACATCACCGCCACAGCCACCAGCAGCTTCATAAGGAAGACCGGCCAGCCGGGCTGCGGCTGAAACAGGTCCTGCTTTCGCAACTGCCAGTACAACAGCAGCGCGTTCAGGCACGCCCCCAAGCTGATCGCCAGTGCCAGGCCCGCGTGGGCCAGCTCAGTGCCGAACACGAACAGCAGGTTGAAACCCTGAGTCACCGTCAGCGTAAAGAGCGCGATTTTGACCGGCGTGCGAATGTTCTGCTGGGCATAAAAGCCCGGCGCGAGCACCTTGACCACGATGATGCCCAGCAGGCCCACCGCATAGCCGATCAGCGCGTGCTGGGTCATGAGCGCATCGCGCCCATCGAACTTGCCGTATTGGAACAGCGAAACGGTCAGCGGCTCAGCCAGCAGCGCCAGCGCCAGCGTGCACGGCAGCACCAGCACGAAACACAGGCGCAAGCCCCAGTCGAGAATCCGCGAATACTCGTGGCGGTCCTTGTTGGCGTAGGTTTTCGACAGGATCGGCAGCAGGATCGTGCCCAGCGCCACACCCAGCACGCCCGAAGGCAGTTCCATCAGCCGGTCGGCGTAGTACATCCACGACACCGAACCTGCCGCCAGAAAGGACGCAAAAATGGTGTTGATGATCAGGGAAATCTGGCTGACCGAGACGCCGAGCATCGCGGGGAGCATCTGTTTCATCACCCGCCACACGCCGGTATCGCGCAGATTGAGGCGCGGCAGCACCAGCATGCCGATTTTCTTCAGGTGCGGCAGTTGATAGAGCAACTGCAACAGGCCACCGGCCAGCACCGCCCAGCCCAGCGCCATCACCGGCGGATGAAAGTACGGCGTCAGGAACAGCGCGAAGACGATCATCGCCAGGTTGAGCAAGGTCGGCACGAACGCCGGCACCGAGAAGCGGTTCCAGGTATTGAGGATCGCCCCGGCCAGCGACGACAGCGAGATCAGCAATATATAAGGAAAGGTGACGCGCAGCAGATCCGAGGTCAGCTGGAATTTTTCCGGCGTGTCGGCGAAGCCCGGCGCCGTGGCCCAGATCACCCAGGGCGCGAATACGATACCCAGCAGCGTGACCAGCGCCAGCGCCAGGGTCAGCAGCCCGGTGACATACGCGACAAAAGTGCGGGTCGCTTCTTCGCCCTGCTGGCTTTTGTATTCGGCCAGAATCGGCACGAAGGCTTGCGAGAACGCGCCCTCGGCGAAAATCCTGCGCAGAAGATTGGGCAGCTTGAAGGCGATGAAGAAGGCATCCGTGGCCATTCCCGCACCGAATGCGCGGGCAATGATGGTGTCGCGGATAAAACCCAGCACCCGCGAAAGCATGGTGATAGAGCTTACGGCGGCAAGCGATTTGAGGAGATTCATCTAAAGTTCGTGCGCCCGACCAAAGGATGCGCCAAAGCGCGGTCCATTTATGCGATACTCCGCGCCGCAAAACAGCTCAGAGCCAAAAACCGCGAGTTTACAGGTCGCACGCCGGAAAGAAATCACCTCGGCACCACACGGAGACCACTCAGCGGAACGCATCATCTGCCCTTGACAAGCACCAAACTCATCGGCATGATTCGCGGCCTATTTTGTTAGCTATTTCCCAAGTCTTTCGAGGAGCTCGACGGTGGCCAACTCACCTTCCGCCAAAAAACGTGCAAAACAGGCTGAGAAGCGTCGCAGCCACAACGCCAGCCTGCGTTCCATGGTTCGTACCTACATCAAGAACGTAGTCAAGGCCATCGACGCTAAAGACGCTGCCAAAGCGCAAGAGGCTTACACCAAGGCTGTGCCAGTTATCGACCGTATGGCCGATAAAGGCATCATCCACAAGAACAAGGCCGCTCGTCATAAGAGCCGCCTGAACGGTCACGTCAAGGCTCTGAACCAAGCTGCAGCCTAAGCGTACCGCTTCAAATGAAAAACCGACCCAAGGGTCGGTTTTTTATTGCCCGGAGTTTAGCCACACCACAAATCCTGTGGGAGCCGGCTTGCTGGCGAATGCGTTCTGCCAGGCGCTGATGCATTGAATGACACCCCGCATTCGCCAGCAAGCCGGCTCCCACAAAAGCCATTCCGGTCCGAGCACCTATGGCGTAGGCGCAGGCGCCCACGGCAGAATCGGAATCGCGGTCACCGCATTCTGCGGACTGCCTTCGATGATGCGGTCGCTATAGACCAGATACACCAGCGTATTGCGCTTCTTGTCCAGGAAGCGCACCACCTGCATAGTCTTGAACACCAGCGAGGTGCGCTCCTTGAACACCTCCTCGCCATCCTTGAGCTCACCCTTGAAGTGGATCGCCCCGACCTGGCGACAGGCGATGGACGCCTCCGCGCGATCCTCCGCCAGCCCCAACCCACCTTTGATACCGCCGGTCTTGGCGCGCGACAGGTAGCAAGTCACGCCGTCAACCTTCGGATCATCGAATGCCTCGACCACGATCCGGTCATTGGGGCCGACGAACTTGAACACCGTCGACACCTGACCGATCTCCTCAGCCGACCCCAGCAGCGGCAGCATCGACAGCGCACCCACCGCCAGCCCCAGCATCCCCTTCATGATTCGCATACACGCTTCCTTTATAGCGGGTCAGACCAGAATCAGGTTGTCGCGATGGACCAGCTCAGGCTCGGCCATGTAGCCCAGCTCCTTGACGATGGCATCGGACGGCTGACCGATAATCTTCTGCGCTTCCACCGCGCTGTAGTTGCTCAGGCCGCGCGCGATTTCGCGACCATCGGCCGCCACGCACACCACCATCTCACCGCGGCGGAAGCTGCCTTGTACCAGCTTGACGCCGACTGGCAGCAGGCTCTTGTTGCTTTCAGTCAGCGCCTTCACGGCGCCATCATCCAGCACCAGGGTGCCACGGGTCTGCAGATGACCAGCCAACCACTGCTTGCGCGCCGCCAGCATGCCGCGCTCAGGCGACAGCAAGGTGCCCAGGCGCTCGCCTGCTTTCAGACGCGCCAGCACTTTCTCGATGCGCCCGCCAACGATCACCGTGTGCGCCCCGGAACGCGCCGCCAGGCGCGCCGCACGCAGCTTGGTCTGCATGCCGCCACGCCCCAGCGCGCCGCCAGTCCCGCCAGCCACCGCATCGAGGGCCGGGTCATCGGCACGGGCCTCGTAGATCAACTGCGCTTCAGGATTGTTGCGCGGATCGGCATCGAACATGCCGTCGCGGTCGGTCAGGATCACCAGCAGATCAGCCTCGACCAGGTTGGCCACCAGTGCTGCGAGCGTATCGTTGTCGCCGAAACGGATTTCGTCGGTGACCACCGTGTCGTTTTCGTTGATCACCGGCACCACGCCCAGTTCGACCAGCGTGCGCAGCGTACTGCGCGCGTTGAGGTAACGCTTGCGGTCGGACAGGTCGTCGTGGGTCAGGAGAATCTGCGCGGTGTGCCGGTCATGCTCGGCAAAGCTCGACTCCCAGGCCTGCACCAGACCCATCTGGCCGATCGCCGCCGCCGCCTGAAGCTCATGCATGGCACTCGGTCGCGCAGCCCAGCCCAGGCGACTCATACCGGCCGCTACCGCGCCAGAAGAAACCAGAACCAGTTCGACGCCTGCTTCATGCAGCGCCACCATCTGCTCGACCCAAACACCCATCGCGTTGCGATCAAGACCCTTGCCGTCCGCCGTCAGCAGCGCGCTTCCGATCTTCACAACCCAACGCTGGGCACCTGTCACCTTGCTCCGCATGATCTTTCAACCTTAAGCCAGAAAGTACAAATCCAAGATACTAAAACGCCGCTCTGGGAGCGGCGCTGTAGTTTACTTCACTCGATCACTCACGGACGTAAATGATTTCCGGACCGTCTTCATCATCCTCGAAATCATCGTCCCAATCATCGTCGCCGATGTCATGCACGCTCTTCACGCCGCTGCGACGCAGGGCACGGGCATCATCCAGCGCCTGCAGCTGAGCGCGGGCTTCGTCCTCAATGCGCTGATCCAGCTCGGCCAGCTCTTCGGCGTAGGCCGGGTCATTGGCCAGACGGTCGGCGCGATCTTCCAGATAACGCATGATGTCGTGACTAATGCGCTCGGTGCCCAGCTTGGAAATCGCCGAAATCATGTAGACCGGGCCTTCCCAGTTCAGACGCTCGACGATCCGCTGCTTGATTGCCTCATGCTCTTCTTCGGGGAGCATGTCGCACTTGTTCAGCACCAGCCAGCGGTCGCGATCGTTCAGCGCCGGGCTGAACTTGACCAGCTCGTTGACGATGACTTCAGCGGCATCGGCCGGATCGCTTTCATCCAGCGGCGCCATGTCGACGAGGTGCAGCAACAGACGGGTACGCGCCAAGTGCTTGAGGAAGCGAATACCCAGGCCGGCGCCGTCGGATGCGCCTTCGATCAGACCCGGAATGTCGGCAATGACGAAGCTCTTCCAGCGATCGACGCTGACCACGCCCAGGTTGGGCACCAGCGTGGTGAACGGGTAGTCGGCGACTTTCGGCTTGGCGGCCGATACCGAACGAATGAAGGTGCTCTTGCCGGCATTTGGCAAGCCCAGCAGACCAACGTCGGCCAGCACTTTCATTTCCAGCTTCAGGTCACGCTGCTCGCCCGGCTTGCCCGGCGTGGTCTGGCGTGGCGCACGGTTGGTACTGGATTTGAAGCGAGTGTTGCCCAGGCCGTGCCAGCCGCCCTGCACCACCATCAGTTTCTGACCGGCCTTGGTCAGGTCGCCGATGATTTCCTGGGTGCTGGAGTCGATAACAGTGGTGCCAACCGGCACGCGCAGGATCAGGTCCTCGCCTTTCTTGCCGGTGCAATCGGTGCTGCCGCCGTTGGAGCCACGCTCGGCCTCGAAGTGACGGGTGTAGCGGTAGTCGACCAGGGTGTTGAGGTTCTCGTCGGCGACCATGAAGATCGAGCCGCCGTCGCCACCGTCACCGCCGTTGGGACCACCGTTTTCGATGAATTTTTCGCGACGGAAGCTCATGCAACCGTTGCCGCCGTCACCGGCCTTCACCCGAATGGATACTTCATCAACAAATTTCATAACGCACGCCTCCCGTCACAAAGACGAGCAAACAACATAAATTCATAAGGCTCTTGCAAAGATGAGCGTTGCGGTACCGATCAAAAACCAGCGCTTCACACCACAACGGCCCACACAAACAGCTTTGCAAGAGACTCACCAAACCGCAGCTTCTACAAACGAAAAAGCCCTGTCAGAGACAGGGCCTTTTACTGCTACTGCAAGATTATGCTGCGGCTTCAGCCTTAGGCACGATGCTTACATAGCGACGACCGAAGGCGCCTTTGACCTGGAACTTGATCACACCTTCGATTTTCGCGAACAGGGTGTGGTCTTTGCCCATGCCAACACCGTAGCCAGCGTGGAACTCGGTGCCGCGCTGACGAACAATGATGTTGCCCGGGATGATGGTCTGGCCGCCGTACATCTTCACGCCAAGTCGTTTGGCTTCTGAGTCGCGACCGTTACGGGTACTACCACCAGCTTTTTTGTGTGCCATGAGTTCAATACTCCTATATGGGTATCAGGCTGAAAATCAGGCCTGGATACCGGTGATTTTGATCTCGGTGAACCACTGGCGGTGGCCCATACGCTTCATGTGGTGCTTACGACGGCGGAACTTGATGATGCGGACTTTATCGTGACGGCCTTGCGACACGACTTCAGCCGATACGGTAGCGCCGGCGACAACTGGAGCGCCGATGTTGACGTCGTCACCGTTGGCAACCAGCAGAACGCGGTCGAAGGTAACGGTTTCGCCAGTGGCGACTTCCAGTTTTTCAATTTTCAGGTATTCACCTGGGGCGACTTTGTACTGCTTGCCACCAGTAACGATTACTGCGTACGACATGGGTATATCTCCGAAAATCCTGCTCACCCAGCTCTTTATAAGAAGAGTATCGGCTGGCATGGCTGCATGGGGCTGGAAAGGCCTGACATGCAATTGCGTAAGGCAGGTGCTGCCCAGGAAAGTTAGGGTGCGCGATTGTACGCAAGCGGCGTTCGCCTTGCAAGGGGCCGTACGTCACGCCTTGACAGGGTGGGGCCTGCCACCTAGCATGCCGCGCAACCCTTATGGAGCACGCCTTGCAGATGCAACCTCAAGCCTTCTATCACGCTGTGGCTGACGACTTTACAGCCGTCGATCACATTATCAAGAAGCAGTTGACGTCGCGCGTGCCGCTGGTCTCGAAAATCGGCGACTACATCACCTCCGCCGGTGGCAAGCGCCTGCGTCCGCTGCTGGTGCTGCTGTGCGGCAAGGCATTGGGCCACGAAGGCGACAACCTGCGCCTGCTGGCCGCCACCATCGAATTCCTGCACACCGCGACCCTGCTACACGACGACGTGGTCGACATGTCCGGCATGCGCCGCGGCCGCTCGACCGCCAACGCCATGTGGGGCAACGCGCCCAGCGTGCTGGTCGGCGACTTCCTGTACTCGCGCTCCTTCGAAATGATGGTCGAGCTGGGCTCGATGCCGGTCATGAAGATCCTTTCCAAGGCCACTCGCGTGATCGCCGAGGGTGAAGTGTTGCAGCTGTCCAAGGTCCGCGATGCCAGCACCACCGAAGAAACCTACATGGAAGTGATTCGCGGCAAGACAGCCATGCTGTTCGAAGCCTCGACCCACAGCGCTGCCGCCCTGGCCCAGGCCGACGAAGCGCAGAGCGAAGCGCTGCGTACCTTCGGTGATCACCTGGGTATCGCGTTCCAGTTGGTCGACGACCTGCTGGACTACCGCGGCGACGCCGAGACCATGGGCAAGAACATCGGCGACGACCTGGCCGAAGGCAAGCCGACCCTGCCGCTGATCTACACCATGCGCGAAGGCACGCCCGAGCAGGCGGCACTAGTGCGCAAGGCCATTCAGAAAGGCGGCCTGGAAGACCTGGAGAGCATCCGCGAAGCGGTTGAGCAGTCCGGTTCGCTGGACTACACCGCCAAACTGGCCCGCGACTACGCCGCACGCGCCATCGCCTGCCTGGAGGCCCTGCCAGCCAGCCAATACCGCGATGCGCTGATCGAGCTGAGCGAGTTCGCGGTCGCGCGTACGCATTGATCGTCGGATGCTGTACCGAAAAGCCCGTCCTGAGTGACGGGCTTTTTTGTTCCCGTCTCCTCATCGGCGTAGCAGCACGGCTTGCCGGCGGGGCGGTGTATCAGTGACGAAGATATCGCCTGACACACCGCTCCCGCCGGCAAGCCGTGCTGCTACGGACCGAGGTGAATCCTGATTCAGATCAACCATCCGACAAAATGCGAGTTAATCTCAAATAGATCCTTGCTATTCCATGAATAAGAATTATTCTCATTGAGACCTTTCAAGGAGAACCAACATGACTTATCTGATCGACGCCTGGCTGGATCGCCCGCACCCCTACCTTCGCATCCTGCACCGCGAAACCGGCGAGGTCTGTGCCGTGCTGGAGGAAGACGCACTGGATGAATTGCGGGATCAGGGAGACCTGGATGTCCACAGCCTGAGTTCGTGCGAACCCGGTGTGCAAAAGGAAATGGTGCGCAGCCTGTTCCTGTTCTGCTATGCCCGAGCCTTGCGCCCGGCCTGTGAACTGCATTGATGCGGTACTGCAAACGTTGCCGGTTTAACGCCGAGGCGCATCCGGCAACGTTCTGCTTGCCTGAAACTTACCGCTTCAAGCTTGCGACTGCTTAGAGCACGTCAAGCAGCTCTACATCGAACACCAGCACGCTGTGCGGCGGGATGCTGCCCACGCCTTGTGCGCCGTAAGCCAGTTCGCTCGGCACGTGCAGGCGCCATTTGCTGCCGGCCTTCATCAGTTGCAGGGCTTCGGTCCAGCCGGCGATCACGCCGCCGACCGGGAATTCGGCAGGCTCGCCACGATCGTAGGAGCTGTCGAACACGGTGCCGTCGATCAGCATGCCGTGGTAGTGGGTGCGCACGTTGCTTTCGCGGGTTGGCTGGGCGCCTTCGCCTGCGGTGATCACCTCAAACTGCAGGCCCGAGGCCAGAGTGGTCACGCCTTCACGCTTGGCGTTTTCAGCCAGGTATTCTTTGCCAGCGCCGGCAGCCTTCTCGGCCTTGGCAGCCGCTTCGGCCTGCATGATGTCGCGAATGACTTTGAAGCTGGCCGCCATTTCTTCCTGGCTGACGCGGCTTGGAATGCCACCGAACGCGTCGGTCAGGCCCGCCAGAATGGCGTCCAGGCTTACGCCCGGTGGCGGGTTGTCGCGCAGTTGATCGCCCAGCTGGCGGCCGATGCCGTAGCTGACGCGGGTTTCGTCGGTGGACAGATTGACTTCGGACATGGTGCTGCTCCGCTGTTGGGCACCGGAAGGTACCCGATCTAAAAGGCCGAGCAGCCTAGCACATCTGGTCAGTGCGCCCTAGACGCGAGGTTTTTCACCAGGCCGAGCGAATCGACATCGGCACCCGCACCGTCTGTTCTTCATCGTCGCGCATGCCGCACATTTCATCGTGCACCACGGCGTGAACCAGGTTGAACGGCATCGGCGTGATCGCGTGCAGCACGTCCCGCGCATGCTCGACCGAGCGCAGGTGCAGCGTCTTGCCATTGGCGTCGTTGAGCGGATGAGCCGCACCGTGCATCCGCGCTTCGAGCAGATAGATGCCGCCTTCCATGGAGATGAGGTTGAGCTCGTCGATGTGGCCCGCGCTGGCGTGGGCGGTGAGTTCCTGCAGATTCATGAGAGGCCCCTCGTTGATCTCGGACTTCTGTGAGCGAACTGCAAGTTTCGCCCAGTCTGGTCGCAGATCAAGGTATCGAGGGGGCCGCTGGTCCGTTAGCGGCGCCCCACATCCCACACGCAACACGCGCCTGGCATCAATGCTTGGTCAGCTTGTCCAGATAACCCATGGCAAACGCCGAGACCACGAAGGTCATGTGAATGATCACGTACCACATCAGGTACTGCGGCTCGATGTTCTTGGCGTCCATGAACACGCGCAGCAGGTGGATCGAGGAGATGGCCACGATGGACGCGGCGACTTTCATCTTCAGCGACGAAGAGTCCATCTTGCCCAGCCAGCTGAGCTTTTCCTTGCCCTCGTCGATGTTCAGTTCCGAGACGAAGTTTTCGTAGCCGGAGATCATCACCATCACCAGCAGGCCGCCCACCAGCGCCATGTCGATCAACGACAGGAGCACCAGAATCAGGTCCGACTCGGCTAGCGAGAAGATATTGGGTAAGACGTGGAAGATTTCCTGAAAGAACTTCAGTGCCAGCGCTAGCAGCCCCAGGGACAGACCAATGTAGATCGGCGCCAGCAACCAGCGCGATGCGTACATGGCATTTTCGATAAAGCGTTCCATTGAAACTCACAGTTGATTGAAGGCCCGCGAGTATAGGGCGAAGGCTGTGGCACACAAGCGCTCGCGACAAAACTTGAAACAATTAACTTGAAGGGAAGTCTCGACGAATCCCGTGCTACAGCCCTGTGGAACAGGAAAACGGGCGCGGCGTTCGTCGAGGCAGAGTATCAGTGGGCGGGAGAAGTTCGCTGGCTGTGGGCACCGCCGTTGATCCTTCGCAGTTCACCTTGCAGATGAAGGCTCCAGATCGGAATTTCTTCGGCGGTCTGGTAGCCGTGCAGCGCCAGGCTTTCGGCAATCGCGTCGAGCACCGACTCGGCAGCGACCGGACCATGAAACGGACCCTGGGCCTTGAGGGCCGAAGGCTGTTCCCCGGACATCCCGGCGGCAAACAACAGGGTCCACATACCGTTGTCACCGGACAGAGGGCGAATCACACATTCGATACGGGTCACCAGACCCAGGCATTGGCGAGTAAGACAGAGGCTGCGCGGCATGGCGAGCTCCTCATTGATTGCAGTATTCATTTCCCCTTACTGCCCGGGAAACGCGTCAGTCCATTTGACAACTGCTGTAAGGCGACAATAACGAACAAATAGCCCCAAGGAAAAGAGTGAAAACAAAAAAGGGCGCCGAATGGTCATTTGGCCATCAGGCGCCCTTTTTAGTTGACGTCAAACACTCAACTTTTCAGTTCAGGCTGTAATTGTGGCGCCTCTTTTTCGAGCTCTTTGAGGTCTTCGTCGCTGAGCATTTCGGCGATATCGCGCAGGCGATCCACCACCCGACCATTGACCGAATTTTCCGGGAACTGCCCGTCTTCATCCGCCTCGCCGACTGCTTCGCCCACCAGCAGGCTCAGCGCTTCGTCGACCTGGCGCACCGCGTACACATGGAACAATCCGGCACGCACCGCCTGCAGCACGCGCTCGTCGAGCATTAGCGTGGCGACGTTGGCGTGGGGGATGATCGCGCCCTGATCGCCGGTCAGCCCGCGGGCTTCGCAAAGCCGGAAGAAGCCTTCGATCTTCTCGTTGACCCCACCCACCGCCTGCACTTCACCAAACTGGTTGATGGAACCGGTGATGGCGAAACACTGCTTGAGCGGCGTTTTCGACAGCGCGGAAATCAGCGTGCAGACCTCGCCCAGCGAGGCACTGTCGCCATCCACGTAACCGTAGGACTGCTCCAGCGCGATGCTCGCGGAAATCGCCAGTGGGAATTCCTGCGCGTAACGGCTGCCCAGGTAGCCGGTGAGAATCATCACGCCCTTGGAGTGGATCGGCTGGCCCAGGTTGACCTCACGCTCGATGTCGACGATGCCGCTGCCGCCCGGATAGACCGTGGCGGAAATCCGCGCCGGCACACCGAAGGCCGAGTCGCCCACTTCCAGCACCGTCAGGCCGTTGCACTTGCCCACGGCGGCACCGGCGGTGTCGATCAGGATGATGCCGGCGAGCATGTCGTCGAGAATCCGCGCCGAGACACGCCCGGTGCGCGTGGCCTTGGCCTTGAGCGCACGCTCGATGTGGCCTGCATCGGTGCGTTCGTCATTGGCCAGGCTGCGGATGAAATCCGCCTCGCTGACCAGTTGGAACAGGTCGCCGATGCGCGCCGACAAACGCCCCTGATGCTCGGCCAGACGTGCGCTGTAGGTCGCCAGGCGCGCCACCGCATCGGCGGTCAGCGGCGCCATGCCTTCCTCGGAAGTGCGGGTCTTGAGCAACTGGGCGAACTGCTCCAGGCTCTCGTCGACCATCGGAATGTCTTCATCGAAGTCCACCAGCACCCGGAACATCTCCTGGAAGTCCGGATCCAGGTCCTGCAGCGTGTAATACAGCGACCGCGCGCCGATGATGATGACCTTGACTTGCAACGGGATCATCTGCGGCGTCAGGGTGACGGTGGCCAGGCGGCCCAGCTCGCCCAGCGGCGATTCCATCTTCAGCTTGCGCGACTGCAGGGCACGCTTGAGCGCATCCCACACGAACGGCTCGCTGAGCATCTTCTCGGCTTCCAGGATCAGGAAGCCGCCATTGGCCCGGTGAAACGCGCCCGGACGCAGTTGGCGATAGGTGGTGTACAGCGCGCCCTGATCGGTGCTGTATTCGATGCGGCCGAACAGGTTGTCGTAGGTCGGGTGCGGCTCGAACACCACCGGCGCCCCGCCGCTGGCCGAATGGCCGACCACCAGGCTTGGCGAGTATTGCTCTTCCAGCAGCTTGCGCGCCTGGGCGTCGGTCTTGCTGTCGTCGACCAGCTGCTCGACCACGGTTTTCAGCAGATTGACCTGCATGGCCTGCAGATAGGCGCACACCGCCGCGTTTTCCGCGTACTGCTCCGACAGCGGCGCCAGCAGCGGTTGCAGGGCCAGGATGATGGTCTCGTCATTGAGCTGGCGCAGCTGATTGCCGGACTCGCGCTTCCACTGCGGCAGGCTCGCCAGTTCCTCGTTGAGGCGCTCTTCGAGTTCGGCGATATCACTGTGAAAGCGCTCGCGATCGGCATCTGGCAGCTGCGAGAACTCGGCCTCGTCCAGCGCCTTGCCATCGAGCATCGGGGTGAAGGCGATGTTGCTGCTGTCGCGGTACAGGGCGACGTCTTTCTCCAGGGCCAGACGCTCGATCACGTCGAGCGCCTTGTCATAGCGCTGGTTGAAAGCGCGGTCGATGGCGCTCTTCTTCTGCTGGTAGGACGGGTGCTCGAACACCGCAGGGAACGTCGACAGCAGGTTGTCGATCAGGCCGTTGATGTCCGCCATGAACGAGGCCGCGCTGCCGGGCGGCAGCTCCAGCGCACGGGGCTCGCGCGGCTCATCGAAGTTGTTGACGTAGACCCAGTCCGGCGGGGTCTGCATGCGCTTGCCCTCGGCCTTGAGGTAGCGCTTGACGAACGAGAAGCGCCCCGTGCCGGGCTCGCCCATGACGAAGACGTTGTAGCCGGGGCGAGGCATCGCCACCCCGAATTGCAGGGCCTCGACCGCTCGTTCCTGGCCGAGCACGCCGCGAAAGGGTTCCAGATCGTTGGTTGTCGTGAAGCTGAACTGTTCAGCAGAGAAGGGACGGGTCAGCGCCTCGGGCGCAAGTCGCAGGCTGGCAGCTACAGAATCGGGCATCGGACATCCTTACATCAGGCGGGGCAGATGGGGGCATTCTGGCGCTCGGCGCACCAGACTGGCAAGGCAGGAAACACCTGAATATGTTTTAGCTTGATGAACATTCCCACAGGGTTTTAAGCCGCAGCCTGCATACAACAAACTGCAATAAATCACGGAACGTTCAGATCGTGCCTAAACTCCAACCTGCGCGGCCGGTAACAACATTAAAAACCGGCCCTCCTGGTGCGAGCATCGGCCAGGCCTCCGACCCTTGGTTGAAACAACAGAGACTAAAGCTATGAAACGGATTCTTCTTGGTACTCTCTTCGCCGCTGTGTCCATAAACGCCATGGCTCAAGCTCCCGGCGGTCCAGACTGCGGATGGGGCAACATGCTGTTCGAAGGGCAGCGCGGTACCCCGGCTCACTTCCTCGCTTCCACCACCAACGGCACCTCCGGCAACGCCACCTTCGGCATGACCTCCGGTACCAACGGCTGCTCCACCAACGCTGCGCTGACGTACGGCGGCAAATCCTGGCTGTCGATGAACGGCATGATGGACGAGCTCTCCAAGGATATGGCCATGGGCCAGGGCGAAGCACTGACCACCTACGCGGTGGTGCTGGGCGTCGCGCCACAGGATCGTGCCCGTTTCGCGGCCGTGACCCACGATCACTACCAGCAGATCTTCAACAAGGCCGATGCCACTGCCGAGGATGTTCACACCAACACCCTCGACGTGCTGAAAAACGACCCAACCCTGGCCAAGTACGCCACCCAGGCTTGATGCCGCTGCACCCTGCCCTTCTTCGGGAGGGCAGGCATTCACTGATTTCGTCCCTCTCTGACTAGTTGCCAACCTATGCTCAAACGCCTCGCCTGGCTGGCGCTCTGTGCCTGCGCCCCGCTGTACGCCACGCCGCATGTAGACAACGACCGTTTGCAGCAACTGGCCCTTTCCAGATTCTGGATCGCCATTGGCCATTACGAAGCCGGCAAGCTCGGCGGCTGGCGCAGCTATGTCGACGACCCGAAATTCTTCCTCGCCAAAGACGGCGCCCATGACCCGAAAGCCGAACTCGCCGCCACCCTTGAAGCGATCTATCGCCCGGTGGTGCAAGGCAAGCAGGACCTGCACCCGCAATGCGTCTACCCGTCCCGAACCCGCTACCTGCGCGACGAGCTGAAACTGACCGACCTGCCCGCCGTCGACTGCCCGGAATTCAGCAAATGGTTCGCCGACGTGGCGCCCGACAGCACGGTGATGATCTTCCCCGCCGCCTACCTCAACAGCCCGTCGTCGATGTTCGGCCACACGCTGCTGCGTATCGACCAGGCGGACGTGCAGACCAACCAGACCGCGCTGCTCAGCTACGCGATCAACTTCGGGGCCTACATCGAGGGCTCTGACAACAGCATTCTCTACGCCTGGAAAGGCCTGATGGGCGGCTATCCGGGGCTGTTCGCGCTGGTGCCGTATCAGGAAAAACTCTCCGAATACAGCAGCCTCGAGAACCGCGACCTGTGGGAATACCGCCTGAATCTGACAGCCGAAGAAACCCGGCGCATGGTCGAGCACGTGTGGGAACTCAAACAGATTCGCTTCGGTTATTTCTTCTTCGACGAAAACTGCTCGTATCGCCTGCTCGAACTGCTGCAAGTGGCGCGGCCGAGCCTGAACCTGACGCCGCAGTTTCGCCTGACCGCCATCCCCACCGACACCGTGCGCGCGGTCAAGGAGGCGGGGCTGGTGGAGAAGATCGACTATCGGCCGTCCAAGGAACGCGAACTGCTCAGCCGCGCCGAACCTTTGACCCATGCCGAGAAACAGCAGGTGCTGAACGTCAGCGCTGATCAGAAGCAGATGCAGAGCCCCGACTACCTCGCCTTGCCGAAGGAGCGTCAGGCGTTGATTCAGGATGCGGCCTATCGTCTGGAGCGCTATCGCGCCAATGGCGAAGAACGCGACCCGGCGCGCTCACAGCGCAGTTACGACCTGCTGCGCGCCATCGCCACCAACCCGCCGCCGGCGCTGGAGATCGAACGTCCGGGCCTGCCCGAAGATGGCCATGAGTCGCGCACCTGGCAGCTGGGCGTGGGCACGCGGGACGACAAAGCCTTTGCCGAGTACGGATTGCGCATGGCCTATCACGACCTCAACGATAACGCCTACGGCTTCCCGCTGGGCGCGCAGATCGAAATCCTGCAGTTGAATTTGCGCCAGTACGAAAACAACAAGTGGCAGGTGCAGCGGCTGGATCTGGCGACCATCCGCTCCCTGACCCCGCGCAACGAGCTGCTGCAACCCTGGTCATGGCAAGTGGCAGGCGGCCTTGAGCGAGTGTTGGGCAAGCACGGCGACGAGAATCTGGTCAGCCATGTGAATGGCGGCGCTGGCGGTACCTGGAAGCTGGGCGACGATGTGTTGGGCTTTGCCCTGGGCACGGTGCGGGTGGAGCACAACAATGATTTTTCTGCGCTGGTGTCACCGGCGGCCGGGTTCAATACGGGGGTGCTGTGGCGCAATCCGCTGGGCAATTTCAGCCTGGAAACCAAGGGCGATTACTTCACCAACGGCGAAGTGCGGCGCACGATCAGTCTGAATCAGCAGTGGGAAGTGTCGCGCAACCTGGGCGTAAGGCTCAGTGCGCAACGCGATTTCAGCGAGCTGACTTCGCCGGTGAACGAGGTGATGCTTGAGTTGAAGTGGTATCACTACTGAACACCGCCGCTCTTGATTCTGGCCGAAGGCCGTGGGAGCAAGCTTGCTCGCGATCTGGCGCGCAGCGGCAGCAAAACCATCCGCTTCGGTCGTGCCTGACACACCGCATACGACGGTTTTACTGCCGGTTCCCGGCAGATCGCCAGCAAGCTGGGCTCCTACGCCCTCCGGGCAGAAGCAGGTTTGATCAAGCCATCTTCGCCGTGTAGCCCTCTTCCACAATGAGGCCGATGATTTGCTCGGTGGGCAGCTGGCTCTGCACCGCCACCTCGCCCTTGGCCAGATCGATCTGCACCTCGGCGGCCGGATCTTCGCCCTTGATTGCGTTGGTGACCGCGCGTACGCAGTGGCCGCAGGTCATGCCTTGTACGTTGAATGTCTGCATTGCGTGACTCCTGAGGTGATGTGAAAGCAACCGAATGTCGCGATCTTCGACCTTGCCACCATGGCAAGGTCAAGTTTCCTGTGCATCGGCCGGGCTGGTATTCGCGGATAAGCTGGGCCAAAGTGTTTCATCAACGTACATCAGGAGATTCGGCCATGGGCTGGTCAGTCTTTCGCATTGCAGGTTTTGTCGGCCTGCTGGCTTGTGCTTCGTGGGCGCAGGCCGATCAGGATTATGGCGTGCTTATCATTTCCCGTGAGCGGCTGGAGGTGGCGACGTCCTGCGAGATCGGGATTTACATGCAGGATCAGTTGGTCGGGCGGTTGTTTCAGGAGGAGTCGCGTTCGTTCAATTTGCCGGCGGGGGATCTGTCGGTGCGCTTGCGGGTGTTGCCGGGGCAGACGCCGGGGTGTTCGCCGGGGATCGAGGCGCAGAACAATACGCGGTTGCATATCAATGCCGGGGATGTGCAGAAGTATCGGATTGCGTCGGGGCCGAACGGGATGTATCTGAAGCGGGCTGAGTTGAATTATTGATTTTGTAGGAGCGCGCTTGCCCGCGATTTTGCGGTGTGTCATTGGATGCTGTGCTGGCTGACGTGACGCTGGGTTCTTCCTAACGTCAGCCCTGTTTCGGCTTCGCCGAGTTACTTTGTTTCGGCAAAGTAACCAAACCATTGCTCCTGGTTTGGGTCCTCCTTCGTCGGACTCCCTTCATTCCGGTCCCGCTCCGTGGGCCCGGCGCGAATGGGCCATCCATGGCCCCGCGCCTCGCGCGGCATCCTGCCGCTTGGCCCACTCCGCGAGACCTCCATTCAGCCTGCACCCAAGTCGCGACTTGTGTCGTCTGGGCTATCGCGCATGAAGATCAAAAGCCAGATCAAAAGCGATCGGCTTACGCTGTCCCGTAGCAGCCGGGCTTGCCCGCGGGTCGCACTTGAGATCGCTCCCGCCGGCACGCCGTGCTGCTACGGGGGATGGAGTGCTCCTGGTGCCATTTCCTGCAACACATCTGGCGGTCTGTGGGCCGTTTCTTACAGCCTTGTCCCTTTCTTGTGCAGGACATTTCCTAGAAACTCTCAGCCGCTTGTGCCTCTGGATTTTGGTGTCTAGTCTGCGGCCGTCGCTGGGAATCAGCGACCGGGTTTAGCAGCCTGCATCTTGTTTTGAGGTTCGCGAAACCGCTTTATGGCGGCTTTGCGCGGGGCACGTTCGCGTGCGCTGGGGTACCTCGGACCAGTCTGCTAACCCGTGTCAAAGCCGCCACCCTGTTTCGTTTAGCAGCGATGTCTCGGTGGCTTGTCCATCACCGAGGATTACAAAATGCTGAAAATCACCCCCGATCCACCCAATCCCACTCTCGAAGAATCCCTGGCCCAGCTCTCCGGCCTGCTGCGTTGCGCCAAGGCCACGGCCTATGAAAGCGCCGATGCTCAAAATGGCAGCAAACGCGATCTGGCGTTTTCCGTGGTGCATCTGATCGACATGGCGCGGGTCATCGTCGACCGGTCGCTGGATCACGTCGAAATACGCTGACGGCGCAAAAGAAATAGGGACTTGACCTTGCCAACGTGGCAAGGTTGATCCTTGCAGGCATCAGCCTTCAAGGAGCCGTCGCAATGCCCAGCCCCGACACATTCGATCTGCCCATCACCGGTATGACCTGCGCCAGTTGCGCGGGCCGCGTGGAGCGCGCGTTGCGCAAGGTTCCGGGGGTGAAGACGGCCACGGTCAACCTGGCCAACGAGCGCGCCCATGTCGAGGTACTGGAACGGATAGACCCGGCCAGCCTGATCGCCGCGGTGGATAAGGCCGGTTACGGCGCCACGCTGGAACAGGATCGCGCGGCGCAGCAGGCCGAGCAGAAGCAGCGTCATGATCACGAACGCTGGCATCTGGCGATGGCGATCATCCTTGCGCTGCCGCTGGTGATGCCGATGTTTGTGCAGCCGTTGGGCATCGAGTGGATGTTGCCCGCCTGGCTGCAGTTCGCGCTGGCCACGCCCGTGCAGTTTTTCCTCGGCGCGCGCTTCTATGTCGCGGCTTACAAGGCTGTGCGCGCAGGTGCCGGGAACATGGACCTGCTGGTGGCGCTTGGCACCAGTGCCGGTTATGGATTGAGCGTCTATCAGTGGCTGGTTGCCGCCCATCACGACATGCCGCATCTGTATTTCGAGGCATCAGCGGTGGTGATCACGCTGGTGTTGCTGGGCAAATACCTCGAAAGCAGCGCCAAGCGCCAGACCGCCAGCGCCATTCGCGCACTGGAGGCATTGCGCCCTGAGCGGGCCATTCAAGTTGTCGATGGCCAGGAGCGGGACGTGGCGATCAGCGCGTTGAAGCTGGGTGATCTGGTGCTGGTCAAACCCGGCGAGCGCTTTGCGGTGGATGGCGTGGTGGTGGACGGCCAGAGCCATGCCGATGAGGCGCTGATCAGTGGCGAAAGCCTGCCGATCGCCAAGCAGCCCGGCGACAAGGTCACCGGCGGCGCGATCAACGGCGAAGGCCGCTTGCTGGTTCGTACCGAGGCGCTGGGGGCAGAAACGGTGCTGGCGCGGATCATCCGGCTGGTCGAAGACGCGCAGTCGGCCAAGGCGCCGATTCAGAAGCTTGTGGATAAAGTCAGCCAAGTGTTCGTGCCGGTGGTGCTGCTGCTCGCGCTGGCGACATTGGTGGGCTGGTTGCTGGCCGGTGCGTCGCTTGAAACCGCGTTGATCAATGCCGTCGCGGTGCTGGTCATCGCCTGCCCTTGCGCGCTGGGCCTGGCAACGCCGACCGCGATCATGGCCGGCACCGGCGTGGCGGCCCGCCACGGCATTCTGATCAAGGACGCTGAAGCACTGGAACGTGCCCATGAAGTCACCGCTGTGGTCTTCGACAAGACCGGCACCCTGACCAGCGGCACGCCACGCATCGCGCACATGACGGCGCTCGATGGCGACGACAACGCCCTGCTGCTGATGGCCGGCGCCTTGCAGCGCGGCAGCGAACATCCGCTAGCCAAGGCGGTGCTGGATGCCTGTGCAGCGCGCAATCTCAACCCCGAAGAAGTCACCAACAGCCGCTCACTCGCCGGCCGCGGCATCGCTGGCACGCTGCAAGGTCGCGAACTGGCACTGGGCAACACACGTCTTCTCGACGAAACCGCGCTGACGCCAGGCGATGCCGACAAGGCTCAAGCTTGGGAAGCCGAAGGCCGCACGTTGTCCTGGTTGATCGAAACAGCGCCACAGCCCGGGGTGCTTGGCCTGTTCGCCTTCGGTGACACTCTGAAACCCGGCGCAGCCAAGGCCATCGAGCAGTTGAACGAACGCCAGATCAGCAGCCACCTGCTCACCGGCGACAACCGCGGCAGTGCCAAAGTCGTCGCAGACACACTGGGTATCGACGATGTGCACGCCGAAGTCCTGCCCGCCGACAAGGCCGCCACCGTCATCGCCCTGAAAAAATCCGCCGTGGTGGCCATGGTCGGCGATGGCATCAACGACGCACCGGCACTGGCGGCAGCCGATGTGGGCATTGCCATGGGCGGCGGCACCGATGTGGCCATGCACGCCAGCGGCATCACCCTGATGCGCGGCGATCCGCGGCTGATCCCCGCCGCGCTGGACATCAGCCGCAGGACCTACGCCAAGATCCGCCAGAACCTGTTCTGGGCCTTTGTCTACAACCTGATCGGCATTCCGCTGGCCGCCTTCGGCCTGCTCAACCCGGTGTTCGCGGGCGCGGCCATGGCGCTGTCCAGCGTCAGCGTGGTGAGCAACGCCCTGCTACTCAAGACCTGGAAACCTGCTGATTAACACCAGACCCGAGGAGACACGCAATGAACATCGGCCAAGCCGCCAAAAGCAGTGGCCTGAGCGCCAAGATGATTCGTTACTACGAATCCACCGGCCTGCTGGAAGCCGCGCATCGCACAGACAGCGGTTATCGCACCTACAACGCAAACGACCTGCACACCCTGGCCTTCATCAAGCGCTCGCGCGATCTGGGGTTTTCCCTGGAAGAAGTCGGCAAACTGCTGACCCTCTGGCAAGACCGCGCCCGCGCCAGCGCCGACGTCAAGGCGCTGGCCCGCCAGCACATCGATGAACTGAATCAGAAAATCGCCGAGCTGAGCGGGCTGCGCGACACCCTGCAGGATCTGGTGGAGCACTGCCAGGGCGATCACCGCCCCGACTGCCCGATCCTCAAGGATCTGGCGTCGGGAGGGTGTTGCGCGAGCACAAAAAACCCGGCCTGAGCCGGGTTTTCTGTCAGTCGCTTATTGCATCCACGGTGGCGTCGGCTCTTCGGCCTTGTCCCTCGGCGCATCTTCGGCAGCCCGCGCCGCCTGCCGCCGCGCCTCGTCGCGCTGAGCCGCTTCGATTTCGCGCAGCACACCCTTCACGTCGGCAATGTCGTCCGCGTCGGCGAACTGGCCGGTCAGGACGGTACCCGGCGACAGCGTACCGGCCTGGTAGTGGGACCACATTTCCTTGGCGTAACGGGTCTTTTTCAGCTCCGGCGCGAAGCGGCCGAAGTAGGACGCCATGTTGCCCACATCGCGCTCGAGCATGCTGAAGGCGTGGTTGTTGCCTGCCGCATCCACTGCCTGGGGCAGGTCGATGATGACCGGGCCTTCGGGCGAGAGCAGCACGTTGAACTCGGACAGGTCACCGTGCACCAGACCGGCACACAGCATGAGCACGATCTGCTCGATCAGAAAGCTGTGGTACTCGCGCGCCTGATCGGGCTCCAGCACCACGTCGTTCAAACGCGGCGCCGCATCGCCGTATTCGTCCGCGACCATTTCCATCAACAGCACGCCGTCGAGGAAATCATAGGGTTTGGGGACCCGCACACCGGCATTGGCCAGCCTGAACAGCGCCGACACTTCGGCGTTCTGCCAGGCGTCTTCACTTTCCTTGCGCCCGAACTTCGAGCCCTTGGCCATGGCGCGCGCTTCACGACTGCCGCGAACCTTGCGGCCTTCCTGGTATTCGGATGCCTGACGGAAACTGCGTTTGTTCGCCTCCTTGTAAACCTTCGCACACCGCAGCTGTTTGCCGCAGCGCACCACATAAACAGCTGCCTCTTTGCCGCTCATGAGCGGGCGCAGCACCTCGTCTACCAGACCGTCTTCGATCAGGGGTTCAATGCGTTTTGGAGTCTTCATCAGCTTTTATTGTGGGTCCTTCGTGGCCAGACACGCGATTGTTGCTCGTTATACGGCAATCCATTCCCTGCGAGTAGGGGCGGATTGCAATCATCGATTCGATTGCAGCACAGGGTACGCCCTGGTCCTGCAAGCACCTTTCATGCCGGGGCGCAGCATAGACCAATGGCGCGAGCCGGTGGCGCGCCAGCTATGTGCAGATATATCGACCGATGGATGGCCGTGATGACTCCCGCGTTGCCAGCCGGCACAAAAAAGGGGCCGTTGAATGCCCCTTCCACTACAGCAAATGATTGCGTCTTCGTTACCAGTTGTAGCGCACGCCGACGTTCACGCCCCAGGGTTGCTCAATATTGCTGCCCTTCATGAAGTCGAAATCGGCATGCACCTGCAGCACGTCGGTCACTTGCGCGGCCACACCAGCGCCCAGCTCGATGCGCGAACCGGAGAGGTCGTTGCTGAACCGGTTGTCATTGATCTTGACGCTGTTACCGGACACGAATTCATGGGCCACGGCAGCTTTTACGTAAGGCTGCACGAAACCGCCATCATCCAGGGCGAAGGTACGCCCCAGGTGCGACCCGGCCTTGCCCAGCAGCGAGTCGGCGCCGTTGCTGTTGGCGCGCAGGCCGTTGTCCAGACGATAGCTTTCACCGCCCACCACCAGGCCGGAAGCCTGGGCGAAAGGCTCGACGAACCACTGGTCTTCCAGCTTGATATGCTTGCCGACCTCCACCGAAGCACCCACACCGACATTGTTGTAGCTGCCCTTGGCTTTCTGGCCATCGGCCATGCGCACCTGGGACTCATTCTGGAAGCGGTTGGCCTTGATCAACGCATCGACATAGAAACCGTCATCGGCCAGCCAGGTGCTGTAGGCACCGAGGTAGTAACTGTCGACCGAGCCTTTGGTGCCTTGCTTGAGGTCCAGATCGGACTTGCTGTAACCGCCCATCAGGCCCACCAGCCACTGACCTTCGCTGTTGGCGACCGGTATGTCGGCACCGAAGGAAATCCCCTGCTGCACCTGCTTGTAGGCCACCCCGCCACCGGCGGACATGTTTTGTTTGTTGCCGTAGCTGCGAATCCAGCCGCCGCCCTGATCGTTGCCATTGCGCAGTTCACCCATGCGGCTGCGCAGGGTGGTCGATTCGCCATACCATACCGTCGGCGCAGCGCTGAAAAGGCCTACGACCGAGCGCGAGGAGTTTGACAGCTCGCCGGTTTGCACCAGCGACCAATCGGTGCCACCGGTTCCGTTTTCCGTGGACTCCAGCTGATACGCGAAGGTGCCGAAGTCAACCTGGCCGCCAATCAGCGAAAACTGCGCATCACCGGATCCAATATGCACCAGTTGCACGGGGTCGCTGCCAGCCAGTGGATCGATGCCGCTGTTCTGTACCAGCAACTGATGGCTGCCAGAGGCGCTGTCGGTGATGTCGAGCCGGTCGCTGGTCTGTGCCGCCAGATCGGTGCCCAGAGCGAACACGCCTGTGCCTGACAGCTCACCGACGGTGAGGGTGTGGAAGTCATTGGAGGTGCCGCGCAGGTCGACCATGCCGCCGTTCAGGCCAAGTTTGCCGACGGTGGAATCGCCCTCCATCACCCATTGAGAAGAACCATCGATATCCAGCACGCCGAGGTTGGTGATTTTGCCGGTAAGGCTTGCTTGATTGTTCAGCTCGACCTCGGCAAAAGAATCGTCACTCACGAAAATATCGCCGACCAGACGGCTGTCGTTGACGTTCAAATTCGCCGAGGCTTCTTGCTGAACCTGCAGGATGATCCCGTTGCCGCCGGTAAGGGTTGAGCCGTTGCTGACGGTGATGTGCGCCATGGGATCGCTTACATTCGGACGCCCGGTCACCACCAGCGCACTGCCCTCTTTGCCCGTCACGCTGGAGGCGTCGATGTTGACGCGCGAGTGGGCGACGTAGCCAGGCAAGACCTGCGCAGAGATCATGACAATGCCGTCGTGATCACCGGTGATCGAGCTGCCGTTGCGCACGTCGACAGCCGAGCCGCCCACCACCATACCGATGCCCAGATCGCCGCGGATGAGGCCGATCTCTTCGCCACCACGATGGCCCATGACACTGGTGTTATCGAGCACGACCGTTGCATCGCCAGCGGCATTCACCCCGCGGCCGATGCCCGACAGTACGCTGTTGGTGACAGTCGCCTCAGACCCCACGACCGCACGGTTGGTGGCAAGGGCCGCACGGTCGGTGCCGGGCTGTGCGGCGTTGGCCAGCGCCGTGATGACGGCGTTGTTAATGGTGGCGACGCTGTCGACCAGATTGATGGCGCGACCTTTGTCGGTCGTCACGGTGCCGCTGTCGATTTCCAGAATGGAGCCTCGGAACGTGGAGATCTGGCCGGTGCGGCCATCACTGTGGACGACCAGCCTGGCGCCGCTGCCCAACAAGTGGTAATCATCCAAAGCAGCATTGGGGCCTACGTAATACGTGTGGCCAGGCCCGATATCCAATGCGTGGGCTACATCGATTGAAATGAATGCCGCGCAAATGGACAACGGCAAATGCCCCTTCAGGAGGGGCTTGAGTTGAAGTTTCATAGTGAATTAGCACCTTGCGTGCGCAGAGACGCACGAGTTCAGAATTGAGGTGCTATTGAATACAGATGAGCTATATATTTCGGTAAGGCGATTCCCACACGCTTGTAGGAAACTTCCGACATTGCTGTTTTCCCATCATCACACGTGTACATCCCCCACGTTTTCGCGCATTTATCACCAGGTGTATCGCAAACCTACGTTCACTCCCCACGGTTGTTCGATGTTTTCTCCGTTGCCGTAATCAAGGTCAGCGTGCAGCTGCAATACATCGCTTAATTGCGCGATCACCCCTGCCCCCACTTCGCCGCGACTGCCCGATAAGTCGTCACTGAATGTCGTGCTGTTGACCTTGACGTCATTGCTGCGAGCAAACTCCTGTGCGGCGGCAACTCTGACATAGGGCTGGACGAATCCGCCGCGATCGAGCGCGATGGTACGCCCCAGATAAGTGCCCAACTTGCCAATCAGCGAGTCGGCATGATTGCTCCTGGCTTGCAGGCCGTTGTCCAGGCCATAGCTTTCACCGTTCACCCACAAGGCAGCGACCTGTACATAGGGCTCGACGAACCAGCCATCAGAGAACTTGATGTTTTTTCCGACTTCGACCGAGCCGCCCACCCCGTAATTGTTGTAATCACCTTGAGCCTTGACGCCGTCACTCATGCGTACGTCAGCCTTGTTGTGAAAGCGGTTGGCCTTCAGTACAGCGTCGACGTAATAACCCGAGGTCGACAGCCAGGTGCTGTAAAGCCCCAGATAATAGCTGTTGACCTGACCGTCCGCCCCCAGGCGCATATCCAGATCAGACGTGCTGTACCCCCCCATGACACCCACCAGCCATTGGCCGTCGGCGGCAGGCAAGGGCGTGTCGACGCCGAAAGAGACGCCAGACTGGGTCTGGGAATAGTCCACTTGGTCGGCCGCCGATACCTGATACTTGTTGCCGTAGGTACGCGCCCAGAACCCGCCCTGCTGATGGCCATTGCGCAACTCACCCATCCGGCTGCGCAGGGTAGCCAGCTCGCCGTACCAGACCGTTGGTGCGGCGCTGAACACACCGATCACTGCCCGGGCAGAAGGGCTGATCACTGGATCGCCCGGGCCACCGGGGTCGCCTGGGCCTCCGGGCTCGCCGGTGGTTTCGGGCACCAGAAACCAGTCGGTGTTCTGCTGCTGCAGCCGGTAAACGAACGTACCGACGTCGACCTGCCCGCCCGCCACGGCGAACGTCGCGTCACCGCTGCCGGTGTGGACGACCTGCTGAGGAGTCGCCTGATTGATGGCATCGACCCCGGTATTCTGCACCCTGAGCACATGATCGCCTGAAGCATTGCCGGTAATGTTCACCAGATCGCTCAGGTGCCCGGCCAGATCAGTGCCCAAAGCAAAGGTGCCCGCACCGGCCAGGCTGCTGGCCGTTAGGGTACGAAAGCCCGCATTGCCTGCGCGCAGGTTGACCGTACCGCCATTGAGGGTCAGATCGCCCACCGATGAGTCGTTGACCATGTCGAACGTCGAGGTGGCGTCCAGCGTCGTGCTGCGCGCGTTGACGATGGTTCCGGTCATGCGGGAATTGTTCGCCAGAGAGATCGTGACCAGGGTGCCGGTGGCCTGATTGATGTCGCCAGTCAGTTGGCTGTTGTCCATGTTCAGACTGCTGACATCCGTCAGATTGCCCGTCAGCGCGCTGCCATTGCTCATGCTGATATTGGCGACGTTACCGCTGAACGCCTGGATGTTGCCGGTCAGGGTGCTGTTGTCGATCTGCAGCCCCAGCGTGGCCAGGAACGGGCTGGCGACCGCAGCTTCACCCACTTGCAGCAGCATGCCATTGGCGCTGTTGACCACCGCGCCATTGCGCAGGATGACGGTAGGTGTTGCAGCACCACGAAAGGCATCGACGTAGATACCACTGCCAGACTGCCCATTGATCGTGGCGTTATCCACAATGAGTGTGGGCGTCAGGAAACTGGGTCCATTATCGATGACCAGCGCTCCCCGATTGCTGCCTGTCACGGTACTGGACCCCTGGGCGGTCGCTGAGCCACCGACCAGCGTCAGGCCGTAACCATTATCAATGAACGTAAGCCCTACACCCGAACCTGTGACTTGCGTGCCGGTCAGCGTAACCGCGCCGCCAGTGGACACGTTGACCCCACGACCAAAGCCATTGATTACACCACCGGTGACTTGCACGGTCGAGCCGGTACCGGGGATCTGGCCCGGTGCTACGGCGCTCAGGCCGATAGCGTTGACCGCGTTGACGGTCGTATTGGTAAAGGCGCCGGTGCTGCCGGTGACCACTACACCGCCTGTGGTCGAGGCACCGGAGAAATTGAGCGTCGATCCGGTCGATGCGTTGACCGTCAAGGTCTGCCCACCCGGAGTGACATTCAACGTTGCCCCAGTGAGCGTCCACGTTTCAGGCGCGGCGCCGGCTGCGACAGTGGCAGTCTGTCCGGGCGTGAGGACGGCCGCCATGGCGCCATCGTACGCATGAAGTCCGGTCAGCAAGCAACCGAATTGCGCCCCCAGGCAACCTGCCCATTGCCATCCTTTATTCATCTGGCCGTCTCCATGCGCAGTGCGCTGTCGCCAGGTATCCCGGACTGCCAAACCGATGTGATACCCCTGATGTTCCGTTACCGCTCCCATCACCAAACTTATTAATCAACGCGTTGAGCAATAAAACCAACAGGCTTTCGAAAATATCAATGTCTCTGTTGACACTATCATGCCCACCCAACTGCCATAGACCGATTCGCGATAACTGTAATCGCGAATACTGCTAACACCGGCGTTAACTATTGAAATACAAGGGAGGCTGTTAAAAATTCCATAAAAGGCACTGTCATTTCTGACAGGTGACACGGCTCATCACCCTCTCAATACTGGAACTTCATTCACACATGCAGGATGCATAAGCAATGAATACCCAGTGCAACACCCGGCAGAACCCCTACGCGCTTCCCCCCCTTGAAGCGCCAACCGTCGGTGATGATGGCGTGTTACCCCACGATCAATGGCATCAAGACTTGAGGCTGGAAGTCCCCAATAGCGCTGATATAAAAGCAGGCTTCACAATAACGCTGACGGTCAATGGTGTTCCTTACAGCGCTCCACAC
This sequence comes from Pseudomonas sp. 2, assembly GCF_056627435.1. NCBI lineage: Bacteria > Pseudomonadati > Pseudomonadota > Gammaproteobacteria > Pseudomonadales > Pseudomonadaceae > Pseudomonas > Pseudomonas sp. 2. The sequence continues at coordinate 205,250 of NZ_JBWXNG010000011.1, forward strand.
ACCGTCACAGCCGAGGAGGCCGCGGATCAGCACTTCAAGTTCCCCTTCGTTCTGAAGTCCACCGAATTCCCCACGGGCAATCCGCAAGTGGTCGTGCCCTTGAGCTACAACGTTTACAGCCCCGAGACAGGCGCCACCACGGCACCGTTGGAGCGCTATGTATTGACGTTCGATAAGGAGCCCCCTGGCGGCACCTCGATGCCGTATATCAATTTCACCTCGGAACAATTGCAGGGTGTCTACCCGGATTCCATTATCGACGGCCATTTTGCCGCCTTGCTCTCACCTTGGCAGGGAATGGCAATAGGCGACGTCATGACGCCCTGGGTTTCCACCACCCCGCCGGGCGATAACCCCGCAGGCGGGTTGCAGCCTGGCGCTGCCGTGACGGTCGATCAAGACAATTACGGGCGCAGTGTGAATGTACGGTTCCCGGAAGCAACCCTGAGGAGCAACGGCGATACGCCTCAGTACTTCGGTTATCAACTCAAGGACCGGCTGGGCAATACCTCCGTCATTTCCCCCACACGCCTGATTCCGGTTCATCTTCAAAGCAGCGCCGTGCGGCCCGAACCCCGTTCAAACAGCCTACGTAAGCCTATAGTGGTCAGGGCACGACAAAATCCGGATCTGAAACAGGGGGTCATCGAGGATCTCAGGGCCTTGGACGGCAGGATCGAGGTTAGCCGACTGACAGCTAATGTGCCGTTCACCGTGGAGACGCCGGGTGCCGCCGTGGCAGGCAACGTGGCACAGCTCTATATCAACGGTACCGCCATTGGCACGCCCACACCGGTCGATCCGGCAGCCGCCGAGTTCGTGCTGAACATCACCCCAACCGACTTCGCCCCGGCCAATGGCTATCCCTTTACCACCTGGCAGGTGGATTACAACTACTTTGACCCCGCCTCTGGGGATGGCAGCCTCTCGCAACAACCGGTGACCGTGATCATCGACCGGCATGCACCCGGCGGGCGGCCACCTACTCCGCCGGCGATCGCATTCACCGAGGACCAGCTGGCGGGTATCACTGAAGACAAGCTGGACCCTACCGAGGATGCATTAATCGTTCATATCTCCGCCTGGTTTGACGATGATGTCGACGATCAGGTCGAGCTCTGGCTAGGCACGGGCCCTACCGCAGCAGAGGGTGATTTCCTGACGACCCTTCCCCCCGTGGTCACCGACCCGAGCGCAGGCCTGGATGCACAGTTCCCAAGGGCCGACCTGGAAGCAGTGGGTGTAAACCCCGTGTACTTCGGTTACCGAATTACGGACTGGGCGGGCAACGTCAGCAACTTGTCCATCACGACGCCGATTCAGGTGTTCCTTGGCACAGTGCCCACTAATCTTGCGAGGCCACTGATCCCCGACGCCGCGCCCTACAACCCAGAGGACGGGACAGGCGTTCCCCCTGGCGCCGGTTTGCTGGTCTGGACCGAGGCCAATCCCGAGACAGAGGTACAGATTCCTACCTATACCAACGTTGCAGCGGGCGACAGGATTTACATCGTATGGAATACTCAGGACGTTCCGCCGGTGATCGTCACCCAGGCGGATATCGATGCCGCCGCGACCAACGGCTATCTGCTGCGAATCCTGATGCAGTTCCAGTACGTACAAAACGGCACGCCCACCTTGAACACGCCTGTCAGATACCGTGTTCACCCGGCAAGTGGCACTCCACCGGTACTCTCGCCGACCCAGTACATCCGAATCAACCTGACCACCCCCGGCGGGCCTAACCCTGATCCAGACCCTGAGACCCCGGAACATGACAACATGCGGCTGCCGTCGGCACTCAGCACCTTTGCCGGCAGTGTTCCGAACATCATTCCACCCGAGGCGTATGCATCCTCGGCCAATATCACGGTATTTCGGCAAGGCGTGGACAACAACCCGATCTGGGACAATGGTGACATCCTGCAAGTCATCTGGGGGCCAGCCGCCACGGACAACCCTGCGCCGGTCACCATCGCGGCTGCGAATGGAGGTGCAAACATCATTGTGCCGATCACCGCTGCCCAGATTGCGGCGAACGGAACCGGCACGATCCCGCTGTACTACACGCTGACCCGCAATCTGGACAGCACGACCAATCCAGTGACCGTGCGCTCACCTACCCAAGACGTCATCGTTCAGGCCCCAGGCGAAGCTCCTGGCGGGACGAACCCACTGGCCGTCGCGATATTCCCGGAATCCGTGAACCCGATCACTGGCAACCCGAACCGGGTCATCCAGCGGGCGATCGGTATCAGGGGCACGACGCTGCGGGTGCCACTGGTCGATGCTCAAGGTACTCCGCTGGCGAACGTCGCAGCAGGGGACTTCATCACCGTGGACTTCTACGGCGTCAACGACCCGCTCGATGGACCCGGCCAGGATAACGATCCCAGCAAACCGGTCATTCCGGAGTCGAGGATCACGGTGACTGATTACGTGATCCAGGCTGCTGATCTCACCCGGGGCTACTACGAACTGGCATTGCCGTACAGCAGGACCTACTTCATCTGCCGCAACCTGTCGGTGACCAAGTATTCCATCAGGAACGCGGCGGGGATCACCAAAAACGCGCCGGATACGCTGATCCTGTTTGCGCTCAATCAGGCTGGGGGATCCTGCAGCTTGCCATAGCGGCAATGACCGGCGTTGGCGGAGGGGGTCTGTTGGCAAATATCCGCAGGCACCCTGCCCGATACCTCGACACTCGCCCGGAGCAGGATGTACCGGGCGCTCCAACGCACTGCCAAGGACGCAACCATGAACATCAAAGACCTGCCCCGAAGCCGTACGGCAGACGAGTTGAACCCACTGGTGTTTACCTCTATCAACGATGTGCCCGAAAACCCGCGCCTGGGCCTGGGTTATCACCAGCTTTATGACCACACCAAAGCCGTGCCGCTGATCGCGCGCCTGCCGGAAGTGGTACGCACCGGGGATGTGGTGACCCTGTTCTGGGATAATGCCCAGGTGCAGCAATACGAGCTGGACCAAGGCGTCGTCGACAAAGGCTGGTTGAGTTTCAGTGTCGCGCCAGCGCGGATTTCCGGGACCGATGATCAAGGTACTGTGTACTACACGCTGTTCGATCCGCAGGGCGGAGAAACCCGAAGCAGCGAGCCGCGAACCATCAAGGTCAATCGTCTCGTTCCGGGGGGGCTGGATCCGGACATTTCAACCGGTTTCAACGAGAATCTGGCAGCGGCAGTCATCACGCCACCGGTCATCGACAGCGCCGATACCCCGGTCACGGTGACGGTACCGGTCTGGCAAAACATGGAGTTAAGCGACGAGTTGACAGTGATCTGGAATGGCATTCGCGTCGCTCATCCTCCCCTCACCGCCATCGCCCAGCCAGTGGTGTCCATTCCCAAAGCCGTAATCGAAGAGGGGGGCAGCAACACCAGGCTGCCGGTCACCTATGAAATCCGCGACATCGTCGACAACTATTCGCTGCCTTCACATACCGCTTTCGCCAATGTGGAAATCGATCCCGACGCCGTGACGGCCCCGCGGGTACGCGAAGCCAATCAGACCACGCTGGTCCTCGACCTGACAGCGCTGGGAGACAACGACGCACATGTTGATATTCCCCGTTATGCGGGAGCAAGACCGGGTGACAGAGTCACGTTGACATGGGTGGGGAGAACGGGGAATTCGGAGACGACCCTGATTCTGGGCCCAGAAACGGTGACGGACCCGGATTTCGACCCCATGCCGGTGTTCACCATCACCAATGGCCACCTGAAATCCATTGCAGGAGGCTCGGCAATGGCCAGTTATGAAGTGGTACCCGTTACTGGCACAAACCTTCGGTCAAAAAGAACCTCGATTACCCTGACCGGCCTGCCGGTGCCGCTGGCCGCGCCGACGATAACGGGCGTAACGGGCACCGAAATTGACCTTGACCGATTCGTGGCTGATCCAGTCCCGGTAGTGATCGCGGCCTATCGCGGCAAACAGGCTGGGGACAAGATCAGCCTGATCTGGAGCGGGACCCAGGAAAACGGCAACCCCGCCAACTACACCGTGGACCATATCGTTCGCGCAGGGGAAGAGAACACTGCGTATACGTTCTCGGTGGGCCGCGTGGACAACCTCGAACCGCTGCGCAATGGTAGCCTCAAGCTGCACTATCAGGTCGTGTTCGCAGGCGACACCAGCCCTGTCGATTCCGACATCAGCGATTTCACTGTTGTGGCTGCCAGCGGGCAGTTCGACGATTTCACGGGGCAAGCACCTTTGCTCATTCAGGCCGGGGGACGAATCTCGCGCCCGCTGATGGACATCGAGTTCGTGTCAGGCCTGGGCAACGCAGGCTTCCCGCCGGGAGACATGCTGCCTGTAGACCCCGGCCCCATCACGTTGCCGACGCTACACGTCTGCTATCAGAACCCGATCATCGACCCGGCTACACAGACCATACGCATCGACTTCAAGCGCGACTACAGAAGGGTCGAATGCGACATCCACGGCCCCAACGGGCTGATCACTATCTCGTTGCTCAATAGCAGTCAGTCCGTCATCGAGACGATCACCCCACCCAACCAGACCAACTATCACCTGAGGAGCACCACCACCCAGCCCATTCGCTATGTACAAATCTTCGCAGATCACGACTGGGCACGATTCGACAACTTCGTGCTTACGCCTTGAACCCTGGAATTCCTCCCATGCAAGCAAGGAAGATAAAAAATGGACATCAAACCTATCAATGAAAAACAGAAGGCCGTACTGCACGCCGCTGCCCAAGGGGCAGCCTCGGGCGCAGCGTCAATCAACACGTCTATCTACGATGCGCCCAAAGTCGAGCCGGTCAATGGCTTCGGCGTGCTGCAACCGGATGTCACCGGGGTTGATAACGTGAAGATTGTCGTGGAATACCCCGGCATGCCCAACACCGACATCCTGAGGTTTTACTGGAACGAGGACACCACCAGCATTCCCCCGGTGCAGGCCGATGAGATGCCCAAAAAGGTCTCGGTGCCTGCCGCGCTGGTCATCGCAGCGGCCGGCAAAACCATCAATGTCATTTACTCGGTGACTGACGATGACAACCCGGAAGGTGTGCCGTCCGCCCCTCACAGCCAGGTCGTCGAACGGTACACGCCGCCAGTCTACCCGCAGCCCAGGATCACCGAGGCAGTGGACGGCGTGCTGGATGTCAGCAAACTGACTGCCAACGCCCACATGACCCTCGCCGCATGGCCTGGCCAGGCGGTGGGGCAAAAGCTCTGGCTGACCGTCACGTCGACACCGCAGATCGCAATCGAGAACTGGAACCCGCTGAATGTCACCACACTCGGCGCCCAGGCCAGGCAGTTCTCTCTGGAGAAACTCAAGACCCTGACCGACGGTTCGACGTTCAAGCTGACGCTGCAATACTCGCCTGTGGGCAGTAACGACAAGCTGCCGTTTTCCGAAGCGTCGTTCACCATCAAGCAGGAGCCGACTGTCGTCGGGATCGCGATCACCAGCGTGAAGGACTCCAATGGCGTCGAGATTCCCAACGGCGGCACCACCACCGACACCAGCGTCACCGTGGCCGGAACAGTGACTTTTGCAGCGTGAAACGGGCAGCGCTCAGGCCCTGAACAACTCGCCCGGCGTGAACCCGAACAGCGTCTTGAACGCTGCAATGAAGGCCGATGTCGAGTCATAACCGCAATTGAGCGCAGTGGCCGTCACACTGTCGCCCTCCTCCAGCGCATTGAGCGAAGCCAGCAGTCTCGCTCTCTGGCGCCAGCCTCTGAAACTCAAACCGGTTTCGCGCTGGAACAGGCGCATCAGGGTTTTCTCCGACATGTTCAGACGTGACGCCCAATCGGTGAGGGTGATGTCCTGCCCGGGCTCTTCCACCAATTCCTGACACAGCGCCAGCAAACGCGCGTGTCGGGGCAACGGCAGAGAGAATCCGACTTCCGGCAGGCTCGCCAACTGATCGAGCAACACCTGCACCAGTCGCACTTCGGCGCTATCCGTCTCTGGGTAGTCAGGCGGCAGCAAACAGAACGCCTTGATCAACTCCCTCGCCAGCGGCGTGACTTCCAGCACCCGGCAACGATCCGGCGCCCACTGCGAATCCTGGGTGCGGACATAGAGACTGCGCATCTCGGCGCGGGTCGAGGTCACCACTTCATGGTCCAGTCCCGCCGGAATCCACACACCCCACTGCGGCGGCGCGAAGAAACTGCCTTGCTCGGTGTGCACGCCCAACACGCCACTGATGGCGTAGGAAAACTGCACCCAGTCATGGCGATGGGTCGGCGTCCATGAACCTGCGCTGAGGCTTTCCGCGCGGGCGTAGAGCGGACGCGGCAGATCGGTCAGGGCAGGAATCGCGCGCAGGGTTTCGGGTTTGCGCGCAGAGGAATGTCCGTTGCTCGGCATGGGTGGGCCTTTTTGTCGTGAAAGGCCAGTTTACTCGCCGATGCAGTCGACCTGTAGGAGCGAATTCATTCGCGAAGATTTTCCAGGCGACGCAGATGTGGAGGATGCACCATCGCTTCGCGAATGAACTCGCTCCTACAGAGGCTCACTTCAAGTAAAAATCAAACGCAAGCATCGTAAACACTACTGCGCCAAATATGACTGCGCGCGCGTAATTACCTTCCGCTGACATACACACATGAGAAGACTCAAAACAACATTGTAAAGTTATCGCACACTGCCCAAGCGCTTGAGGTCACGCCAGCGGCCGGACTGGCTGAGATCTTGAGAGCCTTTATGGTACGCCCCGGCGCGCGCAACGTCACACGGACCAGTCGCCGATTGGGGGAGTCGTGCAGAATAAACTGATGAGTACCCACCACTTGATTTTGGGCATTCAGTATTTGTGCGACGGCCGTACCCGGAGGACCAGGTAGCGATTGGCTGTTGTAGAAGCCGTACGCATCAAATGACACTTCAGAGTAGACATCGTTAAATCGCATATCGACAGATTGGGCGTTTATTTTACCTGTTGGATATTGCATACCTACAATCCAGAGAACAACCGGCCCTATGCCAGGAAATCTTTCATCCGAAACATAAGAAGGCTGAGAAGGGAGGGTCCCCGACGCATATCCGTAAATTACATAATAAGGACGGTTGACGACATGAATATCGCCCACCGGCGCATCGCTCAGATCATCCATATGCACAGGCTCTTCAACCGTCACACGCCAAGGCGTAGCCGTCGTGACTGTCCTGTATCGGGCCGTAAAGCTGTGCGCACCCAGCGCCATTCCGGAGCGAGTATATGACCACTGCCCGTTCACCAGATCGCCAGTCCCCACCACCACACCGTTATCCAGAATTTCCACCAAGTCTGCAGCGTGGGTACCTGGTACTGTTGCTGTCTGTTCGTCCATGACGATGATCTCCTTGCATTGAATAGCACTCCAATACTTCAAGACTAATTATCAGAAGCTTATTTTCTACTCCATTGCCGACCACCACGATGAACGGTCATTCGTCCTTCCCACGCAACTCCCTGCGTATCAACAGGTTATTTAAAAACTCAAAACATTCGCGATAAGCCATTCGAAGCTAACTTGCAATTAGTCTAATCACCGGGGGATTGGCGAGGGCGTTCTTGAGACCGCCCCCGCGGGCAAGCCCGGCGGCTGCGGGATCGGTGGTGCGGTTTTAATGGATTACCGTTCCAGAATCGCGGTAACGCCCTGCCCGCCCGCCGCGCAGATCGAGATCAGGCCGCGGCCCTGCCCGGCAACGCTGAGCAATTTGGCAAGGTTGGCGACGATGCGCCCGCCGGTGGCCGCAAAGGGATGCCCGGCGGCCAGCGAGCTGCCTTTGACGTTGAGTTTGCTGCGGTCGATCGAGCCCAGCGGCGCGTCGAGGCCCAGGCGGGTTTTGCAGTACTCGGGGTCTTCCCAGGCTTTGAGGGTACACAGTACCTGCGCGGCAAAGGCTTCGTGGATTTCATAGAAATCGAAATCCTGCAAAGTCAGGCCGTTGCGCGCCAGCAAGCGAGGCACGGCGTACACCGGCGCCATCAGCAAGCCTTCTTCGCCCCGGACGAAATCCACCGCCGCCGCCTCGCCGTCGCGCCAGTACGCCAGCACCGGCAGGCCGCGCTCCCGGGCCCAGTCTTCGCTGGCGAGCAGCACCAGCGAGGCGCCGTCGGTGAGGGGTGTCGAGTTGCCTGCAGTCAAGGTGCCTTTGGCGCTGCGCTCGTAGGCCGGTTTGAGTGAAGCGAGTTTTTCCAGGCTGGCATCGACGCGCAGGTTGTTGTCGCGAGTCAGGCTGTTGAAGGGAGTGAGCAGATCATCCTGCCAGCCTTCGGCATAAGCATTAGCCATGTTCAGGTGGCTGTGCAGCGCCAGTTCGTCTTGTGCCTCTCGCGGGATCTGCCAGGTCTGCGCCATCAGCTCGCAGTGCTGGCCCATGGAAAGTCCGGTGCGCGGCTCGCCATTGCGTGGCAACTCGGGTTTGAGGTTGTGCGGGCGCAACTGCGTCAGCGCCTTGAGTTTGTCGCCAGTGCTCTTGGCGCGACTGACCTGCAGCAGGATCTGGCGCAGGTCCTCGTTCACCCCGATCGGCGCGTCGGACGTGGTGTCGACGCCGCCGGCAATGCCGCATTCGATCTGGCCCAGGGCAATCTTGTTGGCCACCAGCAGCGCCGCTTCAAGGCCGGTGCCGCAGGCCTGCTGCAGGTCGTAAGCAGGTGTTTGCGCCGACAGCCGCGAGCCGAGCACGCATTCGCGGGTCAGGTTGAAATCCCGGGAATGCTTGAGCACCGCCCCGGCCACCACTTCGCCCATGCGCAGACCATGCAGGTTGAAGCGCTCGATCAGGCCCTCCAGCGCGGCGGTCAGCATGTCCTGATTGCTGGCGGTGGCATAGGCTCCATTGGAGCGGGCGAACGGAATGCGATTGCCGCCGATGATGGCCACGCGGCGTGTCTGATTCATTGAAAACTCCTTTTCATGTTTGGGTATACCCACACCTGTAGGAGTGAGCTGCTCACGAACGCGGTGGGTCATTCAAAAGATTCGTCACTGACCCACCGCCTTCGTGAGCAAGCTCACTCCTACAGGGACCGAGTGTTGATCCAGCAAAGAGCGTAGGACTTTCTACATGGCAGTGTGGTCCACTGCTTTGAACCCAGCCTCAAGGAGTGTGTTCCATGGCATCTGATCGCTACATCGACTTCGCCAACTCAGACATCGGTCGCCGGTTGGTCGGGGCCGTCGGGCTGCCCGCGCCCGCACATCTGGAACGCTGGCAGGCCGGGCGATTGCGGCCCGTGGAAGGTGCGTTACTGCTCAGCGGCGGGCCGTTGGCCGAGCAGGTGGCAGGGTTCGCACCGCGCATGACTGACCTGTTGTTCAGCGCGGGCAGTGAAGTCAGTGGCGCCCACCCTTGGAGCGCCGAGCAGGGCTCGAAGATCAAGGCCGTGGTGTTCGATGCCAGTCCCCTGCTGCACACCGCGCAACTGGGGCAGTTGCGTGAATTCTTTCAGCCAATCCTGCGTAGCCTGGAACCCAGCGCGCACATCGTGATTCTGGCCCGCGACCCTGCGGCCCAGCGCGACCCGCTGGCCGCCAGCACCCAGCAAGCCATCGACGGCTTCAGCCGCTCGCTGGCCAAGGAAATGCGCAACGGCGGCACCGTGCAGTTGCTGCAGGTCGAGGACGGCGCCGAGGATCAACTGGAAGGCGCACTGCGGTTTTTCCTTTCTCCCAAAAGCGCGTTCATCTCCGGGCAAGTGATTCGTCTGAGTGCGTGCGAATCAAAGGTGCAGGACTGGAGCCGCCCGCTGGCCGGGCGCAAGGCGCTGGTGACCGGCGCTGCCCGAGGCATCGGCGCAGCCATCGCCGAGACACTGGCCCGGGATGGCGCAGAAATTGTGTTGCTGGATGTGCCACAGGCCAAAGCGGATCTGGAAGCCCTCGCCGCACGTCTGGGCGGTCAGGCACTGATGCTGGACATCTGCGCGCCGGACGCCGCCAGCCAGTTGCTCGAACAGATTCCCGGCGGCCTGGACATTCTCGTGCACAACGCCGGCATCACCCGCGACAAGACCCTGGCCAACATGACCCGCGACTTCTGGGACCAGGTGCTCGACGTCAACCTCAACGCGCCGCAGGTGCTGACTCAGGCGCTGATCGACGCAGGCGCCCTGCACGACCACGCCAGCGTGATCCTGATGGCCTCGATCAGCGGCCTGGCGGGCAATCGCGGGCAGACCAACTACACCACCAGCAAGGCCGGGTTGATTGGCCTGGCGCGTGCGCTGGCACCTGTGCTCAAGCCGCGTGGCATCAGCATCAACGCGGTGGCGCCGGGCTTCATTGAAACCAGCATGACCGCGCACATGCCCTTCGCCCTGCGCGAAGCCGGGCGGCGCATGAGTTCGCTGGGCCAGGGCGGGCTGCCGCAAGACGTCGCCGAAGCGGTGGCGTGGCTGGGCCAGCCAGGATCGGGCGCGGTCAGCGGCCAGGTATTGCGGGTTTGCGGGCAAAGCGTGATCGGCGCCTGATGCTGTCGGGAACCTGATCGGCAAACACACAGGAGAGGCTTGATGAGTGCGCACTGGCGTTATCTGGATACCCCACCGGCCTTGCCGGGCCTGTTCATGCAAGCGGCGCTGCGGCGCAAGGTCAGTGGCACGCAGTTGCCCGATCAGGGCCTGCGCTGCTGGGTGTCGGTGGATCCGGAGAAGGTCCATGCCTTCGCCAAAGTCTGCGGATTCATCCCCGGCAGCCTGCTGCCGCCAACTTATCCCCACGTGCTGGCCTTCCCGCTGCAGATGAAGCTGCTGACCGACAAGGACTTTCCCTTTCCGCTGCTCGGGCTGGTGCACCTGCACAACCGGATCAGTATCCGCAGGCCGCTGGGCAGCGTGATCAAGGCGCAGGTCAGCGTGCGCGTGGCCAACCTGCGGCCCCACGCCAAGGGCGCGACCTTCAGCCTGCTCACCCAGATCGAGGACGCGCTGGGCCTGTTGTGGGAAGAAGACAGCACCATGCTCTGCCGGGGCGTACAGCTTCCGGGGGAAGTGGAAGGTGCTTTCGAGCCCGCCCCCCTGCCGATGAGCGAGCTGGCGACCTGGTATGCGCCGTCCGACATCGGCCGGCAATACGCCAGGGTCAGCGGCGACTACAACCCGATTCACCTGAGCGATGCCAGCGCGAAGCTGTTCGGCTTCCCCAAGGCCATCGCCCACGGCCTGTGGATAAAAAGCCGCACCCTGGCGGCGCTCGACGATCACCTGCCTGCGTCGAATGTGGATATTTCGGTGGAATTTCAAAAGCCCGTGCGCCTGCCCAGCGAGGTGAACCTGTCGGCCAGTGCGGCGGGGTCTCATGGACAGTTGAAGGTCCAGGGCAAGGAAGGGATCGTGCACATGGTGGGGAGTTGGCAGCCTGCCGATTGAATCAAACATTACATTGGAACTGTGGGAGCGAGCTCGCTCGCGAATGCGGTGTGCCACACGCCGATGCAGCGCCTGTTACACCGCATTCGCGAGCAAGCTCACTCCCACAGGTCATGCGGTAATGCGCAGATCTTGATTCCATACTCCATCCCCCTGAAGCTACGCACCTTCAGGAGACCTGCCCATGAACCTCGACGAACTCACCCAACGCCTGCATCGCATCCGCGATACCAACGACTGGCGGCAATTTCACAGCCCGAAGAACCTGGCCATGGCCGCCAGTGTGGAAATGGCCGAGCTGGTGGAGATCTTCCAGTGGAAAACCGAGGATCAGTCGCGCCAGCTGCCCGCCGACGAACTGGCCCACGCCGGGCAGGAAGTGGGCGACATCGTGCTGTATCTGCTGCTGATGTGCAGCGAACTGGGTCTGGACATGAACGAAGTGGTGCGTGCCAAGCTGGCCGACAGTGAGCGGCGGTTCGCCAAATGAGCGATCGTCATTTCGATCAACTGGCCACGCGTTTCGCCGAGAAGATCTACGGCGGCGCCAAGGGCGCGATCCGTCTGGCGGTGCTGCAGGCGGACCTCGCCGAATGCCTGCCGCAGCGCCCGCTCAAGGTGCTGGATATCGGCGGCGGGCTGGGGCACATGTCGCTGTGGCTGGCCGAGCGCGGCCATCAGGTCACCTTCACCGAGCCTGCCGAACCGATGCTTGAAGGCGCACGCCAGCGCTTCGCCGAAGCCGGGCAGAGCGCGACGTTCATCCAGGCGCCATGGCAGGAACTGCCGGGGCTGCTCAGCGAAACCTACGATCTGGTGATTTGCCACGCGGTGCTGGAATGGCTCGCCGAGCCCTTCACGATTCTCCCGGTGTTGCGCCAACTGACCAAGGCCGACGGCTGGCTGTCTCTGGCGTTTTACAACCGCGACGCGCTGGTTTATCGCAACCTGCTCAAGGGCCACTTTCGCAAGCTGCGCAAAAACACCCTGGCCGGTGAAAAACAGAGCCTGACCCCGCAAGAACCCCTTGATCCGCGCGAATTAGCGGCGCAACTTGAAGGTATGTGGCGAGTCGAAACCAGAAGTGGCATCCGGGTTTTCCACGACTACATGCCGGTGGAGTTTCAAGCGAAAGCTGAACTGGCCGACCTGCTGGAAATGGAGCTCGCGCACCGCCGCCACCCGGCCTTTGCCGGGCTGGGACGCTATCTGCACTGGATGTGCCGATCTGTTTGAGGCTATCTGCGGAGACCATGATGAAACGCCGTCTTGCTTTGCTCGCCCTGTGCGTGGGCCTCACCGCCTGCCAGAGCCCGAACCCGTACCGCGCGGTCTCCGCCGCGATCCCGCCTGCGCCGCCGCAGGCCGCCAATACCCTGGACATGAGCGCCTACCCGGCCGCGCCCCGGGATTTCGGCCGTTATCGCAACTGGACCTGGCTCAATAACCAGTTGCCGCCCGGCACCCAGTGGGCCGATTCGGCGCAACTGGCCGAGGCGGTGAGCAACGGCCTGGATCAGCGTGGATTGCGCCCTTCGCGTAATCCCCAGGCCGCCGACCTGAGCATCACCGCCGACACCCGCGTGGAAACCCGGCTGCGGCAGGTGCGTGACGATTATTACGATCCTTACTACGGCGGCGGTGGAGTCGGTTGCTACCACGGCTATCGCTATGGCTGCGGCGGTTACGCGACGGTGCCCGTGGTCCGGACCTATCAAGTGCAAGTGGTCGTGGTGCGCATCAGTATGTTCGATGCCCGCAGCGGCCAGCCCGTGTGGAGCGCCAGTGCCGAAACAGGCAGTGGCGGCGATCAGTCCGATCGCGCCAAGGCCCTGCGTCAGGCAGTACAGCAGGCTTTGACCGCCTACCCACCTACGTAATCGTGATTACGGTATTGGAGAACCATCATGTTGCGCTGTATCGCTGTCGTGTGTGTTGCCCTGCTGCTCAGCGCCTGTCAGACCGATCGGGTCAATCGTGACTTCGACGCACAGCGCGACTTCGGCGGGTATAGAACCTGGGCCTGGAAAGAACCGGGTCTGCAATATCAACCCAATGATCCACGGATCAAGAGCGACCTGACCGAGCAGCGTATTCGTCAGTCGGTGGGCGACCAGCTCGACCAGCGCGGCCTGCGCATGGCCGCGCCCGGCGTGAAGGCGGACGTGCAGGTGCAAGCCTGGCTGATCGTCGAAAACCGCCAGCAGATGGTCACCACCAACTACGGCGGTGGCGGCTACTGGGGTAACCCGTGGGGCGGCTACTGGGGCGGCCCGATCGGCACCGAGACGCGCAACGTGAGCTACAAGGTCTCGACCCTGCAGATCGACCTGCTCGACGGCAAGGACGGCAAGCTGGTGTGGCGCGGCAGTACCGAACAGACCGTCAATGACGGCGAAGCCAACCCGGCCGCCCGCGAACTGGCCCTGCGCCAGACCGTGCAGAAGATCCTGCAGCAGTATCCGCCGCATTGATGGTGCGTCATGTGAACCTGTAGGAGCGAATTCATTCGCGAATGGCCGGTACATCCGACATCCATGCGTCGGCCATGCCATTTTTCGCGAATGAATTCGCTCCTACAAAGACCTCACCAACCATGGATCTGCCATCCTGAATCCAGCACTTTCGCCAAGCCACAGCTACACTCGAACCATCTCGGGTGAGTAGCGACGGCTTTGCCGAAGGAGTGCTGGATGTCTCCCCTGATGTACCCCCTCGCCCGCCGGGAGCGGCAGCGCGGTGCCATAGGATTGCTGGCAGCGCTGACGATGGCCCTGGCTGTGTTATGCACACTGGTGGTGGTCGACAGCGGCCGGCTGTACATGGAAAAACGCACCTTGCAGCGCGTCGCCGACATGGCCGCGCTGGAAGCGGCGAGCCTGAACGGCAGCTGCAGCGGCGCAAGCTCGGCCAGCACCTACGCCACCCAGAGCGCCACCCGCAATGGCTTCACCGTCAGCGACGCCAGCCGCACCCTGACGACGAGGTGCGGCACCCTGGCGGTTGGCGCCAACAGCCGCCGCACATTCACGGTCGATGCCAGCAAATCCGATGCGATCCAGGTCACTGTCATGCACGCGGTGCCACGCAGCATCGCTGCCGGGATCGGCGCGATGTTCGAGAGCAACCCTTCGCCGGCAGACATCTCGCTGACCGCCGTGGCCGTGGCCGCCAAGCCCCTGCCACCGCTGGCCCAATTGACGATCCGTAGCTCGTTGTTGAGCGTGAACATCGATCAGACCCGCGCCAACTCGCTGAACTCGGCACTCAGCGCATTGCTCGGCTCGACTGTCGATCTGAACCTGGCCAGTTGGAAAGGCCTGGTGGACACCGACGTCAACCTGCTCAAGTTCGCCGACCAACTGGCCATTGCCCTGAACGTCAAGGCCGGCGACTACACCCAACTGCTCACCACCAACACCACCCTGACGCAGCTGATCGGCGCCTCGATCAGCGCCCTGCAACAAAGCGGCGCCACGGCCACCATCACGGCGGCCATCAATGGCCTGACCAGCCTGCAAACCGCGGTGGCGGGTTCCGGCGCAGGGTCGTCGCTGATCAAACTGGGGGACGTGCTCAACGTGCAGAGCGGCACGCCCAGCGCCGGGCTGGATACCGGGCTGCAGGCCTTTCAACTGGTGCAGACCCTGGCCCAGCTGGCCAATAGCAAGAACGCCGCGGCCATCACCCAGACCGTGACGGTACCGGGCCTGGCGCAGATTTCGGCCAAGGTCAAAGTGATCGAACCGCCGCAGCTGTCCGCCGTCGGCAACCCGCTGCTGGCCAAGGCCGACCCGATGGGCGCCAACCGGATCTACGTGCGCACCGCGCAGGTCCGGGCGCTGGTCACGGTCGATCTGCCGGTGCTGACCGGCGTGGTCGGGCTGGTCAACGCGGTGGCGGGGCTGACCGGGCCACTGACCACCACCCTCAACGGCCTGCTGAGCCTGAACCTGAGCGCAGTCGGCTGCCTGCTCGGGACCAAATGCACCCAGACCGATCCCCAGGTGCTGCCCAATGGCCTGAAGATCAATCTGGGGCTGGAACTGGCGGCGGCCAACTCCCGCGTGACCGATGTCAATTGCACCAACGATGCGACCAAGACCCTGACCACCCAGACCAACACCGCACTGGCCACGGTCCGGGTCGGCACCATTGACGAAACCACCTTTTTCTCAAGCCTGACGCCCACCGATGCCGCGCCCCTGGCCATTGTCGACATCGGCACCAAGGCGTGCAGCAATCTTCTGGCGCTGATCCCGCTCAGTTGCGACCCGCGCAAACCCTTCGCGGCGGGCGGGCTGGGGCTGACGCTCAACACCTCGCTGATCGGCAATGCCACGCCCTACACCTACGTGTTCAACCCGCCTGCGGAAATGAACAAACCGCCGACCATGCAACCTGCGCCAGCCAACAACATCGTCAGCAGCCTGAGCACGACGCTGTCGGGCGTCAGCATCAATCAGTTTGGCCCCAATGCGAATGCCACAGGTCTGGGTGCTCTTCTCAACACGGTTGCGGGGACCTTCAACGGCGTCATCTCACTGGTCGGTGCGGTGGTCAAAAGCACCCTCAGCCCCCTGCTCGACCCACTGCTCAACAGCCTGCTGAGCAACCTGGGGATCGACATCACCAACATTGACGTCGGCGCCAACCTCAGTTGCCATCCGGGGCAGGCGCAGTTGGTGATCTGAGAACACAACCCAATACCTGTAGGAGCCGGCTTGCTGCGGGCGGCGTTCCGACGATTGCGGTGTGTCAGACCCAGCAGCGTTGAATGACACACCGCATTCGCCAGCAAGCCGGCTCCCACAAGTCAAACCTCATTTACATCCGTGCGATGGGCAGGGCTATGCGAAAACACGCCCCTTCACTGGCATTGCTCACGCTCAAGCGCCCACCCATCTGCTCGACGATGCCGTAGCTCACCGACAGCCCAAGCCCCGTGCCGACGCCCACCGGCTTGGTGGTGAAGAACGGTTCGAAGATGCGCTCCAGCAGACGCGGGTCGATGCCGCCGCCGTTGTCTTCGACGATGAGCCAGAGGGTCTGTTCGTCCTGCTCGACACTCAGGCCGATCCAGGGTTGCAGCTCAGGATTTTTTTCGCGCTTGGAGAGCAGCGCGTCGCGGGCGTTGACCATCAGATTGATCAGCACCTGTTCGAGCTGATCCACGTGCCCACGCACCTGCACGCGCTGGCCGTACTCGCCCACACGCAAGTCGACGCCCTTGCCCTTCATGCCTTCGGTGAGCATGTTCAGGGTGCCTTCCACCGCTTCGATGGGGTCGAACAACTGCTGTTCGATCTCCGAGCGGCGGCCGAACACGCGCATGTGATTCACCACCTTCGCCGCGCGTTGCACCTGGGCGTCGATGCGGTTGAGTTTGTCGGTGAGGTAGTCGATTTCCACCTCGCCGTTGCTCAGGCGCTTGAGCACGTTGACCACCGCCATGCGCATGACGTTGAGCGGCTGGTTGATCTCATGGGCCAGCCCCGTCGCCATCTCGCCCAGAGTCGCCATTTTCGCGCTCTGGTTGAGCTGCATGCGGGTGCGACGGATTTCCGTGTTGTCGCGGCCCACGGCCTGAATCTCGACCAGCTTGCCGCGCTCGTCGAACACGCCGCGGTCGGCCCAGACCCACCAAGCATGTTCGCGGCCCGGCAGCTCCAGGCAGATCTCGGCGGTGCTCATGGGCGACTCGGGCGTCAGCTCGGCGATGCGGCGCAGAAAGGCGTCTTTCTGCTCGGCGGAAAACCACTCGCCCAGGTTGATGCCCGGCAGTTGCCCAGGGGTGCATTCCAGGTAGTCGGCCAGCGGCCGGTTGCCGAAATTGAGGATCAGATCCGGCGTGTAGCGGCAGATCATCGCCGGCGAATCCTCGACCAGAATCCGGTAGCGCTCTTCGCTCTCGCGCACCCGCTCGGTGGCCTGGGTGGCGTCGGTGACATCCAGCCACAAACCCACCGCCTCCACCGGCATGCCCAGGTCGTCGCGCAGCAGCCGCGCTTCGTCCAGCAGCCAGTGATAGCCGCCTTTTTTGTCGCGCAGGCGATAGCGGCAACTGACCACGCCTTCGCGCAGTAATTGTCTGGTGCGCTGGAACCAGATGTCGCGGTCGTCCGGGTGGATGTACTGGGTCAGTTGGCCGTCGCTGCATTCGGCCTGGGTCCAGCCCAGCAGCGGCGTCAGGCTGGCGCTGAAGAATGTCGGCTCAAGGCTGCCATGGTCATAGCCGAGCACGTAGATCACCGCTGGCGAGCTGGCGATCAGGTTGTCGAGCCGGGCGTGGGCGGCGGCGGCCTGGATTTCCTGGTTCTTGATGTCGCTGACGTCGAGCATGAAGCCCAGCACGCGGCGCACCTGACCGCTGAGCAGCACCTGGCCCTGAATACGCAACCAGACCGGCGCCTCGCCCGGATCGTCCTGACGCAACCGCACGCAGCAGAGCATTGCGGTGCCATGGTCACGC
Organism: Pseudomonas sp. 2; assembly: GCF_056627435.1. NCBI lineage: Bacteria > Pseudomonadati > Pseudomonadota > Gammaproteobacteria > Pseudomonadales > Pseudomonadaceae > Pseudomonas > Pseudomonas sp. 2. The sequence continues at coordinate 223,105 of NZ_JBWXNG010000011.1, forward strand.
AACTGGCGCATGCGGCTTTCCAGCTCATGGCGGTCGGCCGGGTGAATCAACTGCAGCCAGTCATCGAGCGCCAGCACATCGCTGGTGTCGGGCAGGCCCAGCGTGCGCGCCAGTTGCGGCGCCAGCTGGATGTCCTTGCCCCTGGGCAGCAGCTCCCACCAGCCAGTGCCAAGCAAGTCCTGCAATACGGCGAGGCGCTCCAGCTGATGGCGGTGCGCCTGATCGGCCTGGCGATACAGAATGGGACCCGCCAGTGCGGCACACAGGTTCATCCACTCGCGTTCACCCAGTTCCGGCGCCTGCAAGCGGGCGTTGTAGAAGCCAAACAGCAGCCAGGCCTTGATCGAGCCTTCCTTATGGTGAGGCAGCAGAAAACCGTCGGCATTGCCGAACGCGCTTTGCAGATGAACCAACGCATTAGGCGCGCTGAAGTCGATCTGGTGGGTGACCGTGGCGTCCAGCGCATCGAGGTCGCTGCCCAGGCGCTGGCCGTCCTGCCACAGTTGCGGCGCGGTCTGGGCGTTGTAATGGGCGTAGACGCGCCAGCCCGCGCCACTGGGCTCGGCCAGCACCAGCGCCAGGCAAGGCACGCGGTAGTTCTGCGCCAGCTCCTCGAGCTGCTCGGCGGTCACCGCCTGCAAGCGCTCCACATGGCAACCGCGCACTTTCTCGGCCAGTTGCCCGGCCAGGCGCAGGCACTGCTGACGGCTCTGGGCCAGATTGGCCTCCTCCATCAGGTCGCCGATGTCCAGCAGTTGCAGCAGCCAGTTCTCGCCTTGGGCGTGGACCCAGCCACGGGTGTGCAGCACTTGGCCATTGGGGCGCCGGAAATCCAGGTCGAGCATGTGCCCCAGCCAGTCCTGCGGCGCACCTTCGACCACCAGCGCGCTGCTGGGCATCAGGTAGCCGAGCAGGCGCTGGGCCGGCATCACCGCGCCGGTCACGCCCAGCGCGGTGCGCAGCGGTTTGCTGATGCCGGTGACCCGCCCTTCTTCGTCCAGCTGCATGTTCCAGTCGGCGCTGACCGGCGCAGGTTCGGCCACCTGAGGCTGGCGTTGTGAGGCTGGCTCGGCAGGCGCATCGGCCCGCCCCAGCCAACGGTTGAGAATTTCGTTCTTAAGGGGCAAGTTGCAGGCTCGCTTGGGCTGAGAGATAGGTCGGCAGATTCGGCACGTCACCGATGCCGGGCAGGGTCAACACCGGCATGACTTGCGTCAGTTTGCTCTTCGGGTAATTGATGGTGACGCTGAGCACCTTGCCGTTGAAGCTCACCACAGCATCGGTGGTCGCGTTAAAGGCAAGCGCCGAAGGCAGCCAGGTGAGCTGGCTGGTCAGGGCCGCGTTGGCCTGGTTGATCACCACGGTGTTGTAGTTGGTGACGCTTGGGTTGATGGCCACCCCCTGACGCACGGCCTCGGCGGCGGCATTATTGAACGACTGCATCATCAACAGCGGCAGGCTGTAGCTCACCAGCCCATAAAAGACGGCAAAGAAAATCACGAAGACCAGCGCGAACTCGATGGCCGCTGCGCCTTTCTGTCGTTGGGGGGAAAAGTTGCGGGAGGTCCTTCGCATGCCGACGTCTACCCTGACAGTGCTACCTTGCATGGAGCATAGATTCTTTCCGGAAAACAGGACGTTTTTTACCCAATGAATTTACTTTTCCTACTTGTCTGGTTTGCCGTCTGTGCCGATCAGGACGCGCGACACAGAAAGGTTTCCAACTGGCTGACATTCGGCGGTGCCTTGCTCGCACTGGTCTGGCTGCTGATCAACGGCCACAGCTGGCTGGGTGCGCCGCAGGAAGAGGCATGGTGGGGATTGGCCGTAACGTTGCTGCTGACGTTGCCCGGTTACGCGCTGAACCGGCTTGGCGCAGGGGATGTGAAACTTCTTGTTGCATTGGCCCTGGCCAGCGACCTGATGTTCGTATTGGGCACCTTCATCGGCGCCGGATTGAGCAGCCTGATCTGGTTGCTGGGGCGTCAAAAATCATGGCCTCTGCTGGCTCAAGGACTTAGAAACCGCTACCCCCATCTCGCCCCGGATGCGTCAAACAAACAGCCGTTCGTGCCGTTTCTGTTCATCGGCTTCGCGGTGATGGCGCTATGGCTCCACACGTCGCATTGCCATCTCACTCTATGTACATAGTCAGAAAGTGGGGCTAGGTTTATTCCTACGTCCGGACAGTGATAGTCCTACAAGGGATGCCGTGAAGGATTGCATGGCGCCGGACCCGGTTCAGTGGTATTCGCAGCAGGGAGTCGCGGGTGAACAAGCATTCGGCAGTAAAGGTCCTGGTGGTCGACGATCAACCCCTGATCGTCGATGAAGTCTCTGAATTCCTCGAAGGCAGCGGTTATCGCTGCGTGCCCTGCTATTCCAGCCGGGAGGCGCTGGAGCGGTTTCGCGACGACAGCGACATCGCGATCATTGTGTGCGACCTGGAGATGCCCGGCATGAACGGCATCGAGCTGGTGCAGGCGATGAAACGGCTGGTCGGCAAGCAGCGCATCTTCGAATCGATCATGCTCACCGGCCGCGCCGAGAAGCAGGACGTGATCAAGGCCCTGCGCGCGGGCATCGCCGACTACTACCAGAAACCCGTCGACCTGAACGAGTTGCTCGAAGGCATCCGGCGCCAGGAAGAATCCCTCGAAGAACGGGTGAAGAACGTTCAGCACCTGGGGCACCTGAACGACAAGCTGCAGTTTCTTGCCGCCTCCATCGATGACCTGTGCCAGGACCTGGACAAATCCCGCCAGATCGCCCAGCCCGCCTTTGCCGAAAGCGACGGCGAGTTCGTGATCCCGGCGATTTTCGAGCAGCTGTCACCGCGTCAGCTGGACGTCGCCAAGCTGGTGAGCCAGGGCAAGACCAATTACCAGATCGCCTGTGAGCTGGGGATTACCGAGAACACGGTCAAGCTCTACGTCTCCCAAGTGCTGCGCCTGACCCACATGCACAACCGCACGCAACTGGCGCTGGCGCTGTCGCCCACCAACGCGGCAGCGCGAGGGCGGGTGACGGCGCATTGATAGGTAAAACGCAAACCGACCCTGTAGGAGCGAATTCATTCGCGAACGGGCGTTCAACCGATAGAGATGTAGCGGTTGTATCACCGCATCGCGAATGAATTCGCTCCTACAGAGATTGCCTGCTTCGATTCAATTCCCGCCCGTACCGCTACCGCCCACCGTGCCGCCCTTCTTCTGCTCGAAAAACTCCGGAATCGGGTGCTGGTAGCTGTCCAGCCAGCGCTGCATGCTCAGGTCGCGTTCGATGGGAGCGGCCGGTTGCGGGATGGGCGATGCGGCCTTGCCGCTGGCTTGCAAATTGAGCCAGGTTTCGGTCTGTTGCTGCGATGTCGAGGATGGGCCCGGTTCGATCGCCTGGGCCATCGAACCGATCAGCGACAGGCCGATAAAACTCCACATTAGCGTTTTCATGGTTGTCTCCCTGCATCGGACGCATCACTCACCGCCGCCACCTTGACCGCCTTGATGGTCAAACCGGCGGGGCTGGCCTTGAGTTTCTCGGCGCGGGCCTGGGCGTCGTTGACCTGCTCGGGCGTCAGGCCGCTGCGCGAGACCAGCTCGGCGGCCTGGGTCCAGTCATCCTGATAGATCAAGAGCGTCACCAGATTCAGCGCCGCCAGGGTGTCGGACTGCTTGAGCTCCATGGCGGTGAGGAACTGAAAGCGCGCCTGTTCGAGCTTGAGCTGGTTCAGGTACACCACGCCCAGATCGTTGCGGATTTTCTCGTCGGTGGGTGCAAGCTTCACCGCGGCCTGCAGGTGCATCAGCGCCTGATTGTTGTTGCCTCTGGCCGCCGCCAGCTGACCCAGGCCATGCTCGCCTTCGGCGGCGCGGCAGGTGCCCAGCAGGCTCTGGTACAGCGGCTCGGCCTCGCGGCTGCCGAGCAGACGCAGCACCCGCGCCTTGCGCAAGCGCACCTCGGCCAGGTTCGGCGGCAGGCTTTCCAGGTGCGCCAGGCTTGCGTGCAGGCGACCCTCGTCGGCCATGTCCTGGGCCATGTTCAACGCCAGTTCCTGATCCGACGTCGGCTTGGCGCAACTGGCCTGCGCCTGCCATGGCGCGGCCCCGTTGCTGGCGCAGCCGCTCAGCAAGACCAGGCCCAATATCGCAATCACTGCTTTCATTCGAACTCCCTAATGCCCGGCCAATGCCTTGCCGATTGCCGTGAATCCAGGCCCCGCGATGACGATCAACAGCGCCGGAAACAGAAACACCATCATCACCACCGACATCTTTCCCGACAGCTTGGAGATGTATTCCTGCAAGCGGGTCAGGCGCCGGTCATCGATCAGTTGCTTGAGCGCCAGCAGTGACTTCATCGCCCCGCCGCCCTGGTGGATCAACTGGTTGAGGATCACGCAGGTGTCGCTGAATTCGTCCACCGCCAGCAAGGCGGCCACTTTGTTCAGCTCATTGCCCAGCTCCAGGCCTGAATCGACCCGTACCAGCATCGCCCGCAACTCCGAAGACAAGACCGGCAGCAAGCGCTGCCCTTCATTGCTCAGTATCCGCAACGCCTGCTCCACCGCCATGCCGGACTCGAACAGAATGCGCAGCAGCGGGATGAATGTGGACACCTCCACCACCACGCGTTTTTGTCGTGCGCTGGCCGCAGCGGCCAGAATCCGCTTGGGCGCCAGATAGCCCAGGCCCAGGGCGAAGGTCGGGGCCATGACCGGATAATTCGTGTCGCTGAAGAACACCGTCTGAATCAGCACCACTACGCAGAACAGGACAATCGGAACGCCAATCTGGCAGGCGGCGAACACCGAGCGCTGGCTCGCTCGGCGCCAGCCGATGCGGTTGAGCAGGATCTGCGTTTCGCTGTCCAGACTCACCGAACGCTGGCCGAAGCGGCTGTCGCCCAGCACCCGTAACAGGCTGCCGACCCGGCTGTCGCGCGCGGTCTCCCCCTGCAACCGCGACAACACCTGACGCTCGCCGCGGCGCTGGCGGGCCAGGCTCAGCAGCAGAAAAAAGCCGGCCAGGGCGAAAAGCAAGGCGCTGAGCATCAAGGCCATCTCAAATACTCCGCAACATGCGCCACAGCGCAAGACAACCCATGGTCTGCATGACGAAGGCCACCATGAGCATTTTCCAGCCGGCCTGATCGTTCCACATGTGCATCAGATAGGAAGGATTGACCACCAGAAAGTAGCCCACCATGCCCACCGGCAGCAGCGCCAGAACCACCGCGGTCATGCGTGTCTCCCCGGTCATCGCGCGCAACTGACGCGCCGCCTGCTCGCGCTCGCGGATCAACCGGATGAGGTTTTCCAACAACTCGCTGGCATTGCCGCCGTAACGGTGGTTGACCCGCAGCCCCAGCGCGAACAGCTGAAATTCGTCACGCTCGTACAGCTCGGCAAAATCCTGTACGGCATCGGGCAGCGTGATCCCCAACTGAACGTTACGCTTGATGCGACCCATGGCCTGGCTCAGCGGTGCATCCGTTGCCTCGATGCTGTTGAGCACCGCATCCCCCAGGGTGCGCCCGGACTTGAGGCTGCGCACCGTGTGATCGAGCAGCTGCGGCAGTTGGGCGATCATCCGTTGCATGCGGCGCTGGTAGCGCAGGCCGACGTAAAAACGCAGGATGATGACCGGCAGCACCAGCCCCAGCACCAGCCCGACGATGTCGTATAACGCATAGCCCATCAGCATCACGAGCAGCCAGATCGTCAACGCCAGTGGCAGCCGCTCGGTGGGGCGGCCCAGACCTGCCCGCAGGAACGCCCGATCAATGGCCGCCAGCGCAGGTCTGGTCGGGGCCTTCTCGACTTGCCCCAGCGTCAGGCGGGCCAGGATCCGGTCGCTGACGCCCTTGTTCAGCGCGCGATGGAAGAGGTAGAGCGACAACCCCATCAGCAGCATGAAAATCAGTCCGAAAACGATGGCTCCCTTCATCGCTGACCTCCCGCAAACACGCTAGTAATCGAGCTGGCGCAACTTGTCGCCGGCCGGGTTGATCGCCTCGCGCAGGAAACCGAACCCGGTGCGCCGGTCCAGCCGGAACAGGGTGTTGGTGACGTAAACGTCGTCGCGGGTGCCGACCACTTCCACCACCTCGCTGACACAGCGGCGCCCGTCGGGCATGCGGGTCAGCTGGATGATCACGTCCAGCGCCGCGCAGATCATCTGGCGCAGGGTCTTCTCGGCGATCTGCCGGCCGGTCAGCCCCACCAGCGTCTCAAGCCGCAGCAGCGCATCCTGGGCGTTGTTGGCGTGCACGGTGCTCATCGAGCCATCGTGGCCGGTGTTCATCGCGGTCATCACGTCGAGCACTTCGACGCCGCGAATCTCGCCGAGAATGATCCGGTCCGGGCGCATCCGCAGGGCGTTGCGGATCAGGTCACTGGCGCGCACCTCGCCATGGCCCTCGGCGTTGGGCGGACGGGTTTCCAGGCGCACCACATGGGGGTGGCCGAGCTGCAGTTCGGCGACGTCCTCGATGGTCACCAGCCGTTGCTGGGTGTGGATCATCTGGCTCAGCACGTTGAGCATGGTGGTCTTGCCGGTGCCGGTACCGCCGCTGATGAGGATGTTGCAGCGCTTGCTCACTGCGCTTTCGAGAAAGTCGTAGATGGGCTGGTCGATGGTCTGCATGGCCACCAGATCGGAGCTTCTGAGCATGTCCTTGCGGAATTTTCGAATCGACACACAGGGGCCATCCAACGCAATCGGCGGGATGATCGCGTTGACCCGGCTGCCATCGGGCAGGCGCGCATCGACCATCGGTGAAGACTCGTCCAGGCGCCGGCCCAGCGGCGCAAGGATGCGCTGGATGACACGTTCGACGTGGTGGGAATCGATGAAACGTAAATCCGAATGGTGCAGCACGCCCTCGCGTTCGATAAACACCTTGTTGGGGCCGTTGACCAGAATTTCAGTCACGGACTTGTCGCGCAGCAGCACTTCCAGCGGGCCGAAGCCGGTGAGCTCGTCCACCAGCTCTTCGGCCAGGCGCTCCATTTCGTAACGCGATATCGCCAGCTTGAGCCGCGCGACGTATTCGGCCACCTTGTCCGTGACGAACTGCGCCAGCGCCGGGCGCGTGCCTTCGAGCAGGTTGCGGCCGCTCTCCTCGATGGCGTCGATGATGTAGCGATGCAGCACCAGTTTCAGGCCCTGCCCGTCGCCGCCGCTGTCGGCAGGACGGGACGACACGCCAAAGAGCTTTTCGTTCTTCATTTCCCTGCCCTCAGCAACCGGCCCAGCCATCCATCCCGAGGCTTGCCGCTGGTATCGGAGTGACTGGCCAGACGCTCGCCCAGATTGCGCAGGCCTGCGCTGAGCGATTCACGGGGCGACAGCTCGAACAGCGACAGCCCCTGATTCTTGGCATTGAGGCGCAACTCCGGACTGAGCGGCAGCACCACCATGGCGGGCAGGCCGAAGGTCTTTTCCAGCGCCTCGGAATTGGGCGTGACTTGGCGCAGGTATTTGTCCACCAGCAGCCCCGCCTGCTGCAGCTTCAGGCCCTTTTCCCGCCACAGATTAAGGATCGCCAGATTGCGCCGGCACTCGGTGACGTTCTGATCGGTGTACCAGAGCAACTGATCGCAGTGAGCGACGAAGGTGCGCAGTGACTCGCTGTCCGGCTGGCCCACCAGATTGACCATTACATGCTGGAAGTGCTGACGCAGCGCGCTAAGCAGCATGTACAGCTCGGCGGCGCTGGTGTGCTCCAGCGACATGTCATCTTCGCCGTAGGCCAGGATGTGCAGCTGGCTTGAATGCACCGTGAATGCGCTGTCGATCAGGGTCGAATCCAGCCTGCGCAAGTGACGCACTGCGTCGCCGAAGGTGAACGACGATTCCAGGCTGAGCATCGCCAGGCTGTCGCCTCGCGGCATGCCCAGATCGAGCAGCAGGGTGCGCTGGCCTTTCTGCTGGGCAACCAGCGCCAGATGCGCCGAAACCAGCGCGCCATCACCATCGCACTGGGCGCCGTAGATGACGGTCAGGCCGCCCATATTGGGGTTGGGTGCCACAGCGGGCAAACGCTTGCCCAGGCGTCGCACCAGCCCCGCCACTTCGCTGGAACGCGAGCCATAGGCGACGAAATCCCGCGCACCGGCGCGCATGGCATTGAGCACCAACTGATTGTCCATGCCGTCGCCCAGCGCGACGATCGCCAGCATCGGCTTGGCTTCCAGCGCACCTTCGATCAGCGCGCTCTGGTTCATCAGGTGATCGCGATCGAGTCCCACGAACACCACGCTGGCGAAAGTTACGTCGACCAGCGCCAGCAACTCGTCGAGGCTGCCGGTGCCGGCGCTGACCACCTGGCCCAGTGGCGCCAGCGCGCCTTGCAGCCATTCAAGGTCAGTGGTGTTGCGGGTGATGGCCAGAAAGGTCTGGCTCAGGCTCGGTCCCTGACTCATTGCGATAACCCGCTGCGGCGATCGAATTTGCCGTCTTCCAGGAAATACAACTTGGAAAAACTAGGATCGTAATTGCGCAGCCCCTCACCCGGTAGCGACGGCAGCTGCGCATTGGCCGCCAGCGGCTGGACCAGATGCGGCGTGACGATCATCAGCAGATCGCGCTCGTCGCGGTTGATCTGCGAGCTGCGAAACAGCGCGCCGAGAACCGGGATGTCGCCAAGGCCGGGAAACTTGTCCACCGATGCAATGTTGCTGGTGTTGATCAGGCCGCTGATCACGAAGCTCTCGCCGTCGGCCAGCGAGACACTGGTATCGGTGCGCCGCACGTTGAGGGCCGGAACGGTGGTCCCGGCGATGGTCACGCCAGCGCTGAAGTCCAGCTCGCTGACCTCCGGCGCCACTTTCAGGGTGATGCGATCGCGCCCCACGACGGTGGGCGTCAGGGTCAGGCGCACACCGTATTCCTTGTATTCGATCGAGATACCGTTGCTCTCGCCGTTGGGCACCGGTACCGGAAACTCGCCGCCGGCGAGAAAACTTGCACTTTGCCCGCTCAGCGCCACCAGGCTGGGCCGCGCCAGGGTGTAGGCGAAACCGCTGCTTTCCATGGCGTTGAGCATCCCCAGCACTTTGCTGCTGCCGCCGCCCCAGACGATGTTGAAGTTACTGTTGTTGAGCGGGATCGCCGGGCGCGTGCCGCCAACGGTGCCAGGCGTTACCGTCACGCCGGGTACGGTGCCGGGCGAGCCGAACAGGAAGTTGTTCGAGCCGCGACCGAAAATCGAGGTGCTGGCTTCCTTGAGTTTGGTGCGGCTGACCTCAACGAAACGGATATCGGTCTGCACCTGACTGGGCAGCAGCGGGTCTTCCGACGGCGGCAGCAGGGTGTCGGTCATCGCGCCCTTGGCAATGCCCCGCACAAACACCATGCTTTGCCGAGGCGTTGTGGAGCAACCGGTCCAGATCATCAGGCTGGTGGTGCCCGCGCCGACGCCGGTCAGCAAAAAGGCGTTGTTGTCGTTGCCGTTGACCTGCACGTCGGCGATCTTCGGGTCGCCCACGGCCAGGCGCGTGATCTGTACCGGCGAGCGCATTTCCCGCTGCACGCCCTGGCCGATCTCAAGCGCCGCGGGCATCGCCGACAACGCTGCACAATTGGCCGGAGCAGCCACGGCAGCGCCCTGATACATCCCGATAGACGCACAGGCCAACACCATACGGTTCAAAACCGGTTTGAAACGATTACTCATGAATGTGCGGTCCTTGCTCGATCAGGGAGTTTGCGCGGTGGCCTGGCTGCCACGAATGACTTCAATCGGTCTGGGCCCACGGGGCGTGCCCGCGCTTGCCGTCTGGCTGCGTGTGCCTTCCATGCTCAATTGGTTGAAGCGCACCAGGTTGCGGTTGGCCGTGTCCAGTTGCGTGGCAATCTCACCGTCGCCGGCCCAGTAACGCTCCAGGTTTTTCTCCTCGGCGCTGCGCACGGCCAGACGCAACGGGCCGGCCTGGCTTGCCAGCATCAGGCGGCTGAGCAGTTTCTCCGGCACCGCGACCACGATGCTGCGAGCGCTGGTCTTGAGCTTCTGTTGCTGCACACGCTCGTCGCGGCTGACGGCCTGATCGTCCGGGCCCTGACGGGTTTGGCTCTGAGTCACAGGCCCCAGCCAGGCACCGACGCTGAGCACGCGCAGTGCAGGTACGACGGTTTGGGCGCTGCGGTCGGTAGTGGTCTGATCCGGCGGCAGATACAGCAACACGTCCACATAATCCCCGGGGCTGATCTGCCCGCCCGCGCCAATGATTTCGTCGGTGGACAACGCCAGCGCACGCTCACCGGGCCGGATCATCCGGGCCAGCGCACCGCCGGCCTCGAAGCTGCTCTCGGTCAGCCAGGTGCCAGCAGCGAGCGGGCGCCAGGACATACGACCCACAGCGTCTTCGAGCTGGGTGAAACTGCCGGGCGGCGCGACTTTCAGCCGTTCGACGATCAGGTCTTCAGCCTTGATGGGCTCATAGGCGGGGATGTCCCGCGCCACCACCAGAACGGGTTGGCGAGTGGGATCCGGGGCAGGCTTTTCGGCAACGGGAGGCGCTTGCGGCGCCGAGTCCTGAACGACGGGGGCGATAGCGGCGGGCGCAGGCTGGCGACTCAGTACCAGCCCCCAATACCCGGCAAACAACGCCCCCAGTAAAAACAGCACAGCGAGTCCCATGGTGACGCGACTGCTCATGACGGCCCTCCCGTGCCTGACAACAACCTCGAAAACGTAACGAGACAACCTGTCATTCAGTTGGCTATGAACATTCATTCCTTTCGCTATAAGAAGGTAGTCCACGCCATCCAAAACGCCATCAGCGGTCCCAAATTTACATCTAAGACCTTCGTTCGAGGTACCGCCCCTGCAAGCCCCGCGTCATCGGCACTTATCACTTTCCGACTAATGCTTTCTTGTGATTGTGGAGTGGCGCATTGGGGTCAATGCTGTAGCCACGATGGATTGTTTAACGCTGCAAATGCGTAACCGCGCTCTCGAAGCGCAAAGGAGAAGTCAGATGTACCTTACTTACCTGTCGGCACTTTTACGTCGTTTCGTCAAAAACGAGGAAGCCGCTTCCGCCATCGAATACGCCGTCATCGTGGCAATGGTTGCGCTGGTACTGTTCGCAATGGTGACGCCAATGGGGACCGCCATCAGAGACAGATTCAACGACATCATCGAGGCCTTGGGTGGCACCCCGGCCACCTGAACCGCCTGAGTTGGCAATCTTCGTGTTCAATCAGCCCAGGTCGTGAAAATGCCCGCTCCCACACGCCAGCAACTCCTGCTCGTTGACGACGAAGAGGACGCCAACGAAGAGCTCGCCGAACTGCTCGAAGGCGAGGGTTTCTGCTGCTTTACCGCGCCGTCGGTCAAGGCGGCGCTGAAGATTCTTACCGAACACCCCGATATCGCGCTGGTGATCACTGATCTGCGCATGCCCGAGGAAAGCGGCATCTCGCTGATCAAGCGCCTGCGCGAACACACGTCACGCCAGCACCTGCCGGTGATCGTCACCTCAGGCCACGCCGACATGGAGGATGTCAGCGACTTGCTCCGCCTGCAGGTGCTGGACCTGTTCCGCAAACCCATCTACCACGTGCGGTTGCTGGAAACGCTGAACAACCTGTTTCCGGAGCCGAAGGTGTACAAGGTCGGGCAGTAGCCCGGCCTTTTCTTGTACATCGAAACACCCACCTCAATCGGCTCGCCTGCATCGGCGATTTCGCAATCGCCCCGCCGGCAAGCCGTGCTGCTACGGGTATGGGGTGATCCTCGAATCGTGAACACGACACACATCCCGTAGCAGCCGGGTTTGCCCGCGGGGCGATTTCGAGAACACCACCGCAGGCATGCCGTTTCAAAGCTGATAACTGAAACTCAAGGTAAACCTGGGGTTGCGGTTAAAGCTGTCCAGGCCCACGTCGGACATCGGCTTGGCGGCTTCCAGGGCGATGTTGTAATAACGGCCGTCGCCAAAGCGCAGCCCCGTTGCCGCCGAGGACAATCTGGAGCCCTTGATCGGCAGTTCGTTGAACCAGGTCTTTGCCGCATCGAACACCACATAGGGCTGCAGCACTTTTACCCACGTTCCGTCCCGGGTGAAGCTGTAGTTGACCTCGTACGCCACGCCCCAGCCCTTGTCGCCCGACGCCTGATCGGTGGGGTAGCCGCGGCCGAAATTCTGCCCGCCGAATTGCGCCCGTTCGCTGTCCGGCAAGGTGTCGTCGCTCCAGTACAGCGCCGCGGAAAACACGCCCTGCCAGTGCTCAAAAAACTTGTCGCTCTGCACCCCGGAAAGCCGTGCACGGAAGAAGTCCAGGTCGTAGCTGTCGACATCGGTTTTCGCGCCCATGCCGTCGATGCCTTGATACACGCCAGCACTGAGAATGCGAAGCTGCCGATCGGTCGATTTGCGCCAGTCGCCCTCCACCGCAAGCGCGCGGATGTCGGTACGGCTGCGAGCACTCATTGGCGAGTTGATGACGTCGTAGCGCGTCTTGTCATCGACCGCATACAGCCTCGAACCGACACTGAACCACTCTTTCTGTGCCGCAATCAGCGGGTGGCTGAGGCCGATCGAATAGCGGTCGTTGTGACGCTGCTGTTCAAGCTGGACGCCATTGTCCAGCACGAGAGGGGCGCTCGGTTCGCTGCGATACCGCGAGGCGGACAGGCTCAGCTGCGTGCCCTCGGCATTGAGGTACTGGCTGTAATCGATGCGGTAGTAATGCTCCTTGTCGTCGCCGGGCGGAAACAGGCCGCTGACCGTCAGCTGCTCGGCCATGGCGGTTTGCGCATTGCTGCTCAGCCCCAGCAGCGCCTGAAAGCCATCCCGATTGTCGTCGGTGGTGCTCAGCGTGCTGGTGAAGGGCTTGCGCGACGCCTGGGCGATCAGGGTGGTGGCGCCATCGGTGGTGCCGGGCGGCGGCACCTGGGCTTGTAGCGTCACGCCGGGCACGCGGCTCATCAGCGAGGTGTAACGCTCGAAGGTCTTGCGGGTCAGCGGGCGCTCGGCCTTGAGCTTGTCCACCAGCTTTTGCAGGTAGGCCGAAACCTGGCCAATGTCGCCTTCCAGCCGGTAGTCGCGCACATAACCCTCTACCAGCACCACCCGCACCAAGCCCTGATTGAACGACTGCGGCGGCAGAAACGCGTAGGACAAGAGGTAGCCGCTGTCCTGATAACGCCGGGTAATGGAACGCGTCGCCTCGATCAGTTCGGCCAGCGACGCTTGGCGGCCGATCAGTGGCTCGTAGGCCTTGCCCAATTCCTCCAGCGGAAAAACCGTGCCGCCCTCGATGCGGATTTTGCGCACGTTCACTTTCGTGCTCATCATCAAGGGCGCGGCTTCAGACGGCGGCTCCGGCACTTGCAGGGCGGGCGTCACGGGACGATAGGCATCGGCGGGCAGATTGGGCACCGGCAAGGTGCGTTCGCGGTCGTTGCTGTTGAGAAACGAGGGCAGTGATTCGGCGTTGGCAAAGCAGGGAAAAGCACACACACCCAATACCAGGGCTGGAACACAAGCACGCATAAGGACACTCCATGGCCATAACAGCAGCGGCGTTGTTCAGGCAAAAAAAGACAGGGGATCATCCGACTCCCCTGTCTGAACAAGCGTAGGCGTTGAATGACGGTCGCGATCCGAGAAACTCCGGAGAAAGAGCACTGCATCGCCGAAAACTGTCTGGCGAAAGCCCTCACACTGCCCGGCACTGCTTACTTGCGGTTCGCGACCGCGCCATTCAAACCACCGCCCAACACGCCTGTCACACCGTTGAGCAGCCCACCGATCCCGCCGGTGGAAGTGCTGCCACCATTCACCACGCCACCGGTCTGCGCCACAGTGGCGCCGACACTGGAAACCGTCGCCCCTGCCGCTGCCGCAACCGGATTGGCGCCTGTCGCTGCAATCTGGTTACCCAGGCCGCTCACCGCACCGCCCACCTGCCCGAGCAGGCCGCCGACCGGCGTACCGATGCCGGTCGATGCCCCGATGTTCTGGGTCACGCTGGTGACGTTGCCGAGCACCGGAGCGACAGCCGCGGCGACGTTGTTGGTCACGCCCGCGACCGGCGCACCGATGGACGTGTTAGCGATGCCGTTGCCGCCCAGGATCGGCCCGAGGGACGCCACAGTGGCCCCCGCGTTACTGGCATTCAGACCCAGGGCGCCGGTGAGATTGCCGCCTGCGCCTGACGTCAGGCCGTTGCCCGCTGCCGCGACAACGCCACCGACATTCTCAAGCAGGCCACCACCGAGCCCCGGAACGCCCGGCAGCCCCGGGACGCTGCCGCCGGTTCCGGCATCGGCGTGCAGATAGCCCGCCGCCGTTCCTGCCGCATCGCCCAGGCCGCTGAGCGAGCCGCCCAGGCCTGCGGTCAGCGGATTGTTCTGGGCGCCGTTCTGCAAGCTATTGCCCAGGCTGTTGAGCGTTCCTTTGGCGTTTTGCAGCACGCCGTTGACCGGCGCGCCCAGGCCTGTGGTTTCGCCCACCTGATTGGTGGTCGATTCGAGCATCGCCACCACCGGTACCAGCCGGTCGCCCACCGCCTGGGTGGCCGAGCCGAGGGGGCCGCTGGTGGTGGCCGTACTCAACGTATCGCCGAGCATGGTGACCCGTTGCCCGATGCCATCGACCAGATCCCCCGCGCCACCCGCGACGGTGCCCACCAGCGGCACCTGCTCGATGGCCGACGAGCGCGCAAATCTCGCCACACCACTGCCCAGCGACGACACGCCGGTGCCGACATCACTGGTCGCCTCTCCCACGCTGGAAAGGGTGGTGCCCAAGGAATTGCTGTCGGTGCCCAGGGTGCCGAGACCATTGACCAAGCCAGTGCCGACGCTGTTGGTGGCCAGGCCCAGCGACGAAACCAGGCCGCCTGCGCCGGACGTCAAATCAGAATTGCCGGCAATCGAAAGGGTGGAAACCGCATCGCCTGCTCCGACCACGGCATCGCCCAATTGCCCGACCACCGAACCCAGATCGATGCTGGTCTGCGCGGTGGTGCTCTGTGCCCTGACGACAGGCACTCCCCCGCCGCCGCCACCTGTTCCGCCATCGGTGCCGCCGGTTCCACCGCTGCCATCCGTTCCGCCAGTCCCGGCCGTACCGCCTGGTGTGCCGGTGCCATCGGTGCCCGTACTGGAGCCTCCATCGCTGGCTGATCCTCCCGAAGTACCGGCGGTTGATGAAGAACCATCGACATGGCTTTTCGAACCACCGCCGCCACTGCTGCACCCACCCAGGCTCAGCGCCAGAACGATTGCCAATGCCGATGTCGCGAAAATCTGTTGCGTTTTCATGGGGAGAATCCTTCCAGATCATGAATGCTGCACGGGCCTGACGGCATCGGCCGACAGGCGCTGGTCCATGGCTGCATATCAACGCTGTGGAAGGAATGGAGCAATTCGTCGCTTGGTATTAACAACTTGGATACATAGACGGGAAGGTTGACGAAAACCCTTTGGAATCAATGAGCTTCTTGTATCGAAAGCCGAGAAAAAGGCGGGATCAACGAAAGTTATATAGTCGGAATTGACGGGGTCGGCTGATGATGTCCTGTAGGAGCGAATTCATTCGCGAAACGATATTTCAGACGATGCAGATGCGTCGCCTGACTGATCTTTCGCGAATGAATTCGCTCCTACAGAGATCGACGCCAGTGAGCGGCTCAATCCACCACACTGAACTCCACCCGCGCGGTCTGGCCGCTTTCGTCCAGCACGCTCAGCTGATACCGCCCCAGACGGCTGAAGGTGTGGTTCCAGATTTCCTGATTGCCGGTATCGCCCACCGGCGCGCCGTCGATGAACCACCAGCGCCGACCGTTGCCGCCCAGCGCGGAGAGTTGCAGGCGCAGTTGCTGCTGGCTGCCCGCCGGCAAGCGCAGTTGATCGCCTTCACGCACTCCCACGATCGAGATCGGGGCGGCCAGGCTCAGGCCTTGCGGCGCGCAATCGGGGTCGATGGCGGGCAGCCTCGCCTCTCGGCGTTCGGCTTTTGCCAGCCAGGGTTCCAGCGGCGCGGGCCAGAGCGCGACTTCTTTGGCCTGGGCGCCCGGACACGACGCATCGACCCGCAGGCCCTTGTCGTTGACCCAGATCTTCTCCAGCAAACCCAGGCCCAGCGGCTGATCGGTGGCCTGCAAGGTTGGCGGCGTCGTGCCGTCCAGCGTCCAGGCGAATCGCTGGCGGCGGCAGTTGGGGTCGTTCTTGCTCATGGGTTGGCCCAGCGGCCAGCAGATCGCCGCAACGCCGACGTTCAGCGGCACCGGCAACACTGGCGGCAGGATGTTGCGCTGGGCGTCGCGGTTCACCAGCAGGTCATGCACCTGAATCATCAAGGGCGCCGCCGAGGCCAGCCCGAATTGCCCCGGCACCGGCGTGCCGTCAGGGCGGCCGATCCACACGCCAATCAGAAAGCGCGGCCCCACGCCAATCGACCACGCATCACGAAAGCCATAACTGGTGCCGGTCTTCCAGGCCAGTTGCGGGCGTTGTACGAGTTCGGCGTGAGGGTCCAGATCGGGCCGCGACTGGCCGCTCAAGATACGCCGGATGATCCACGCCGCCCCCGGCGACATCATCGGCCGGTCTCGCAGGCGATCATCGGGCTGCAAGCGGATATCGGCGCTGCGCCCGCCGCGAGCGAACGCCGCGTAACCGCCCACCAGATCTTCCAGGCGGCTGCCGGCGCCACCCAGAATCAGCGCCAGATTCGGCTGCGCCAACGGCGGCAGGGTCAGCGGCACACCGCCGTTGCGCATCTCGGCCGCGAAGCGTTTCGGGCCGTAGGCTTCGAGCAGTTGCACGGCGGGCAGGTTGAGCGACATCGACAACGCCGAACTGGCCGCCACCGCGCCGTTGAAACCCGAGGAGAAATTGCCGGGACGATAGTCGCCATAGCGGCGCGGCACGTCCTGCAGCAGCGATTCGGAATGAATCAGCCCGGCGTCGATCGCCTTGCCGTACAGAAACGGCTTGAGGGTCGAGCCCGGTGAACGCATCGCGCTGACCATGTCGACGTGGCCGAAGCGTTTGGCGTCGCCGATGTCCACCGAGCCGACATAGGCACGCACCGCCATGTTCTGCGCCTCGACCACCAGGATCGCCGCCGAGGTGCGTTCCGGCAGCCGCGCGCGCCAGCCCAGCAGCAAGTCTTCGAGACGCCGCTGCAGGCTGGCATCCAGGGTGGTGCGAATCAGCGGCGGGCTGTCGGGGCGATTCAGCCGCCGGGCCAGCAACGGCGCCAGGCTGGGTTCCTGACGCGGCGCCAGCAGCAGCGGTTCTTCCAGCGCTTCGTTGACCGCCTGCTGCGACCAGACATCGAACTCGGCCAGGCGCTTGAGCACTTTGTCTCGCGCGGCCTGCGCCCGCTGCGGGTGGCGATCGGGGCGCAAGCGGCTCGGCGCCTGGGGCAGCACCGCCAGCAGCGCTGCATCGGCACGGGTCATCTGCTGCGGCGACTTGCCCAGATACGCCCAGCTCGCCGCCGCCACGCCCTGCAAGGTGCCGCCGAATGGCGCGCGGTTCAGGTACAGCCCGAGAATCTCCTCCTTGGACAGGTGCCACTCCAGCTGCGCCGTGCGCCACAGCTGGCGCAGCTTGCCCGGCAAGGTGCGCGAATGGGGATCGAGCAGCCGCGCCACCTGCATCGACAAGGTGCTGCCGCCTGACACCACGTGGCCGCCACTGAGGTTCTGCCAGGTCGCCCGCAGCAGCGCCATGGGGTTGACCCCCGGATGCTGATAGAACCAGCGGTCTTCGTAGGTCAGCAGCGCCTGCAGGTAATAGGGTGATACCTGATCGACCGTCACCGGATAACGCCACACGCCGTTGGCATCGGCGAAGCGCCACAGCGGCGTGCCGTCTTCGGCCAGCACCACGCGGGCCAGATCGTCCTTGGGCAGCGGCAACGGCCAGAGGCGGTCGGCGAGCCAGAGCAGCAGGCAAATGCCGAGAATACTTGCGAGCAGCCAGCGAATCAGCCGTTTCATGCCAAACTGCCTTTATGCGTCAGGGAACTCGCTCCACCCGTCCGTAGCCAAAGCCAACGGTCTGTTCTCCATTCAATGCCCGTCATCAGGAAAAAGATATGCAGGTAGAAAGCGTTTTCGAATGGCTCGGCCAGGTCATCGGCGCAGTGATTCGTTTCGTCGTCGACGGTTTGAGCTGGTTGTTCAACATGTTCACTCACGCGGGGGCCAATTTCGTCGATGGCCTGGCACGTACGCTGGGCATGAACACCTCACTGATCAGCATCGCCGGGCTGATCATCGGGCTGATGCTGCTGTACTCGGCGATCCGCGCGTTCATGCGAGGCTCGATCATCGTCGGCATTCTCTGGCTGTTTCTGGGGTTGTGGTTGTTGAGCTGGATTATTCATTGACGCAACGCGGGCGCATGAACATTCCACTGACATAACGCGGACAACTGTAGGAGCGAATTCATTCGCGAAAAATTTGTCAGGCGATAGAGATGTATCGTCTCGACGGCCGATTCGCGAATAAATTCGCTCCTACAGGTAAACCGCGCTCCAGTCCGGAACGCGGTGCTGCCTTTTACTTCTTGGCCTTGACCACCAACTGCCCCGGCGCATCGCCCAGGGCCTGCCAGTTGGGCCGGTACATCGACTCCACTTGCGGCGGCGGCACGCGATAAGTGCCTGGGGTCACCGCGCGGGCCAGGTACAACAGGTGCACGGTGTTGAAGCCTTGCAAATCCACCGCTGCGACGTAGCGGTCGCCGCGGAATTCCTGGTGCTTGAGGCCGGCGTTTTCCATCGACTCGCGCCACTGCTTCACCGAGTCGCTGGCGTCTTCCAGGCTCGCGGCGCTCTGCGCCAGGTTCTGGTTCTCGATCTCAAGCCCGGCCGGGAGCAAGTCCACCACCAGCGCATCCGGCACACGCTCCTTGGATTTGAGTTCCAGATGCACCAGCACCAGCTCGCCGCTCTTCAGGGCATTGAGGTTCAGCGCCTCGCCATCCATGCCCAGGTACTCGCGACGAATGCTCAGGTTCTCGCCACCGGCCACCGGCGGCTGCGACGGGTAACCGGAAATCGTCATCTGCTGGTACAGCGTCTCGCCGCCACCATTCTGCACGGTGAGCGGTGAAGCCAGCACCGAGCTGTCGAGCTTGACGCCTGGCTGATCGTTGCTCAGCTCGCGGGTGTTGCTGCCGCTGTTGAGCGTTGCCGCCCATTTGGCTTCCGGCTTGCCCAGCAGATCGCGCCCGGCGAGGAACAGCGAATTGCGCTCCTGAGTGGACAGATAACGGCTGGCCGCGACCTGATCGGACAGCGCGAACAGGCGCTCCTCGACCTTGTCCGACGCCAGCTTGTTTTCCTCAAGCAGCGACAGGATCAACGCCTGATCGCGCAGCGGGCTGCCGTAGTCAGCGAGCCAGTCGTTGGCCTTGCGCCCTGCGGCCAGCCCCGCCAGCAACGCCTGATCGGCGCGCGGCTTGTCGCCCATTTTTTCCAGCGCGATAGACAATTGCACCAGCGGCAGGCCCGAGCGCGCATCGCTGCGACGGTCGAACAGGCTGCGCAGTGCACCCAGCGGCGCCTGCTGGCTGCGGGCCAATACCAGCCCGGCATAAGCCTGCACGGCAAAGCGGGTGTGGTCGGCGTTTTCGCTGTAGTTGACCTCAATCTGATTGCGCTCCTGCAAGTAGCGCAGCAGGCGCTCGTTGGCTTTCTTCAGCGCATCCGGCGGCACCGCATAGCCCTGATCGCGGGCGCGCAGCAGGAAGTCGGTGACATAGGCGGTCAGCCAGTATTCCTCGTCGCCATCCGCGCCCCACAAACCGAAGCTGCCGTTGTAGCGCTGCATGCCCAGCAGGCGCTCGATGCCCAGTTCGATCTTGCGCTTGCGCACGGCATCCGGCTCGCCTTCCAGGCCGAGGCGCTTGAGGGTCGTGGCATCGGCATAGAGCGACGGATACAAGCCGCTGGTGGTCTGTTCCAGACAACCGTACGGGTAAGCCTTGAGCGCACGAATCTGCTCGCCGAGGTTGAGCGGCGGACGGCTCGACACCGACAGCATCGCTTCGCGCCCCGCTGGTTCGAACGCCTCAAGCGCGCCTTCCGGCAGGCTCCAGGCCTGATCCTTGAGCACCGCCCGGTACTGTTTGAGCATCGCCGGATAGGCCGGACGCACACCAATGGTCCACTCGCGGCTGAAGGCTGGCAGGTTCTCGCCCGGCAACTCCAGGCCATTGACCGTGACCTTGATCGTGCCCTGACCGAAACCGCCCTGGGCCTTGACCGGAATCTGCAGCGTGGTGCGCTGGCCCTGATTGAGATTGATCGCCTTGCCGGCATCGGGCTGGGCCAGGCTCAGTTGCCCTTCGGCGCTGACCTGCACGTTGAGTTTCTGCGCCTGCCCCGACAGGTTCGACACATCCAGCGCCACGCTGGTCTGGTCGCCTCCGGCGAGGAAACGCGGCGCCGACAGCTCGGCGATCAGGGGTGCTGCGACCACGGTTTTCGCTTCGGCCATGCCGTAGCGCTCGTCGGTCCAGGCCTGCGCCATGATCCGCAGCTCGCCGTTGAAATCGGGAATGTCGACGCTGACTTCGGCATCGCCCTGATCGTTCAGGGTCACCGGCGCGCTTTGCAGGGCGACGATGGTGACGCTGGTTTCCGGACGCTTGCCGCCCTTGGCCAGCGCTGCGTCGCCACCGAATGCCAGGCTGGCCAGACGGTTACGCCCGGCCTCAATCAACTGGCCATAGATGTCGAGCTGGTCGGCGCCGTATTCCTTGCGCCCGAACAGGCTGGCGAACGGATCGGGCGTGGCGTATTCGGTGATGTTGAGAATGCCGACGTCCACGGCGGCGACCAGCACATGCACGTCCTTGGGTATCGAGCCGTCGGCGTTCTTGGCGTTGACCTTGAGCTTGAGCGGCTGCTTGGGCCGCATCTTCTCCGGCGCCGTCACGCTCAGCGCCAGCTTGCGCTCGGAGCGATCCAGCGGCAGGTGCAGGACGCCCACGGCGCGCTTGGGCGTGACGTTGGCCTTGCGCTCACCGGGACGAATCACCAGCGCGCTGACATACAGGTCGTGGCGCGCCCACTTTTTATCCACAGGCACGTCGAAGGTTTTGCCCTCGGCCGGCACGTCGATTTCCTGCCACCACAATGGACCTTCGCTGGATTCCACCAGCAGGTAGCCCTTGCCCGCGCTCGGCGGCGTCACGGTGACCTTGGCGGTGTCGCCATCGGCGTAGGCGGGTTTGTCCAGCGCCAGCTTGACCTGATCGGGCCGCACGGCGCCGCCTTCGGCGTTGTCCTGCCAGCGGTAACCGGCCCAGAAACGCACGCTGCTGATCAGGCCGGTTTCGGGGTCTTCAACCTCGACACGATACGGGCCCCACTCCACCGGGAAGGTGACCTTGGCCGTCGAATCCTTTTTCACGCTCAAGGTTTCTTCGGACAGGTTGAGGAATTTCTCGTTGTAGTGATAGCTCCAGCCATCGCTGTCCGAGTAGTTCCAGTAGTAGTCGCGGCGCTCGCGGATCAGCCGCACCTTGAGGTTATCGGCGGCCAGTTTGTGGCCTTCGGCGTCAGCCATCAGCACTTCGAATTCCACCGGACCATCGCCTTCGGTGGCCTCACCGTCGAACAGCCCGCGCAGGCCCGGCAGCTTGTCAGCCGGCCAGACCGGCTGGGTGAGGCGGCGAGTGATCGGCCGCCCGCCCGACTCCTGCAAGCTCGCCTGCAGCACCAGTTGCAGCGGCGAGCGCGCCTTGGCCCACTGGCTGTCGATGCTCAGGTCCAGCTCGCCGTTGGCGTCCAGCACGCTGTCTTCCACTTCCAGGTCCTGCTTGAGGTCTTCCTCGGTGACCGAACCGAACTGATACCCCGGCAGGCCCGGCACCGCCTCGCGCAGCGGGCGCACATACAGCTGACCCGTCAGGCGATTGCCCGAGGCAGGCGCGCCGTAGAGGTAGCGGCCATTGATTGCTACATCCAGCGGCGCATCCGGTGCGATGGGGCTGTCGCTGCCCTTGAGTTCCAGCGCCATGCGCTCGGGCAGGAAGTCTTCGACCTGGAATTCATACAACTGCGGCTTGCCGTCGCCCAGGTCGAACACCAGTTGCCAGCGGCCGGTCGGCGCTTCATCCGACAGTTGCAGCTGGTATTGATAGAGGCCGCTGGCATCGGCATCCCACACGAACTTGCGACTGACCTGATCGTCAGGGCGGCGTACTTCGACAGTGATGGGTTGCGCTTTCACCCGCTTGCCGTCGTTGTCGCGCAACAGGCCGTTGAGCAGCACCACTTCGCCGGGGCGATACAGGTCCCGCGGGCCGAAGATGAAGAACTGCAATGGGTGAGCCTGAGGGCCGGTGATGTCGAACTCGGCCAGGTCCAGCGCCGCGCTGTTCAGGCGCAACAGGCTGGTCTGCTCGCCCTGATGGGCCAGCAGCACCTCGGCCTTGGCCGGCAGCGGCAGTTCGGCGTGCCCGGCGTTGTCGGTCTTGCCCTGGCCAACCACGCGGCCCTTGTCGTCATACAGCTCAAGGTCGATGCCATTGAGCGCCTTGCCGCCTTCCAGCGCCTGGGTGAACACGTCGAGGCGATTGGCGTAGCGGTGCACGGAAAGGCCGATGTCGCTCAGGGTGAACAGGGTCGCCGGCTGCGAATAGTTATAGGTGCCCGAGGCGCGCATCACTGCCAGATAGACGCCCGGCTGCTGCAACTGCTTGAGCCCGGCGATGGGCAGCAGCACGGTTTCCCGGGTGTTGCGCGCCGGGTTCAGATCAAAGCGCCCGCCGTAGACCAGATCGGCCATGGGCAGCAGCTCTTTGGATTCGTAGCTCTGCAGGCTGGAAGAACCTTCCCAGGAACTGAGAAAGGCAGGCAGCGAATCAGACTTGATGCGGAAGAACTCGACATCGACCTTGTCGACGTTCAGCGCGATCACCGGCAGGCCCTCTGCCAGACGAGTCGGCAGCAGGCTGCCACGGCTGGCGAAACCGACGGTGGCTTGCAGGTCGGAGGTTTCCAGGCGCGCCGAGTATTCCGCCGCCAGCGTGTTGTTGTTCACGGCCACCAGGCCCGGGTCAATGGTCAGCACCAGTTTGCGCTTGGGTTCGAGGTGACGCAGGCGCAGTTCCATGAGGTTGTCCGACAGCTCCCACGCGCCGTCGACCTTGCCGTCCTTGCTGTCCACCAGATGCACTTTCTCGGCGAATTTCTGGTCCGGGTTCAGCGGCACGGAAAAACTCAGCGACAAGGTACTTGCGCCATCGAGCTGGATTTCCGAGACATCCACCACCGTCAGCTCACGCCCTGCGTAGCGCTTGCTCAGCGCGGGAATGTCCACCGCAGGCTTGGGCTTGGCAGGCTCGACCGCAGCGGCTTGCGGCGCGGCAGGCTGGGCGGGAGCCGGAGCAGGTTTGTCGGAAGTGGAGGAATCGCAGGCACTGAGCAGTACCAGCGCGCAGGCCAGGAACAATCCTTTGTTAAGCATGAGGCACTCATTGGCGGCAGTTGTGATGAGAAGCAGCAGTTATAGCACCGCAATGTCGATCGCACAGCGCGGCGCGGGAATAGACCTTGGGTTTGCGGGTTTGTTCTCGGTGAGCACCCAATCCACATGCGTCGCCTGAACGATCTTTCGCGAATGAATTCGCTCCTACAGGGTTGTGCGGGCCGTTACAATTGCGCCCTTCCCCGGGAGCTCCAATGTCCAACTTCTTCACAGACTGGCGTCAGCGCGCCACCCATCGTCAGGTGTGGGCGCTGGCGGCGCCGATGATTCTGTCCAATATCTCAGTGCCGCTGGTCACGCTGGTCGACAGCAGCGTGATCGGCCATTTGCCCCATGCCCATCAATTGGGCGCGGTGGCGGTGGGCGGCACGCTGTACAGTTTTCTGGCCTGGGCCATGAGCTTTCTGCGCATGGGCACCACCGGTTTCGCCGCTCAGGCTGCCGGGCGCAACGATGGCGCGGCGTTGCGTCAGGTTTTGCTGCAGGGCCTGCTGCTGGCCATGGGCTTTGCCCTGTTGTTGGGCCTGATCGGCCTGCCCTTCCAGCATCTGGCCTTGCAGATGATGCAGCCTTCGCCGGACTTGAATGAACTCACCCAGGACTTCTTCCATACCCGCCTGCTCGGCCTGCCGGCAGCTCTGGCCAGCTATGCGCTGGTGGGCTGGTTTCTCGGGCTGCAGAACGCCCGGGCGCCGCTGGCGATTCTGCTGACCACCAATCTGGTCAACATCGCGCTGAACCTGTGGTTCGTGATCGGCCTGGACTGGGGCGTGGTCGGCAGTGCCCGGGCGTCGGTGGTGGCCGAGTGGGTCGGCGCGACGCTGGGCCTGGCTCTGACCCACAAGGGCCTGCGCCAGTATCCGGGCCAGCTGGTGTTGAGTGCCATGAAGCGCTGGCAGAGCTGGCGACCACTGCTGGTGGTCAACCGCGACATCTTCATCCGCAGCCTGGTGCTGCAATCGGTGTTCTTTCTGATCACCACCCAAGGCGCGCGGCTGGGCGATGCCACGGTGGCGGCCAACGCGCTGCTGCTCAATGGCCTGTTGCTCACCGCCAACGCGCTGGACGGCCTGGCCCATGCGGTGGAAGCGTTGTGCGGCCACGCCATCGGCGCCCGCGACCGCGATGCCCTGCGACGCTCGCTAAACGTCGCCGGGGGCTGGTCGCTGATCTGCAGCCTGGCGTTCGCCGTGCTGTTCCTGTGCGCCGGGCACCTGTTCATTGCCCTGCAGACCGACATCGTTCAGGTTCGCGAAATCGCCTTCATCTACCTGCCCTATCTGGCCGTGCTGCCGTTGGTGGCCGTCTGGAGTTACCTGCTCGACGGCCTGTTCATCGGCGCCACCCGGGCCCGGGAGATGCGCAACGCGATGGTGCTCACTGCGCTGATCACCGCGCCCTTCGCCTGGCTGGCGGGCGGCTTTGGCAACCACGCGCTGTGGCTGGTGTTTCTGCTGTTCATGGCGCTGCGGGCACTGACGCTGGGCATGATCGCCAAACGCCTGAACCGCAGCGGCGGCTGGTTTCAGGGCTGAGTGACCGGGCCTTCCTGCTCCTGCGCCTCGGCCTGGGCGATGGATGACAGCATGACTTTCAGACCGCTCAGGGTGAGCGATTTCGAGTCGATGGTCACCAGGCTCGACCCGACCCTGAAATGCAGTTCGTTGTTGCGCGCCAGCCGGATGATCAACTTGTCATCAATAGCAAACTGCTGCGACTCGTCCAGGAAGAAGTCCTTGTCGATGCGCGTGGTGATGACCCGGCGCGGGATAACCGCCGGGTCGGGCTTCACGCGCGGATTGATGTCCGGGTCCCACAGGCGATGGCTGATGTAAGGGTAGGCAGGGTTGCCGCTGCGGAAGTTCACCACCACTTCCATCCCGCCCCACCAGGGGTTGTTGACGTCGATCAGCGCCGAGTCGATCGGCACCCAGCAATCGTTGAAGCGCGCGCCATCGCCCTGGTTGCCCCACTCGAAGCGCACCTTGAGTCGCCCCCGATTATCGGGCTTGACCGGCTCGAACAACCCGCCGACCACACAGGCGCGTTGCATGTTCATGGGCGCGTCTGTCTTCGAATCGGTTTTGGCCGCGGCCTTGGGTTGCAGGGCCCTCTGGACCTCGCTGGGGATCTCATGGCCTTCGGCGGGTTGGTCGGTGAACACCACGACGTGGCGCTTGCGCGTGTGCAGGAAGTAATAGTGCATGCCCTCCTCGCCGCACAGGCGCTGTACCAGCTGCAGATCGCTCTCGCGGTACTGGGCGCAGAAATCCCGCTCGATGCACGGCCGGCTGCGCTGCCAGAGGTATCCGGTGTCGTCGATGCCGTGCTCGCTCAACACTTGAGTGATGATCCGGTCAGCGCTCATGCCCTGAAAGATGCGCTGGTTGTGCCGGAAGGCCATCAATCCCAGACGCGGCCCCAGCGTGATCAGATAGCGCTTGGGCCTGACCGTCGCCAGATTGCTGGGCGCAGGCTCGGTGTGGCTGCACATGATGCTCTGGATGTGCCCGTGGATGCCGGTGGCAGCGCCCGCCGAATACAGGTAGGCGCCGCTGAACAGCAATTCGTGGGCATCGAGCTCGCCGGTTGGGTGGACGATTTCCAGCTCATAGGCGTACGGCCGATTGAAGGGCTCGTCTCCCGTGCAGGTCAGCACTTCGAACGAGCGCTTGGGGCGACCGGTTTCAAGACGCAGGTGCTTGGAGTCGGCGAACGGAAGCATAAAACGGATGACCTCTACGGATAGTTGCAGGAGGCCGGCGATTCTGGGGCAGAAGATGGCCCAAGTAGAGGGGGTGAAAGCAGAACAGGAAAGAACCTACAGCCTTGGATAGCAGCTAGACGCGATATGTAGGAATTACCGTGCATGGGTTGCAACGACACATCGCCCCGTAGCAGCACGGCTTGCCGAAGGGGCGATGATGTTTTCCGGGCGCAAAAACAAAACCCCAACCGCTTTCGCGA